>QUFP01000001.1 GCA_003478935.1 Firmicutes bacterium AF25-13AC
GCCGGCACCGACGCAGCCAACGCAGCCAAAGCCGGCACCGACTCAGCCGACACAGCCAAAGCCGGCACCAACGCAGCCAACAGAGCCAGATACACCAGCGCAGCCAGATACAGTGCCGACAGAGCCAGATACACCGGCTCAGCCAGATACACCGGCTCAGCCAGATACACCAGCTCAGCCAGATACGCCGGCTCAGCCAGATACACCAGCAGCTGATGTGCAGGAAGCACCGGCAGCAGAGATTGCAGAGACAATCGAATAAATTTTCGGATTGTAACAGAGAGGAATATAAAATGATTTTTGATACTCATGCGCATTATGATGATGATGCATTTGATGAGGATCGCGATACATTGCTGGGGGAGATTTTCTCCTCCGGCATTTGTTGTATCACGGACGTTGGTGCGTCTGTAAAATCCTCAAAAAGTGCGGTTGCTCTTTCAAAAAAGTGGCCGCAGATATATGCTGCCGTTGGTGTTCATCCAGACAGCACAGCTGATATGACAGAGGAAGATATTGAGACGCTGCGAAGCCTTGCACAGGAAAAAAAGGTCGTGGCAATTGGTGAGATCGGACTTGACTATTATTGGGACAATTCACCAAGAGAAGTTCAGAAAAAATGGTTTGAGCGACAGCTTGAACTTGCAAGAGAGGTTGATCTGCCTGTTATTATACACAGCAGAGAAGCAGCAAAGGACACTATGGATATAATGAGAGAGGCTGCCAAGGCAGGAAATACTGGTGTAATCCATTGCTATTCATATGCAGCTCCTATGGCAAAGGAATATGTTTCGATGGGATTTTTCATTGGAATAGGAGGTGTGCTTACCTTTAAAAATGCCAGGGTAATTAAAGAGGTGGCATCAGAAATTCCGCTTTCTTCGATTGTGCTTGAGACAGATAGTCCATATCTGGCACCTGTGCCATATCGCGGAAAACGTAATAATTCAATGTATTTAAAAGAAGTAGTAAAGCAACTGGCACAGATCAAGCAGGTGTCTGAGGAAACTGTTATTACGACAACGCTTGCAAATGCCAAAAGACTGTACCGATTGGAGGAAAACTGTGGCTGAATTAGGAAATCCAAAGAATACAATAGAGGTATTACAGAAATACCAGTTTCATTTTGCAAAGAAATTTGGTCAGAACTTTCTGATTGATACGCATGTGCTTGATAAGATTGTGCGTGCAGCAGAGATCACACCAGAGGATTATGTACTTGAGATTGGACCGGGAATTGGAACACTGACCCAATATCTGTGCGAATCTGCAAAACATGTATTTGCAGTTGAAATCGATGACAATCTGATTCCGATTTTACAGGACACGCTGTCTCCATATGATAATGTTACGGTTATTCATAATGATGTTCTTAAGCTTGATATTAACAAGCTCGTGGAAGAAAAGTGTGAGGGAAAACGCATCAAGGTAGTTGCAAATCTTCCGTATTATATTACTACACCAATTTTAATGGGATTATTTGAGAGTCATGTACCTATGGAGAGTGTGACTGTTATGGTACAGAAAGAGGTCGCACAGCGTATGCAGGCACTTCCTGGCGGAAAGGATTATGGTGCACTGTCTCTTGCTGTACAGTTTTATGCAGAACCATATATCGTGGCAAATGTTCCGCCAAACTGCTTTATGCCAAGACCAAATGTCGGAAGTGCTGTTATCCGTCTGACAAGTCATAAAAAACCAGTAGCAGTAAAAAATGAAAAGCTGATGTTTGACATTATACGTGCATCCTTTAATCAGAGAAGAAAAACACTAGTAAATGGCCTATATAACGTAGGCGGTTTAAACAAATCAAAGGAAGAGCTTGCAGCTGTGCTTGAAAGCATTGGTTTAGCAGCAAACGTGCGTGGAGAAACGCTGACACTTGAGCAGTTTGCAGCACTTTCTGATGCATTGTCAAAAAGCGCGAATTAAATTGTTCTAAACGATGCCTTTCTTTCATATGTACTTATTTAGAATACATATAAGGAAAGGAAGGTATCAATATGGCACAGTATCAGCGCTTCCTCTCATATCTTTTTGAGTATGAGGGTGATCAAAAAAAGGAAAACTGCGGGTTTGCAAAGATAGAAATCAGAGGAGATGTACAGCGTATTTTCCTGTCTGTAAAAAATAATGAGCAGGCTGAAATTTTGCATGTATTTGGCTTTTATCATACAAAGGATGGCTGCGATTGTGTGCCGCTTGGCCGTATGGTTGTAAAAAATGGAAAAGGACAGCTCCAGTACATCAATAACGGCGTTTATCTTGCAGGAAGTGAGATTAAATTTGAGCAGCTTAGCGGAATTGTAGCAGGCAGACAGAAGCCGTTTTCAAACGCTTATGCAACTGTCTGGGATGACCAGTATTTTGGACTCTCACTGTTTGAGAAGGATCGAGCAAAACAAACAGCACAGTCTGAAGATGAACAGGTTTTGGAAAATCAGCCTCAGGAAGAACTTCAAACGATGGAAGTTTGCTGTGAGATTGATAGCAAAGAAACAAACAAAATAGAACAGGGACAAGACAAGGCAGATGCTGTTTGGGCACAGTTAAGTACAGCGTATCAGCATATTGAGACGCTTCCGGGTGATACAGTAGTTTGTTTAAAGGTAATGCCAGCAGATATTGGCCGTCTTCCTCGTCCAAATTGGATGTTAAGCAATAATGGATTTTTGATGTACAGTTTTGTGAAGTACCGCTATATTGTATTTGCAAAAGTGACACAAGGACGTTATGAGCTTTGGGTGCCTGGCAATTATGAAAAGAGTGAGGAACTTATGGCGCAGATGTTTGGCTTTTATTGTTTTCGCTCCGTTAAATCAAAAAAAGCGTCAGCAGGAGACTTTGGCTACTGGTGTGTGCCGATTGTATTTCCGGCAGATGATCAGGGTGAAAAAAAGGAAGCAAAGATGACAGTTGCAGATCAACAAAAAACGGTGAATCCTGCATTTGGTTAAAAACACATCAAAAACAGAAGAAAGGGAAAACAATGGCAACAGAGAACGAGCAGCTTTTGGAAGAACAGGCAAGGCTTAGAGAAAAGGAAGACCGAAAATTTATGCGTCAGGCACTTACACAGGCCAAAAAGGCAGCAGCTATTGATGAAGTTCCAATTGGCTGTGTTATCGTTTGTGATGGAAAAGTCATTGCCAGAGGCTATAACAGAAGAAACATAGAAAGCTCAGTGCTTGGTCATGCAGAGCTGGCAGCTATGAAAAAAGCATCGAAAAAGCTTGGTGACTGGCGTCTGGAGGGATGTACGATGTACGTGACGCTTGAGCCATGCCAGATGTGTGCCGGAGCAGCCGTGCAGGCACGTCTTGATCGTGTGGTTATAGGTGCAATGAATGCAAAGGCAGGGTGTGCGGGTTCCATTATAAATTTGCTTGATATGCAGCAGTTTAATCATCAGATTCCGATCACAAAGGGTGTTTTGGAACAGGAATGCTCGCAGATATTGTCAGAGTTTTTTAAACGTATCAGGGTAAAAAAGAAGAAACGCCCCTTGACAAACGAAGAAATATCCGATACAATTATGGATGCGCAGCCGGGGCGGTAGCGGTGCCTTGTACCTTCAATCCGCTATAGTGGGGGTCATATCCCGGCTGAGGGTGTTTCACTTGTAGAGCTGCCCTCTGTAAGTGGCGTTGAAGTTTGGGTCTTACGCAACAAGACTCTGTGAACCATGTCAGGTCGGGAACGAAGCAGCATTAAGCAGAATCTCTTGTGTGCCGTGAGGGTGCCTGAGCCGAGCAGGCTGCAGAGGTAACGTCTGGGGGTGGCATTCGAAGCTGGGATGCGCAAAAAAATGATATATCAAAAGAAAAAGAGTTTTTTAGGAGTTGTCTGTTGCATCGACAGCTCTTTTTTTGTATAATAAAAACTACGATGGGTTAGTTTTGCCATTGATATAGCTGAAATCCTAAATTATAAGGAGGAAGATACGATGAGAGTTGGAATGTTAACCAGCGGCGGAGATTGTCAGAGCTTGAATGCAACCATGAGAGGTGTTGCAAAGACGCTATATAATCAGAGAAAGGATGTTGAAATTATTGGTTTCATCGAAGGTTATCGCGGACTGATCTATGAGGATTACCGTATTATGAAATCAAAGGATTTTTCTGGAATTCTGACAAATGGCGGTACGATTTTGGGTACGAGCAGACAGCCATTTAAGCTGATGCGTGTCCCGGATGAGAATGGTCTTGATAAGGTAGAGGCAATGAAGAATACCTACAAGAAGCTAAAGCTTGACTGTCTCGTAGTATTAGGCGGAAATGGCAGCCAGAAGACGACAAATCTTCTTCGTCAGGAAGGACTTAACGTCATCGGACTTCCAAAAACAATTGACAACGATCTGTGGGGAACTGATGTTACCTTTGGTTTTCAGAGTGCTATCAATCTGGCTACACAGACTATTGACTGTATCCATACAACTGCAGCTTCACACGGACGTGTTTTTATCGTGGAGATAATGGGTCATAAGGTAGGATGGCTTACGCTTCATGCAGGTATTGCAGGCGGAGCAGATATCATTCTTGTTCCAGAGATTCCGTATGATATCAATAAGGTGGCAGCAGCTGTAAATAAGCGTGCTAAGGAAGGAAAGCGTTTCTCAATCATTGCTGTTGCTGAGGGTGCAATCTCCAAGGAGCAGGCTGCACTTTCAAAGAAAGAATATAAGAAATATATTGCAACGCGTCAGTATCCATCTATCTCTTACGAGATTGGTGCAAAGATTTCTGAGCTGACTGGACAGGAGGTGCGTGTAGCAGTTCCAGGTCATATGCAAAGAGGTGGAAGTCCGTGCCCTTATGACCGTGTCCTTTCAACAAGACTTGGCGCAGCAGCAGGCAAGATGATCTTAGACGGAGAGTTTGGCTACCTGGTAGGTATGAAGAACAACCATATCGCAAAGATTCCGTTAGCAGATGTTGCAGGAAAGCTTAAAATGATCCAGCCGGATGATGAGATGGTTCAGGAAGCAAAGCTCATGGGAATTTCATTTGGAGATTAATTGTAAATGGCATATACAGCATTATACCGCAAATGGCGTCCTGCCCGATTTGAAGATGTAAGAGGGCAGGAGCACATTGTACGGACTTTAAAAAATCAGATTATTTCAGACCGCGTAGGTCATGCTTATCTGTTCTGCGGCACGAGAGGAACAGGAAAAACCACGATTGCAAAGATCATGGCGCGTGCCGTCAACTGTGAGCATCCTGTGGATGGAAGCCCGTGCAATGAATGTGCGGTGTGCCGGTCGATCCTTGAGGGACGCTCAGTCAATGTGGCTGAAATTGATGCGGCATCAAACAACGGTGTCGATAATATCAGAGAGATTCGTGATCAGGTTCAGTACTCGCCGACAGAAGGAAAATATCGCGTCTATATCATAGATGAGGTGCATATGCTGTCGGCGGGGGCTTTTAATGCGCTTTTAAAAACGCTTGAGGAGCCGCCGGCATATGTGATTTTTATTTTAGCAACGACAGAGGCAAATAAAATACCTATCACGGTTTTGTCGAGATGTCAGCGATATGATTTCAGGCGAATTGGAAATAATGTAATAGCAGATCAGGTTTCCAATCTGCTTAAGGCAGAAGGTGTCGAGGCAGATGAGGATGCAGTTCGCTACGTAGCAAAAGCAGCTGATGGATCGATGCGAGATGCATTAAGTCTTTTGGAACAATGTATTTCATTTTATTATGGTCAGAGGCTGACGTATGAGAAGGTGCTAGATGTACTCGGTGCAGTAGATACACAGGTATTTTCTAAGCTGCTTCGCCTGATTATACGATGTGATGTGCCGGGATGCGTGCAGCTGATGGATGAAATCAGTTCACAGGGGCGCGATCTTAGCCAATTTGTTACAGACTTTATCTGGTATCTGCGAAATCTTATGCTGGTGCAGACAGCAGACCAGAGTGCGCAGGCACTTGAGATGACAAAAGAAAATTATGAGGCGCTTCGAGAAGAATCAAAGATGGTAGCGCTTAGTGTGCTGATGAGAAATATCAGGATATGTTCTGAGCTTTCAAATCAGCTCAAATTTGCTGTCTCAAAACGAGTACTTATTGAGATGGCAATTATTAAGATGATGCAGCCGCAGATGGAGGACGATATAGAGAGTCTTCGTGTGAGACTGGATCAAATTGAGGAGAAAATTGCTTCTGGCAGTTTTGTTAATAATACAGAACCGCAGCAGTCGGGAAGCATTTTTGATTCTTATTTTGAAGGTGATGCAAAGCAGCCTGTTATGCAAAAAGCAGCGCAGACTGTTGAATTAAGCGAAGCTGAATATGAGGACTATCAAAAAATAAGCAGTGAGTGGAAGAAGCTTTCTCACATGCAGTCGGGATTTATGAATTCGATTTTGATGGGAACAAATATAAGCTATGATAAGGCAAAAGGCTTGTGCATTGTATTCACAAACAAATTTAACTATGAGCTGATGCTTCGACAGGAACGTATGGAAGAGCTTCGGCAGATGTTAAACAAGCAGTATCAGAAGGAATTTTCAATTACTGCGAAGCTTCTTGAGGCAGGTGAGGCGATGCCGCGCATTACAAGAGGCAGCCATATTGAGGGAATCAATATGGAAATTGGTGTTGAAGATGAATAATTAAATTTATAGTTGAAAGGAAAAGTAAAGACATGGCAAAAAGAGGTGGATTCCCAGGCGGTATGCCGGGCAATATGAACAATTTAATGAAGCAGGCACAGAGAATGCAGCGCCAGATGGAGGAGCAGCAGAAGGAGCTTGAGGAAAAGGAATTTACCGCAAGTGTAGGCGGCGGTGTTGTTAAGGTTACTGTTTCTGGCAAAAGAGAAGTAACAAATGTTGAGTTGGCAGAAGAAGCTGTTGATCCAGATGATATCGAGACATTGCAGGATCTGATCGTAGCAGCTGTAAATGAGGCTATGCGTCAGGTTGATGAGGCTTCTTCTCAGTCAATGGGCAAATTAGCAGGTGGTTTAGGCGGCAGCCTTGGTGGTCTTGGCGGAGGCTTTCCGTTCTGATGGATTTTTACAGCAAAACAGTAAATCAATTGATTGAAGAATTGTCCAGACTGCCTGGGATTGGAGCAAAATCAGCTCAGCGTCTGGCATTTCATATTATTAATATGCCAAAAGAGCAGGTGGAACAGCTGGCGCAGTCGATGGTGAATGCGCGCAGCAATATCCGCTATTGCAAGGAGTGCTTTACACTGACAGATCAGGAGCTATGTCCGATCTGTAGCAGTGCAAAGAGAGACAAGTCGGTGATTATGGTGGTGGAAACTTCCAGAGATCTGGCAGCTTATGAGAAAACAGGAAAATTTGATGGCGTGTATCATGTTCTTCACGGGGCAATTTCTCCTATGCTTGGAATAGGACCGGGAGACATTAAAATAAAGGAATTGCTGGTGCGCCTGCAGCGCGAAGATGTGCGAGAGGTGATTATTGCGACAAATTCCAGTCTGGAAGGAGAAGCAACAGCGATGTATATAAGCAAATTAATCAAGCCAGCTGGCATTAAGGTAACACGTATTGCAAGTGGTGTGCCTGTAGGCGGTGATTTGGAATATATAGATGAAGTGACATTAACACGTGCACTTGATGGACGTGTGGAATTATAGTTGCAGGAAATGGTGACAAAATGGATAAATACGAATATCAGTTAAAAACAGAGCATATCAGACAGGTTGCGGCCAGAAAAGAGTATGCAGAGGCTGCAAAGCTGTGCGATACGATCGACTGGACAAAAATCCGCGATGTAAAAATGCTGACACTGGCAGCCGATGTCTATACGGCAGTAGGGGAGTATGAAAAGGCAATCGATATTTTGCAGCAGGCATATGAGTATGCAACGATGGGACGCCGTATTGTGTACCGTCTGACGGAGCTTGCATTGAAGGCAGATAGCTATGATGATGCAAAAAATTATTTCGAGGAGTTTTGCCGTATAGCACCAAATGATCAGGGAAGATATATTCTTTTATATAAGATGGCACGTTATCAGAAGGCGACTCTTGATGAAAAAATCAAAATTCTGGAAGCTTATAAGAGAGAGGATTTTGATGAGAAATGGGCTTATGAGCTGGCTGTTTTATATGCGATGAATAATGAGAAGGATAAGTGTATCCAACTGTGTGATGATATTATTCTTTGGTTTGGCCTTGGAAAATATGTGGAAAAGGCACTTTCTCTTAAGAGTCAGTTTGCACCGTTAACACCGGCGCAAAAGGAAAAGGCTCAGAAGTTTGCAGACAAAAAGGCACAGGAAGAAAACGAAAAGCTTCAGAAAAAGCAAGAAGAGCAGGAAAAGAAAGAATCACAGACAGAGTTAGCTAAAAAAGCTGCCGCACAGGAAAAAATTTCAAAGTGGCAGGAAGAGCAGGAAAAAGCATATCAGGCAGAGCAGGAGGCAGCTAAAAAAGAGGCTAAAGCGCGCGAGGATGAGCAGAAGGCTTTGCTAGAGCGTGAAGAAAAGCTTCGTAAGCAGCGCAAAGAGGAGCAAGAGGCAGTAGAACGCTTAAAGAAGGCACAAAGGTTAGAACATGCCAGACAAAGTGTTGTTACGAGTGACATGAACGAAATTATGGCAGTAATTCAGCGTGCAAAGCAGGAGGATGCCCAAAATGAGCTGCAGGATGAGCTGGCAAAGCAGGTACAGCAGGTGCAGCAGCTTGCCGGAGAGAAGGATTTGGAGTTGGTTTCTGAAATTCCTTCAGATGTTGAAGAGGAAGAAAAACTGCAGGTGTCTGAGGATGTTTCCTATATGCAGGATGAAATTTCAGAGGACGAAACCACAGAAAGTGAAGTTTTAGATGACGAGACTTCAGAAAACGAAACTACAGAAAATGAAATCGTAGAGGAAACCTCGGATAGTGAAAACGCTGATGAGGCTGTTTTGTTTGAAGCATATAAGCCAGAAGAAGAACCGCAGATTTTTGAGTGGGCAGCACCAGTGCAGAAACGGTGGAAGTAGAGCCAGAGGAAGAAGTTCAAGAAGAACCTGAAAAAGAGCCAGAAGAGGAAGAGACTCAGGAAGAACTTGAGAAAGAGCCAGAGGAAGAAGAGACTCAGGAGGAAATTCAAGAAGAATTTGAAAAAGATCCAGAAGAAGCAGAGACTCAGGAGGAGATTCAGGAAGAACCAGAAGAGGAAGAACCTCAAGAAGAATTTGAGGAAGAACCAGAAGAGAAAGATGCTCAGGAAGAATCTGCTGAGAGTCGTCAAGTGGAGATGACAGCAAACAGCGGACTTCCAATTGTCAATCCGGAGGATATGTCACGTGTATGGCATTTTGCTATTCAGGCGATGCCAGATGAGGATGATATTGAACTGGCACTTGAATATTTAGAGGAACTGGCAGAACGCTCTTCACGTGCAGTTCCGAGATCTGTTGTGAAAATTACAGGTCAGAAGCTGAATCAGAAGGGACTTGTTAAGTCAATTGACAAGCTGCTTGGAAAGACAATTCTGATTGAAGATGCGGCAGACATGAATGAGCGTGTCATCAATGAATTTTGTAAGATCATTGATCCAACTGACAGAAGCTTGCTTGTTGTATTCATCGATACACCGGCCTCAATTCGTCATCTGCTTATTGATTACCCACAGCTTGCACAGGTAGTTACGGCCCAATTTGTCCGTGAGACATATTCTGTTACTGAGCTTCTTGAGTATGCAAGAGGATATGCAGATAGAGAGGACAGTGTGTTTGATAAATCAGGTGAGCTGGCACTGATGGAGCGCTTAAAAGTAATTACAGGTAATCAGGAGCGCAATAAAAAGCGTATTGTTGAGATGATTGTAAATAATGCAATTGAGAAGGCCGAGAAAAAATCTATGCGCAAGCTCTTCCAGAGCAAATATGACAAGAGAGGCTGTCTGATTTTGCGTGATAAGGATTTTGAAGTTGGCTGAAAAAAGAAAGGTGTGATTCTATGAATTGGCTTGTGATAGCGGTAATCGTATTGATTGTACTTGCGACACTGGCTGGTGCGAAAAGAGGACTTGTAAAAACAGTTCTTTCATTTGCGTCCTTTTTTGTAAGCTTGGTAATCATGCTGTTTGTCCGCGAGCCTGTGTCTGATTTTGTGAAAGACCAGACAGGGATTTATGCAGCAATAGAGACTAGTGTTAGCTCATTTGTGGAAGAAAAGACACAAGAGATTCAGGCAGGACAGGCGCAGATGACAGATAAGGTCATTGATAGTCTGAATCTGCCAGATGTTCTGACAAAATCTTTAGAGCAAAGCAACAGCAAGGCAGTTTATGAGCAGCGTGGCATTCAAAATATAGCAGCCTATATTACGGGATGGCTCACAGATTTGGCATTTGAGGCTGTTTGCTGTATTATCAGTTTTGTTGTTGTATGGATTTTGCTTCGTATTGTAACAATGGTTTTAGCAGGAATTGTGAGACTGCCTGTTTTGCATCAGATTGACTGTATTGCAGGCGCCATTTGCGGGCTTTGTACTGCGTTGATTATAATATGGATCGGCGGAATTGTTGTGACGGCGTTTGCAGCACAAGATTGGGGACGCGAGGCACTTTCAATGATTACACAGAGTACACTGCTGACATTTCTTTATAATAATAATTTTTTGCTAAATGCACTGCTTAAGGCAGTACGTTAATAAAAAATACCCTTCGATCAGTCTGCACACATAAGCAGCCTGTCGAGGGGTATTTTTTGATTAGCTGCTTTAAATTTAAGAAGCTAATATTTTTTCATTCGATTTATTGTATGACAGTATGCTGGAACGAGAAACAGATCTGCCATGATCCATGCAATTGGACTGGCAAGACATATGCCAACAAAGCCAATGAGTGGTACAAGAACAAGACTGGCAATAATTCGTCCAACCATCTCACAGACACCTGCTAAAATTGCCAATCGGGAATAGCCCATTCCCTGTATGCAAAATCTCACAGTATTGACGAGACAAAGCGGAATGTAGAAAGCCGTGTTGAAAACTAAAAACTGCTTAACATGATCAAGAATGGCAATTTCATCTGCCGATACAAACAGAAGTGCAATTTGTCTTCCAAATAATGATAATACAAAGAAAGCAATAATGGCATAGATGCCGCCTATGAAGCTTGCGGATTTCAAGCCTTTTCCAACGCGATCAAGCTTCCCGGCGCCGACATTTTGACCGGCATATGTTGCCATTGTGGAGCCAAGTGCATCAAACGGGCAGCAGCTAAAGCCAGATATACGGCCAGCAGCTGTAACTGCGGCTACGGCCTGAGAACCAAGTGAGTTTACTGCAGTCTGTAAGATAACACTTCCGATTGCGGTAATGGAGTACTGCAGCCCCATTGGAATGCCCATGTTGCAAAGAATAATGGCCTGACGTCCTTCAAATTTGATCTCATCTTTTTCGAATCTGAGAATATCATATTGCTTTCTCATATATAAGAAGCATAGAATACCAGAAATCAGCTGGGAGAGAACTGTAGCCCATGCAGCACCTGCCACTCCCATATGCAGCACAAGAATTGCCAGCAGGTCAAAAATAATATTTAACATGGCTGAGATAACTAGAAATATAACTGGTGTTCGGCTGTCTCCTAGGGAACGAATAATACCTGACAGTAGATTATATAGATATGTGGCAGGTATTCCGAGGAAAATAATAAATATGTAGCTATAGGCATATTCAAAAATATTTTCTGGTGTGTCCATCCAGAAAAGAATTTGTCTGCATAGTACGCAGACGACAACTGTCATAACAGCTGCGAATGCGATGGACAGCCAGGCTGCGTTTGCAACAAACTTTCTCAGTCTTTTGTAGTCTTTTGCTCCAAAGCTTTGTGCTATCGGGATAGCAAATCCGCTGCAGACACCGTTGCAAAATCCAATTATCATAAAGTTGATTGCTCCTGTCGATCCGACACCGGCCAACTGATCAACGCCCAAACTTTTTCCTACAATAATAGTATCAACCATACTGTAGAATTGCTGAAACAGCATGCCAAGCAGCAGCGGAACTGCAAAGCTTAAAATTAATTTGAGCGGGCTTCCAGATGTCATCTCCCTTGTTGCATTTTTTGCCATACTTCTTATGCTCCTTTTTTAAAGTTGATTTTGACGTTTTTCCAGCACATTATAGCAGGTTATAAAACGTTTGCAAGTGTTTTTTTTGCTTTTTTGAAACTATTTCTAGCTATGCAAAATAGCATTGCAATTTTGCGCGGCTAGGGGTATCATAGTAGCATAACGCTACCAATAGCAAATATAGAAAGGTGAAAGATTATGACAGTACAGGAAAAGATTCATGAGTATCTTAGCGTACATCGCGATGAGATGGTTGAAGACATTAAGACATTGATCAAAGTAGACAGTGCTCGTGCAGAGGCGCTGCCGGGAAAGCCATATGGCGAGGGTGCAGCAGAGGCACTTCATGCAGGATTATCTCTTTTTGAGAAGCACGGCTTTTTAGGAAAAAACTGGGATAATTATGCGATTGACACAGTAATCAATGAAAAGGAGCTTGGACTTGATATTCTGGCACATCTTGATGTTGTTCCAGGCGGAGACGGATGGACAAAGACAACACCGTTTGAGCCTATAGTTGAGGATGGAAAGATGTACGGACGCGGAACATCTGACGATAAGGGACCAGCTGTTGCGGCACTCTATGCAATGAAGGCAGTGCGTGACCTTGGATTTGAGTTAGATAAGGATGTTCGTTTGATTTTAGGATCTGATGAAGAGTGTGGAAGTTCTGATATTGCCTACTATTTTGGAAAGAATACTCATGCACCGATGACAATTTCACCGGATGCTGATTTTCCGCTTGTATTTTTAGAGAAGGGAAGCCTTCACACTACATTTACAGCAGAAGTTTCACTAGAGGAAGGTCTTCCTAGAGTAAGAAGTGCTGTCAGTGGAATTAAGGTAAATGTTGTTCCAGCAAAGGCAGATGCCGTTGTTGAAGGAATGACAGCAGATGAGATGAATAAATATGTAAAAGAAGCTGAAGATGAGACAGGTGTGAAGTTTACTGTTTCTTTGGCTGAAGATGGTGCTCTTATGATTCATGCAGATGGTGTATCTGCACATGCGGCAAGTCCAATGGATGGAAACAATGCATTGACTGCACTTCTTAAGCTGCTTTCATCCCTACCGCTTGCAGAAAGCAAGACAAAGACATTGCTTCACAATGTAACTACTCTGTTCCCACACGGTGATTACTGCGGAGGAGGACTTGGTGTGAACCTTGAGGATGAAATTTCAGGAAAGACAACCCTGACACTTGATTTGTTTGAATTAAATGATACAAAGATGAGTGGAACCTTTGATTGCCGTGCATGCAACAGTGCAACAGAGGAAAATACAAAGAATGTTGTTCAAAAGAAGCTTTCAGATGCCGGCTTTGAGCCAAATGATTCACCGCTGAATCCGCCTCATTATGTTCCAAAGGATTCTGAACTTGTAAAAACCTTACTTGAGACTTATACAGATGTGACTGGTGAAGTAAGAGAACCACTTGCAATTGGTGGAGGAACCTACGTTCATCATATTGAAAATGGTGTGGCATGTGGATGTGCAGATCCGTCTGTAGATAACCATATGCATGGACCGGATGAGTTCGTTATTATTGATCAGCTTGTGATGAGTGCGGAAATTTTTGCGCTTGCAATAGTAAAACTCTGCGGAAAATGAAAAAAAGTGGAAAAAAGGCCGTCCATTCACAAATCGTTAAAAGTTTGGACAAAAATTGAACACATTTATCGGTTATTATGTAGGCACAGTTGAGAAATCAACTGGACATTCATATATCTTTTTCATAGCCGATGAAGTAATCGGCATCCCTCCCCTTTTTATTCCCTTTTGGCCCTGCAGAGAGCAGGGCCTTTTTCTGTATCATATACTAACATACAAAATAGGAGACGGTAGCAATGACATTACAGCAATTACGATATGCGATTGCCGTCGCGGACTGTGGATCAATGAATCAGGCAGCAGCAAAATTATTTATTTCTCAGCCGAGTCTTTCAGAGGCAGTAAAGGAACTTGAGAGAGAGATTGGAATCCGTATATTCGGACGAACCAACAGAGGCATCCTTGTGACAACGGAGGGAAATGAATTTTTAGGCTACGCCAGACAAGTTGTTGAGCAGTATCGTTTGATGGAGCAGCGATACGTAGAGAAGACACAAACAAAGAAGCGCTTTGCCGTTTCCATGCAGCATTATACCTTTGCCGTTAAAGCATTTGTTGAGATGGTAAAGGAATTTGGTATGGACGATTATGCGTTTGCAATTCATGAGACAAAGACGGGAACTGTTATTGAGCATGTAAAGGATTTTATCAGCGAGATTGGTATTCTTTATATGAGTGATTTTAATAGGAAGATTTTGATGAAGCTGATTCATGAGAGTGAGCTTGAGTTTATCCCACTGTTTGACTGCAATACTTATGTATATGTGTGGAAGAAAAATCCGATTGCATCAAAGTCTAGTGTTAGCTTACAGGAACTTGAAAAGTATCCTTGTCTTACATTTGATCAGGGAAAGACAAATTCCTTCTATTTTGCAGAGGAGGTTTTTAGTACCTACGAGTATAAACAGACAATTCAGGTAGATGACCGAGCAAGTATGCTAAATCTGATGGTTGGCTTGAATGGTTATACTCTGTGTTCAGGTATTATTTGTGAGGAGTTAAACGGAAGTGACTATGCGGCAGTTCCGCTTAAGGAAACAGAGGTCATGACAATCGGATATGTGAAGAGAAAAAGCATTCAGTTAAGTGAACTGGCGCAGCTTTATGTTAATGAGCTTGCAAAATACAAGAAGCTAGTGCTGAAATAATGAAAAACCATTTTCATAATTCTTAATGGTTATAGGAAAATCCAATAACAGGCGCTTGTTTTTGTGTATTAGACAAAGACAGGCGCCTTCGCTATAATACAGACAGTGAAACAAAAAAACACCACCTGAAAGCGAGGATTTAAATATGAGTACATTAAAGGAAAGAAAATTAAAGTTTGAGACACTGCAGCTTCACGTAGGACAGGAGGAAGCTGATCCAGTAACAGATGCAAGAGCCGTTCCGATTTATCAGACATCTTCCTATGTATTTCATAACTCTCAGCATGCAGCTGACCGTTTTGCATTAAAGGATGCCGGCAACATTTACGGAAGACTGACTAATCCGACTGAGGATGTATTTGAGAAGAGAATTGCCAGCCTTGAGGGTGGTGTTGCAGCACTTGCAGTTGGATCTGGCGCAGCAGCTGTTGCATATGCAATCCAGAATCTGGCATTTGCAGGTGATCATATTGTTGCAGCAAAAAATATCTATGGTGGTACCTACAATTTGTTGGCACATACATTTGTATCATATGGTATCAACACAACATTCGTAGATCCATTTAATTATGAAGAGATTGAGGGTGCTATCAAGGAGAATACAAAACTGGTTTTTATTGAGACACTGGGAAATCCAAACTCAGAGGTTGTTGATATTGAGAAAATTGCAAAGATTGCGCACAAGCATCAGATTCCGCTTGTTATTGATAATACATTTGCAACACCGTATCTTGTAAGACCAATCGAGTATGGTGCAGACGTAGTAGTACACTCCGCAACAAAGTTTATCGGTGGTCATGGAACTACCATCGGAGGTGTCATTGTAGATGGAGGAACATTTGACTGGAAAGCATCAGGAAAGTTCCCACAGCTGACACAGCCAGATCCAAGCTATCATGGAATTAGCTTTGCAGACGCAGCAGGTCCTGCAGCATTTGTTACAAGAATCCGTGCTATTTTACTTCGTGATACAGGTGCAACTCTTTCACCGTTCCATGCATTTATCTTCCTGCAAGGACTTGAGACATTGTCCCTTCGTGTAGAGAGACATGTAGAGAATGCACTTAAGGTTGTAGATTTCTTAAAAAAACAGCCGCTTGTAGAAAAGGTAAATCATCCGTCAGTATCAGAAGACCCAGAGCAGCAGGCACTTTATAAGAAGTATTTCCCAAATGGCGGCGGCTCTATCTTTACATTTGAGATTAAGGGCGGCGCAAAGGAAGCACAGGAGTTTATTGATCAGCTGAAGCTGTTCTCACTGCTTGCAAATGTAGCAGATGTAAAGTCTCTTGTTATTCATCCGGCATCTACTACACATGCTGAGTTAAACGAGGCTGAACAGGCAGAGCAGGGAATCAAGCCAAACACCATTCGTCTTTCAATTGGTACAGAAAATATTGATGATATTATTTATGATCTTCAGGAAGCATTTGAAGCAATCTCGAAGTGATAGAAGAAAGAGCCTGTGCATCTGCGCAGGCTCTTCTTTGAAAGGGGAGGATAAATAATAAATGATATCATTTGTAAGCTTTGCGGTTTAGAGGGGGGAATCATAACCGCCTGTCAGCTGACTGCGGCATTTAAAATGCCGCTAGATTTCTGACATTTTTATTATGTCCTCTGATTCATTTTATATACAGATTTCTTATGCTTTTTCGTTTTTCATTTCATGCAATACATATTGAACCATTTCCTGATGTTCTTTTGAATAACCGAAGAAAAAATTCGGATAACGAGTATTTAGCTCGTGATATATAGCGCTGACTTCACGGTGTGATTTTCCAGTCAGTGTATATTCCTCACCCTTCATGGTGACAACATGGATTGTATAGCTTAACTGGCGTCCCTTTATGGTCCGGCGCATAGCAGCATGATCATAGATCCATAATACTTCCGGAAGTGGGATAATGGCACATATATCATCAGAGAGCTCAACAAGATAGCGAGGCGTTAGAATAAGTGTCTTTGTCTGCAGAAGAATCCTTCGACGAATTTGTTTTTCCACATCACTTAAAATTTTCTCAGGATTGCCATAGTGCTCCAGATTTCGGTAGGTTTTTGTTAGACGTGGATTTATGATATATAAAAATGTGCGAATAAAAACCACAATCATTAAGACAAACACCAAAAGGAGGACAACCATAAGCACAATTTCACGCCTGTTTAGATAGGCAGTCTGGTTGACAAAATATTTCTGGCAAACGCTTTTAAGGGATTTTGCATCCCATGAAATATCTTCAGCAAGCTTTTGTGTGAGCGGATCTAGAATTTCGGGTTCAAAAGCATCAACGCGCCCTATAATAGTCTGTCCTTCAAGTGTTTTGGAAGCTGGATAGCCGGCCAGAGCACGGATGAGATAAAAATGGCAGCTTCCGCCTATAAGCTCGTAGTAATAATGTCCAACGAGCTCACCGCCTGCCAGACAGTCCTCGCCGCTGTAGTAGAGAGTTCCTGTTTTAATTTTCGCATATAAAACCTTTTTTGCCATGGAATCATTGATGAGCACGGCATTGCTGATGGTGCGTTTTGTCACATATTCAGTGACAGGCGAGCGCCATACAAGAAAAATGACGACGCCAAGCAGCATCAGCGGGTAAAAAAGGCGCTTACACTGATTTTTTCGGATATAGGATAAAATCATATTGTTTCCTTTCCTTTGTGAGAGATCATGTCAATGTAGATTCACCATACAATGAGTATACTGGATTTTTTTGTTTTTGTAAATAAAATAAAGTGTTTTTGGGAAAAGTCAGCCTCTGTTGAGGTTTAATTGAGCTTGCATTTGTATGCTACAGGCAGCAATTAAGAAAGGAAGATAATATACTATGAGCAAACAGCGTAAAATCCAAAAAATTATTTTTTGTATACTGGCAGTGATTCTTGTCATTATTTTTTATGAAGCAATTGGGATTTACACTGCATATAAAAAACAGCCTAAAGTATCTTCTGAAACAAAAACAGCAGTTCAAGAGAAAATTAAAAATTGGAATCAGATTAGTGAGAACCCAGAACGAGCCACGATTATAGAAGAAAACAATGAAGCTCTTTTACAGAGAATCTGTTTGATACAAAATGCAAGGGAAGAGATTATTTTATCTACTTTTGCATTTCACTCTGATGAGAGCGGAAAGCTGATTATGGGAGCTCTTCTTGAGGCTGCAAACAGAGGCATTAAAGTTCGCATACTAGCAGATGGCTTTGAAAGCTGGACTGCTATGGAATGGAATCCTTATTTTTATGCGTTATCTTCTCATGAAAATATTGAAGTGAAGATTTATAATCGGGCAAATCCATTAACACCATGGAAAATGATGGGAAGGATGCATGATAAATATTTGATAGCAGATGGAAGTATATATATTCTTGGTGGAAGAAATACGTATAATTATTTTCTTGGTGATTTTGAAAAATATAAAAATTATGACAGAGATGTCCTTGTTATATGCGAGAATCCACAGAAGGAAAATTCTGTTAGCCAATTGCTGGATTATTTTGAAAATATATGGAAACAGGATGACTGTGCTTATTTTCATGAAGATAAAAAATTGGCAGATAAGGCTTCTGTGAAGAAAGCAGCCTTAAGAATGGAAGAAGAATATAAAGAATATGCTGCAGAGTATAAAGAGCGTATTTTTGACAGCGATTATACAGATGAAACCTTTGAGACAGAAAGGATTACGTTGGTGTCAAATCCTATCCATACAGGTGCAAAAGAGCCTGTGGTTTGGTATACGCTAGGGGAACTTATGAAAAATGCGAAAGAAAGGGTAAAAATTCATACACCGTATATCATTTGCAATGAAATGATGTATAATACATGGGCAGATGTTACGAAGAACGTTTCGGAATTTTCTGTCATGACAAATTCTGCTGCAAATAATGGGAATCCGTTTGGTTCAGCAGATTATGCAGTAAACAGGGATAAAATCGTAGATACAGGGATTGATATTTGGGAGTATGAAGGTGGTTTCTCATATCATGGAAAGAGTATTTTGATTGATGATAATTTATCAGTGATAGGTTCTTTTAATATGGATATGAGAAGTGCATATCTTGATACAGAGCTTATGTTAGTTATACGAAGCAGTGAAATTAACAAACAGCTTGAGGAAGGTATGATGACGTATGAAAAAATGTCAAGACAGGTGTTGGAAGACGGAACATACAATAATCCATATCATGTGGAGCCAATTGCATTAACAAAAAAGAAACAAATAAAGATTTTCTTAGTACAGCATTTGCTTGGATGGGTACGATTTTTGTTTTAATTATGGAGGATATATGTTTAATATTTTAATTGTAGAAGATGATAAGGAATTGAGTCAATTGTTTCAAAAAGTACTTGAAAAAAATGGATATCAGGTTAAATGCGCGTCAGATGGCATGCAGGCATTGGAAACGCTTGACACAGCGTACATCGATCTGATCATTTCTGATATTATGATGCCTGTAATGGATGGGTATGAGCTTGTTTCTAGGCTACGGGCAGCAGGATATCAGATTCCAGTGCTGATGATTACGGCAAAAGGTACGTTTGATGATATGCGTCAGGGATTTTTGTCAGGAAGTGATGATTATATGGTAAAGCCAGTTAATGTAAATGAGATGGTTTTACGAGTTGGGGCTTTGCTGAGGCGTGCACAGATCCTTAGTGCACATAAAATTATAATTGGCTCTACAGAATTTGATTATGATCAAATGACTGTTAAAATGGGTTCAGAAATTCAGGTGCTTCCGAAAAAGGAATTTCTGCTTTTGTACAAATTGGCAGCATCGCCAGGACGTACATTTACAAAACAGCAACTGATGGACGATGTCTGGGGAGTGGAAACAGAGGCTGATCCACATACGATTGAAGTTCATATTGGAAGAATTAGAGAGCGATTTAAGGAAAACTCTGATTTTGAAATTGTGACGATGCGAGGCATTGGATATAAGGTGGTAAAGAAATCATGAAAAAAAGAAAAGAGAAGGAATTTAAAATTCGCACATATCTGACAGGCATTATTTGGCTGGCATTGGCCTGTTCGATGATAATTTCAGCATTACTTTTTGCGTTTTTAAAGCATTTTCTGGAAATGCCGGAAAATATTCCTGCGATTGTCTGGCTGTTGATTTTTAATACAATGATTGCAGGTTTAATTACAGCACTTTTAAATAGAAAGGTTTTAGAGCCGATCACAAAGCTTAGCGAGGCAATGAAGGACGTTTCGCAAGGAGATTTTGATAAACAATTAGAAACAAGTAGCCGTATTGCAGAGGTGGCACAATCATATAATAGTTTTAATGTGATGACAAAAGAGCTTCGTGCGACACACATACTGCAGATGGATTTTGTTTCTAATGTTTCACATGAATTTAAAACACCTATAAATGCGATTGAAGGTTATACGATGCTGCTTCAGGGTGAGGAGCTTTCGAATGAACAAAATGAATATGTAGAGAAAATCCTGTTTAATACTCAGAGATTGTCTTGTCTTGTTGGAAATATTCTTCTGCTGTCTAAGCTGGAAAATCAGAATATTCCAATGAAAAAGACAAAATATCGTCTTGATGAGCAGATTAGACAGGCACTACTTTCTCTAGAATCAAAGTGGACACAGAAGGAAATTGGATTTCAGGTAGAGATGGAGGCTGTTAAATATGTAGGAAATGAAGGACTTTTTATGCATGTCTGGATAAATCTTTTGGATAATGCCATTAAGTTTAGTCCTAATCAGGGAATAATTACGATGTTTTTAAAACAGGAAAATGATCAGGTAAAATTTATTTTGGAAGATGAAGGCCCTGGAATTGACGAGGAAATAAAAAACAGGATATTTGATAAGTTTTATCAGGCAGATGGTTCCCATAAGGCAGAAGGAAATGGTCTTGGTCTTGCACTTGTAAAGCGAATTATTGACAGTGCAGGCGGAACGATTGAAGCACAAAATCGCGAATATGGAGGATGCAGGTTTGTTGTGCAGCTCCCATTACAATAATTATAAAATACTAGGAGGAAAGATATGACGTTTTATCAGGAATTGCAGTTAAATCAGGCAGGATCAAAAAAGATGCTTAAGACAAGTGGGACAGGGAAGGAAAAAGCATATCATATGCTTGTATATCTTGTAAAGATTGCGCTCACAATGATATTTTGCTTTGGTTTTGTTACTGTTTTTAGCATTTTGTTTGGTAATGAAAATAGTATTGTAGGTGTAGTAGTTTTATTATGCCTTATGGTATTTAGAAATGCAGATTTGGGAATCCATACGGGACAGTCAACGATATTACTTGTATTGTTCTTTGCAATTATGGCAGTATTTCCGCATTGGGCTAATCATGTATCACCTGTGTTGGGTATACTTTTGAATATGGCAGCGCTTGCAGTGTTTATTATTTTTGGATGCCACAATCCATTTATGTTTAATCAGTCCACTTTAGTTTTGGGGTATTTGCTTTTATATGGATATGATGTGACAGGAAAAAGTTATCAGATGAGATTAGCAGCAATGGTGGTAGGAGCATTGCTTACCTGTCTTGTATTTTTCAGAAATCATAAAAATAGAACTTATAAGAGAACAATTAAAGATATTATAAGAGAATTTGACCTTACATCTTCCAGAACAAAATGGCAGCTGTGCCAGATACTTTGTGTGCCAACAGTGCTTTTTATTGCACAGGTATGTAAAATGCCGAGAGCAATGTGGGCGGGTATTGCAGCTATGTCAGCAATAGTACCTTTCATGGAGGATATGCAGTATAGAGTCAGAAAAAGAATTATTGGAAACATTGCTGGTGTAATCTGCTTTGTTGCATTGTATTATCTGCTTCCGCCATCGATATACGCATATATTGGAATTATCGGAGGAATCGGAGTTGGATTTTCAGTAAAATATGGATGGCAGGCAGTATTTAATACGTTTGGCGCACTTGCAATTGCTGCGCAGACTTATGGACTTAAGGGTGCAGTAAGTTTGCGTGTGATACAGAACGTGTTTGGTGTTGCTTTTGCACTAGTATTTTGTATTCTATTTTATTGGATGATGTCAAAATCTTGTAAATTAGCTTCAAATCAGGTATAATAAGTTCTTGAACCGTTGTGGAGGAGAAAAAAGAAAGGCGTGGGAATTTATGAACGCATATCATGCATTTGCACTTGTCTATGATCGTATGATGGAGGAAATTCCATATGAGGAGTGGTGCAATTTTGTAACCGATCAGCTTAAAAAATTTGGCATTGAGGATGGTTTGATGCTAGAGCTAGGCTGTGGAACAGGAACGTTAACCGAGATGTTTGATGCGAAGGGATTTGACATGATCGGTGTGGATAATTCAGAAGAAATGCTGGCAGAGGCTGTTGAAAAGCGTGAGCAAAGTGGAAGATCTATTTTATATCTGAATCAGGATATGAGAGAGTTTGAGCTTTACGGAACTGTGCGCGCGGTAATTAGCTTGTGTGACACAATGAATTACTTGACTGAATACGATGATCTTGTTAATGTGTGCCGTCTCGTCAATAATTATCTGGATCCAAATGGCATATTTTTATTTGATCTAAAGACTGACCATTATTTTAAGAGTATTGGCTGTCAGAGTTTTTGTGATGCAGATGAAGAGGTAAGCTTTATTTGGGATAATGATTATGATGAAGAAAAACGAATCAACAGCTATGCGCTGACGCTGTTTGTGCAGGAAGAGGATAATCGTTATGAACGTTTTGACGAATATCATGAGCAGCGTGCGTTTTCTATTGATGAGGTGCGCTGTGCAATTGAAGAGTCGGGCATGATATTTCTTTCTGCAATTGATAAAAATGGTGCACCTGCAACGAAAGATACCGATCGTGTGTACATAATAGCACGCGAAAAGGGAAAAACACCGCTGCAAAACTTATAAAGAAAAGAGGAAGAAACATGAGTGACTATATGATTCGTGCGACTGCTGCAAATGGTCAGATCCGTGCGTTTGCCGCAACCACAAGAGATCTTACAGAATATGCAAGAAATGCACATAATACAAGTCCGGTTGTTACCGCAGCTTTAGGACGCACAATGACAGCAGCTGTCATGATGGGCAGCATGCTGAAGGGAGATAAAGAGCTTCTGACTGTTAAGATTCAGGGTGATGGCCCAATTGGTTCTTTGACAGTAACAGCTGATTCTCATGGCCATGTAAAGGGATATGCGCAAAATCCGGTTGTACTTATTCAGGCAAATTCTATTGGAAAACTTGATGTAGCAGGTGCTATTGGAAAGGGTGTGCTAAGCGTAATCAAAGATATTGGTCTGAAGGATCCGTATGTGGGACAGACAGATCTTGTAAGCGGAGAGATTGCCGAGGATTTGACATATTATTTTGCTGTCTCCGAGCAGACACCATCTAGCGTTGGATTAGGCGTGCTGATGAATAAGGACAATACTGTACGTCAGGCAGGAGGATTTATTATTCAGCTTATGCCAGATGCATCAGAAGAAACCATTTCTGCACTAGAAAAGCGTTTGGCAAAAGTATCTTCAGTAACGGCAATGCTCGACAGTGGAAAAACACCGGAAGATATTTTGCAGGAGCTTCTTGGTGATATGGAACTTGCTGTTCTTGATCGATTGGCTGTCTCATTTAAATGTGGATGCAGTAAGGAGCGTTTTGCACGAGGAATCGCAAGCATTAAAAAATCAGACATTCAGGAAATGATTGATGCAGGAGAGAATATTGAGACCTGCTGTCAGTTCTGCAATTCTAAGTATGTCTTTACACCAGATGAATTAAAAGAAATGATGTAATTAAAAAAGCCGCACCCATTTACTGAGTGTGGCTTTTGTGATTATGATTGAAAAATCTGATTGGCATTCTTTTGCAGTGCAAACAAAAGAAGCATTCCAAGTATGCCGCAGGAGATTACCTCACCTATGCCAACTGTAGCTGTTAAGTACCAGATGGAGTCTGGTGCACCATAGACGATGCGAAGAACCTGCGGAACAACAAGGATATTGGCTAAAATTGGCGGCAGAGGTGCCAGCCATTTGCTGATATGGCGCAGCTTATAAGTAAAGAAAGCACCGATCAGTGTGGCAAGTGAGCCAAACAAAATATCCCAGATTGCAGATCCGGTGATGGTGTTACTGATGATGCAGCCAACAAAAAGTCCTGGAATTGCTGCTGGTGTAAAAAATGGTAAAATGGTCAGTGCCTCAGAGAATCGAACCTGAATAACACCATTTGCGAGTCTTAAAAGATTGGCAACCCAAGTTAAAACGACATACATGGCGGCGATCAGTGCTGCCTGAACCATGTGTAAAACGTGCTTATTTCTCATAGATATGTATAGCCTTTCAAATTAAACATGTGAACTCCCCCGTCTTATAAAAAACGGGGGAGTCAAAAATCCTATTATTATCTTATTTTAAAATAATGCAGGATTACAGGCCAAGCATCCGCTCAATAGAAGCCTTAGAGGTAACACCTGTTACCTGATCAATCACTCTGCCATCTCTAAAGATAATCAGAGTTGGGATAGAGGTGATGCCATACTCGGAAGCAAGATCTGGCTCCTCATCTACATTTACCTTTCCAAATACGACGTTGGAATGAGAAGCGGCAAGCTGATCAATAATCGGACCCTGCATACGGCACGGACCGCACCAGGAAGCCCAGAAATCAAGCAGTACTGGCTTGTCAGACTTTAAAACGGTTTCTTCAAAATTGCTTTTTGTAATAGTTAAAACGGACATAGTAAAACTCCTTTCGCTAAATAGTATGCACCCAAGTAGGGTGATGATTCAAGTAAAATAATTATAGTGCCAACAGTTTTTCAATCAATGCTTCAACGAGGCGTGCAGAGTGATATGATGCCATCTTGGAAAACTGTGTGTAATCCATAGTTGCACTTCCGTCTGCCTTGTCGGAGATTGAACGAATGATCAAAAATGGAACTTCATTTAAAGAAGCAACATGGGCAATTGCACCGCCTTCCATCTCAGCACAAAGACCATGGAAGGTGTCAATAAGCCAATTTTTCTTTTCCTGTCCGGAAATAAACTGGTCTCCAGTTAGGATTAAGCCCTCATAGACTGTAACATCTGGATTTGCCTCATGGCTGCAGGAAACAGCCAGATCATGGAGCAGTTTGTCAGAGGTAAATACCTTTCCAGTACCTGGAACATCACCTGGCTTATAGCCAAGATCTGTAACGTCGAGATCATGCTGGATCACCTCAGTGGAGACAACAATATCGCCAATATTGATGCGGGAATCTAAGGATCCGGCAGCACCTGTGTTTACGATCATCTTTACATCAAACAGATCAATTAACATCTGTGTGCAGGCTGCTGCATTCACCTTTCCGATTCCGGCCTTTACGATAACAACAGGATAATCATGGATGGTACCGCAAAAGAAAGACAGTCCGGCCTTTTTGACGGTCTTTTCAAGTGAAAGATGCTCAAGCAAAAGATCAATTTCCTGCTGCTCGGCACCGATAATACCAAGTGTTTTCTTCATAAAAGTATCTTAAAACCACCTTTCTTGACAATTAGAGTCAGGCACGGATAAACTGGAGTTTCGTGAACTGACCTCAGGGGAGATTGCGCCCCTGATAAGATACAGTATATCAGTACAACTCGAAGATTGCAAGTATCAGATGATGAATGACTCGGTCATTGAATGGACGAGGATTAAAGCGCCTGTGTTCTAAATCATGCCCAAGAATCTTCTAGTAGAAAGTCGCGAATATTGCGGTGCTTGATTCCATTTCTGCTCATATCAAATTCATCGAGAGATACGACATACTTTGGAAAATTGTCTCGAATGTTATCATACACGCCAAATTCACGCTGAATGGTTTCGGGTGATGCGAGTAGGTAGGTTACTTGAATATAGAGGCGCTCTCCACGCTTGTCACATACGAAATCGACTTCTTTGTTTCCCTCTTTTCCAACTGTGACGGTGTAGCCACGGCGCAGTAGTTCCATGTAAATGATATTTTCAAGAATTAGATTGATATCGCGCATGTTGCCGCCGAAGACGGCTTCTCGAATACCGTGATCTGCGATATAATACTTTTCATTTGAAGATAAAAGCTGTTTTCCTTGAAGATCCTGACGTTTTACCTGATAAAATAGGTAGGCATCACAACAATATTTTAAATAATTGAGAATGGTATCTGCAGAGACAGAACGTTTCTCATTTTTTAAGAATTTCACCAAAGAGGAAGCAGAAAATGGTGTCCCTATGTTTGACATAATATAAGCTGTGATTCGCTCTAGCAGATCAACATCGCGAACCTTGTTTCTTTTGACAATATCTTTTAACTGAACTGAGTTAAAAAGATCTGTTAAATATTGAATGGATGGTTCCTCGGCATAACGAAGGTTAGACAAGTATGGCATACCACCCGATACAAGATATTTTTGAAAACAGCTTGAAATTGATTCATCTGGTGCAGTGAGATGGTACAATTCAAGAAATTCTGCAAATGAAAAAGGATAAATAATAAATTCAACATATCGGCCACCAAGATAGGTAGCAAGTTCGCCGGACAACAGTTTGGCATTCGAACCTGTAATGTAAACGTCGCAGTCAAGCGTGATTCGTAGAGAATTAATGCATTTTTCCCAATCTGTTACTTCTTGAATTTCATCAAAGAAAAGGTAGACTTTTCCATCAATGGAAGAAGCAAGCTTTGTGATTTCATCATGCAGAGCCTGTGCAGTTTGCAGGTAGGTGTATCTCATATCCTCAAAGTTAATTGAGATAAATTGGGACGAATCAACACCGGATGCTTTTAATTCGTCTTTTATTAGTTCTAGCATAACGGATTTTCCACAGCGACGGATACCAGTCATAACCTTGACTAAATCGCTTCCGATAAATGGTCGGATGCGTTTCATATATAATTCACGTTTAATCATAAAAGAGGCTCCTTTCATATAATAGTGAGTATATCATATCACTAGTATACTAGATAAAACAAGCAAATATTACAATTTTATCTAGTATAAAAGATAAAATTGGATATATTAGGGATTTTATCGAGTATAAAAGATGAAAAATGATTTGAAACCAAATTATAATATAAAGATCAAACTTATCCATCTAGGAACAACGATTTGGGCTTGCGGTAAGATAGCATTTGTATTATAGTAGTGAAAAAAGTGCCAGACTCGAGTTGACGTATCGGAAAGGGTTCGTTAAGTGAGCTGTCATGAAAAATAGAGTTGAAGTTTGGAGGAAAATGGTAGTGAATATTAAACTAGTAAAGCTGACTGCTGAATATAAGAAGCAGCTGACAGATATGATGGATGAGTGGCTGGCAGTCGAAAAGGACTTCTCTCCATATGCAATTCGAAAGAATGATTACCATGATTTTGAGTACTATTTGGAAAATCTGGAGACAAAAGAAGGTGAAAAGCCTGGTCTTGTGCCGGACTCTGTCTATTTTTGTTTGGATATCGACCGCAATATTTTTGTCGGTGCTGTGAATATTCGCCATTATTTAAACGAAAGTCTTTATAAGAGTGGTGGGCATATTGGCGATGGGATTCGTCCGAGTGAGAGAAGAAAAGGTTATGCGACAGCGATGATTGGTCTGGCTCTTGAAAAATGCAAAGAACTTGGCATTAACAAGGTGCTAATGACCTGCGATAAGACCAATATTGGATCGGCAAAATCAATTACGAATAACGGTGGTGTATTGGAGTCTGAGTTTGAAGAAGACGGTGTGGTGGAGCAGAGATATTGGATTACGCTGGTTTCAATTTGAATTGCGAAGGTGTCAGATGCAAAGGCTTTGCCAAATATGCAAGTCTAGCTGTGGAAGATGAACATTTGACGAGATGATCGGCACGAATAGCTTTATCATATATTAAGGAAAGGAAAACAGAATGCAGTATCGCAAAGATAAAAAAGGCAATGACATCTCCTTATTAGGATTTGGTTGTATGCGCTTTGAGGGAAGCGGAACAGGAGAATATTTTCAAAAGGCAAATGATCAGGTGATGGAGGCAATCAGACAGGGTATAAACTATTTTGATACTGCATATGTCTACAAAAATAATGAAAAAGTTCTTGGACGTATTCTGGCCGAGAACAATTGCAGAGATCAGATTTATATTGCGACAAAGCTTCCGCAGTATATGGTGCGTTCCGTTGCACAGGCAGAAAAAATCTTTAATCAGGAGCTGGAGCTTTTGCAGACCGATCATATTGATTATTATCTGATGCATATGCTGAATGATTTAGCTTCTTGGAACCGCTTAAAAGCGATGGGGCTTGAGGATTGGATCAAGGAGAAAATGGTCAGCGGAAAGATTCGAAATATCGGTTTTTCCTATCACGCAATACCGAGAATTTTAAGCCAGTTGTAGATGTGTTTGACTGGGATTTTTGCCAAATCCAGTATAACTATCTGGATGAAAACATTCAGGCCGGAAAAAAGGGTCTTTTATACGCGGCAGAAAAAGGACTTCCAGTGATTATCATGGAGCCTCTTCGCGGAGGTCGTCTTGTTGGAATGCTGCCAGAGACAGCAAAAAAGCGCATTGCAAAGTCTAATGTAAATGAATCAGCCGCATCGCTGGCACTTCGTTGGCTTTACGATCAGCCACAGGTAACATGTGTGTTATCCGGCATGAACTCAATGGAGATGGTAAATGAGAATTGTAAAACTGCATCACTGGCGCTGCCGGGCTGCCTGACAGCTGATGAGCGACAACTGATTGAGGATGTGAAAAACGATATCAAAAATAGTGTAAAGGTAGGCTGTACAGGATGCAATTATTGCTGCCCATGCCCGAAGGGAGTAGATATTCCAGCTGTTTTTCAGTGTTATAATCAGTTGTCAGAGGACAGTCATGCGCGCTGGCGCTATATTCAGATGACGACATTTAGAAAAGAGACAACAAATGCTGCAAAATGTGTTGGCTGTGGTGCCTGTACAAAGAAATGTCCTCAGAATCTGGATATACCGCAGCTATTGAAGGAAGCTAAAAAGGAGCTTGAGACTCCGATGTTCAAGATTATAAATTGGGGAACGCATTTTTTCCATTTTTATTAAAGGAAAACGAAGATGGATGAGAAAGAAATTGATTTAAAAATAGAGAAAGAAATAGTTGATTTATTTATTATTTCAAATCGAAAGGAACGAACCTTGTGGGAGTTAGAAAGCCCACGAAAAAGGTCAGATGGCCTTTCACGTTTCTTTTTTGGAACCTATTTAAATCAGAATTTATTTAAAGCATTGGACGTCCAAGGCAATGCAGAATTGCAAAAGGTGATTCAGCAATCAGGAGGAACTTCAAAAGGGTATGTGATAACACCAGATCAATGTGGCTTTTTTTCGATAAAAGAAGCAATTGAGATTGCTCGCGGCAACGATTGCAGATTTGTTTATTTTGGAAATGGAGTTGCCTATTATCATGAAGAGTGGGAAGGTGGAAAAGCAGGAGAATACCTTCTCGTAAATAAGAATTATAAATAATCAATATAGATGGAAAGGGGAGATACAAAATATATTGTGTCTCCCTCTTCATATTGTACTTTTATTCTATTTTATTTATCTTTGTACATCAAAGCTCTGGTTCATAAGTCTCTGGATACTCTCAACATCAGTGATATTTGTATCGCCATGGATGGAGTGTTTCATAACAGAGGAAGCAACCGCAAAGTTGACAACGTCTCTTGGCTTATAATTGTTCATGAGAGCATAAATAAGGCCGGATGAGAAGGCATCGCCGCCGCCTACACGGTCAAGAATCTGGAAGCGGAAAAGCTTGCTTTCGTATGTCTGTCCATTATAATACAGATAAGCCTTTAAAGAGTTTTCGCTGCTTGAGTGGGTGTAGCGAACATGTCTTGCAATTGCTTTGAAATGATAGCGGTCTGCCATTGCCTGGAAGATGCGGTCTTGCTCTTCGTAATCAGGCTGCATGGACATGCCATCCTTTAAATCATGACCATTTTCATCCTGTAAGTGAAGTGGCTCAATACCAATAAGCACATCGACATATGGAAGGTAACGACTGATGATATCTCTTGCCTCATCGAAGCTCCACAGCATACTGCGGTAATTGCAGTCAAAGCTGATTGTCATGCCGAGCTGTCTTGCAGCGTAGATTGCAGCTTCGATTAAGATTTGGCAGCTGTTAGAAAGTGCCGGTGTGATTCCGCTTAAGTGAAGCCAGTCATAGCCTTCAAGCAAAGCCTTAAAGTCAACAGTAGTATAGTCATATTCTGCAAAGGCGGAATGCTTGCGGTCATAAATTACTTTAGAGGAACGCACACCGATTCCTTCCTCAAGGAAATAAACGCCCATGCGCTCGCCGCCGAAGATAATAGGGGATGTATGTACATCATTTGCCTTTAAAGAGCGGACTGCGCTTCGTCCGATATCATTGTCCGGAAGGACAGTAAATACAGTAGTATCAACGCCAAGGTTTGCCAAGGAGACAGCAACATTTGCCTCAGCACCGCCAAAATTGACAACGTAAGAGCTGGTAGTGCGGATCTTCTCATAATCCGGAGGGGAAAGACGCATTAAAAGTTCGCCGATTGTGATAAACTTCATGATTTTTGATTCCTTTCTTTCACTATTAGAGGACGTTTCACTATTACTGTCATTATAGCTAATCTGTAAGAAAATTACAAGTAAAATTAAAATAGTATCAGGTTGCAAAATCTTTTATAGTAAACTATAATGGAATTTAAGTTAGGTTTTTGCCTGGCTTAGATACGCACAAGACAGCATGGAGGTACATACAGTATGGTTCAATTATTTGAAAGTGGTGCATACCTGATTGACGGAAAAGAGCTGATCGCAGACAATGCAGATGCGGCAGTGCAAGTAGCGGCAAAGACAGGCCGTACAATTTCAAAAGAGGAAGCGGCAAAGCAGACGATGGCATATAAGATTCTGCAGGCGCATAACACATCAGGGGACGACGAGCATTTAAAAGTGAAGTTTGATCGTCTTACTTCACATGACATTACCTTTGTTGGAATTATCCAGACAGCAAGAGCCAGCGGACTTGAAAAATTTCCAGTTCCGTATGTTTTAACTAACTGCCATAACAGTCTTTGTGCGGTAGGCGGAACCATCAACGAGGATGACCATATGTTTGGCCTTTCCTGTGCACAAAAATACGGCGGTGTCTATGTACCTCCGCATTTAGCAGTTATTCATCAGTATGCAAGAGAAATGCTTGCAGGCTGTGGCAAGATGATTCTTGGTTCTGATAGCCATACACGCTATGGTGCACTTGGAACAATGGCATGTGGTGAGGGAGGACCAGAGCTTGTAAAGCAGCTTCTTGGCCGTACTTACGATATTGATATGCCTCAGGTTGTTGCAATTTATCTGACAGGAAAGCCTGTAAAGGGTGTTGGCCCGCAGGATATCGCATTGGCAATCATCAAGGCTGTATTTGCAAACGGCTATGTAAAAAATAAGGTAATGGAGTTTATCGGACCTGGTGTTGACAATCTGTCTGTTGATTACCGTATAGGTGTCGATGTTATGACTACTGAGACTACATGTCTTTCATCTATCTGGAAGACGGATGAGAAGGTACAGGATTTCTATGAGATACACAGACGTCCAGAGGAGTATAGAGAGTTAAATCCGGGAGAAGTGGCATATTACGACGGTGTTGTATGTGTTGATCTGTCAGCAGTTCGTCCGATGATCGCAATGCCATTCCACCCAAGCAATGCATATACGATTGATGAGCTGAATGCTAATCTTGATGATATTCTGGCCGATGTAGAGAAGCGTGCGGCAGTGAGTCTTGGAAATAAAGTTCCATTTACGCTGCGTGACAAGGTAAGAGACGGCAAGATGTATGTTGATCAGGGTGTTATCGCAGGATGTGCAGGTGGTGGTTTTGAAAATCTGTGTGATGTTGCCGACATGTTAGATGGACAGAGCATTGGTGACGGACGTTTCTCATTAAGTGTATATCCGGCATCTCAGCCTGTTTACATGGAATTAATTAGAAACGGCAGCATTGCAAAGATCATGGAAACTGGCGCAACTGTTAGAACCGCATTCTGTGGACCATGCTTTGGTGCAGGTGATGTTCCGGCAAATAATGCATTTTCAATTCGTCACTCAACAAGAAACTTCCCGAATCGTGAGGGTTCAAAGGTCAACAACGGACAGATCGCATCAGTTGCACTTATGGATGCACGTTCAATTGCAGCGACAGCACTTAATAAGGGCCGACTGACAGCAGCAACTGATATTGATGTGAACTTTACAAAGCCAAAGTACTATTTTGACAGTCATATCTACGAGAAGCGTGTTTATAATGGTGTAGGAAAGGCAGATCCATCTGTAGAAATTCAGTTTGGACCAAATATCAAGGATTGGCCGTCAATGGTACCGCTGACCGATAATATCTTATTAAAGGTTGTATCTGAGATCCACGATCCTGTAACGACAACGGATGAACTGATTCCATCTGGTGAAACATCATCATTCCGTTCTAATCCGCTTGGTCTTGCTGAGTTTACGCTCTCCAGAAAGGATCCGGAGTATGTTGGACGTGCTAAAAAGGTTCGTGCAGCAGAAGAAGCACGTGAGGATGGAAAGTGTCCATGTCAGGCAGATGATGAGGTAGCAGCTGCATTTAATGAGATTCATAAGCTGTTCCCAGATGTAAAGGCAAGCGAGACAGAGATTGGCTCTGTAATTTATGCAGTAAAGCCGGGAGATGGTTCTGCAAGAGAGCAGGCAGCATCCTGCCAGCGTGTACTTGGCGGTCTTGCTAATATTGCGAAAGAGTATGCAACAAAGCGTTATCGCTCGAATTTGATTAACTGGGGTATGATTCCATTTATCTTCGAGCCAGAGAAGCTTCCATTTGCAAATCTGGATTATATTTTTGTTCCAGGTATTCGTGATGCTGTTAAGGAAAAGCAGCCGAAGGTAACAGCTTATGCTGTCAAGGATAATGCACTTGAGAGTTTTGAGCTGGAGATTAAGCCGCTTACAGATGATGAGAGACAGATTATTCTGGATGGCTGCCTGATCAACTACTATAAAAGTCATTAAAATCTGATACTATTCAGATAAGTTTAAGCAGCGGTTTTTCAGCGCAGAAATATGTGCTGGAAAATCGCTGCCTTTTTACAAAGTCGAAACTTATAATTGGGAGGAATGACGATGGAGCGTGTTAATTTACAGGAAGGCTGGCGTTTTGCTGAGGTAAACAGCGATGAGTGGACACCAGTGAGTGTGCCAGGAACAGTTTTGTCTGGTCTTTTAGAGGCAGGCAAAATGCAGGATCCGTATTATCGTGAAAATGAATATGAAGCAAGAGAGCTTCTGGCAAAGGATTATGTCTTTGAAACTGATTTTTGTATTTCAGAGGAGCAATTAAATAAGAAGCACTGCGTATTAGTCTGCGAGGGACTTGATACATTGGCTGATGTTTACGTAAATGAGAAGCTAGTCGGAAAGGCTGATAATATGCATCGCACATGGCGCTTTGACTGCAAGGACGCATTGCAAAAGGAAAATCATCTTCGCATTTACTTTCATTCAGCACTGACTTACATTCGTGAGCATGAGGCAACACCGGGAAAGGAGATTACATATGAGCCAACAGGTGGTATTTTAGGCAATCAGTATATTAGAAAGGCACATTCTATGTTTGGCTGGGACTGGGGTGCACAGCTGCCAGATATAGGCATCTGGAGAGATTTATATCTGGAGTGCTATAATGCAGGCCGCATTGATGATGTGGTAATTCGTCAGAAGCACACATGGAAAGAGCGCCCTCAGATGGGTGAGCTGTCTCAAGAGGAATATATTGAGGCAGTTGAGCAGTCTGATACAGTTTCTCTTAGTGTGGAGGTGAAGCCTGAACAGGATACAAATTTAGAGAATACAAAAGTAATAGTCACATTGACAGATCCAAAAGGCGTGCAGCTAGAGCAAATCGTTTTGCCGACAATAAAAGAAGCAGTCTGTGCAGAAATTTTGGTAGCGCAGCCAAGCTTGGTGGTGCAATGGGCTTGGGGATCAGCCACTGTATAAGGTGCAGGTATCTTTGGTGGATAACAATCAGTTCGTGCTTGATTCAAAGGAATATTCTATTGGTCTTCGTGAACTTACAGTCAGCACAAAGAAGGATGAGTGGGGAAATGAATTTGCATTTGTAATAAATGGTATTCATATTTTCTCAATGGGAGCTGATTATATTCCAGAGGACTGCATCTATCCATGGATCACGAAGGAGCGCATAGAGGCATTGATCCGATCTTCTGTAAAAGCTAATTATAACATGCTTCGTGTATGGGGCGGCGGTTATTATCCATCTGATACATTTTATGATTTGTGTGATCAGTATGGTTTGATTGTATGGCAGGATCTGATGTATGCATGCAATGTCTATGACTTTACAGAAGAGTTTGAAAAGAATATTTGTCAGGAAACAGTAGATAATGTGCGCCGTCTGCGTCACCATGCAAGTCTGGGACTATGGTGCGGAAATAATGAACTAGAGTCTGCATGGGATCATTGGGGTATTTCAGAGACACATAGTCCACTGCTCAAGGGAGATTATATCAAGCAGTTTGAATACGTGCTTCCGAAGGTAACAAAGGCAGAGGATCAAGCGACATTTTATTGGCCATCATCACCATCATCAGGCGGATGTCTTGATAATCCAGACGATCATGACAGAGGAGACTGCCATTACTGGGATGTATGGCATGGCATGAAGCCATTTTCAGATTATCGCAGTCATTATTTTCGTTTCTGTTCTGAGTTTGGATTCCAGTCCTTCCCGGAAAGAAAGACAATTGATACATTTGCACTGCCGCAGGACTGCAATATTTTCTCACCAGTTATGGAGAGTCATCAGAAAAACGGTACAGCAAACGGAAAGATTTTATATTATATTTCCGAGAATTTCCGTTATCCAAAGGACTTTGACAGCTTAGTATATGTAAGTCAGGTGCTTCAGGGTATTGCAATTAAGGCAGGAGTAGATCACTGGAGAGCAAACAGAGGACGCTGCATGGGTGCGCTGTATTGGCAGTTAAATGACAACTGGCCAGTGGCATCCTGGGCAAGTATTGACTATTTTGGACGCTGGAAGGCACTTCATTATATGGCAGCCCGTTTCTTTGCACCAAAGGCCGGTTATATTTATACAGAGGGAACAAAGGCAGTTATCAGTGCAGCAAATGAGACACTTGAGAATCAGTCACTGACCGTAACAGTGCGCATCAGGGATGTGGAGCTTAATGTATTATTTGAGGAAACTGTGGAGATGACAGTAAAGGCACAGAGCAGTATTCATGTGCTGGAGCGAGATTTTGCAGATGTGATCGGATCAAAGAAGCGCCGCGTGTTTGCAGAGGCAGTTTATACATGGCAGGATGGCACGACAAGTACTGAGGCAGAAAGCTTTGTTCCATATAAGCATATGGATCTTTTGCAGCCGCAGATCGAGACTTCTGTAACAGAAAAGGATGGCACTATTGAAATACAGATAAGTGCAGACTGTTTTGCACCGTTTGTATGGTTAGAAATAGAAGATGATGTTATTTTCTCCGATAATTGTTTTGACTTAACATCGGAAGAGACAAAAACAATCTGCATACGAAAGGAAGATGTTCTGTCAGGAAAGGTGCTTAGCGCAGATAATGTGCGAAAAACACTCAAGATAAGAAGCCTTCGTGATACATATGAGCAGTAATAGCCATAAGTTGTAATGGAAAAACAACTTGAAAAATAATCCATATCATGCTATTCTGATGTAAGAAAGAATTGGAAAGGTGAAGGTCGAAAAATCTATGGGGAAGATAAAAGAGCGGTTTTTACAATGCAAAAAGAACCAGGGCGGTTTTACTCTGGTTGAGATGATCGTCGTGCTGGTTATCATTGCAATTTTGGCGTCTTTGATGTTAGGTGCACTGAATGGCTACATAGACAAGGCAAAGGAAAAGGAAGTGCTTGCTGACTGCAGAAGTGTAGTATTAGCGGCTAATACAGTTGGATCTGAGGTTTATTCAGGAAAGACGGCGTATCGTCCGCGTACACAGGTGCAGGAGCTTTCAGGCGTAAAGCAAAATCCAGATGTTGGTTCTGATACAGGCTGTGTAGTTGAGTATGATTCTCAGTGCAATGTCATAGGTGTTGCATGTTGGACGGGTGATATTACAGCTCAGTACCTGGCACCGAATACAGCGTATAATTCATCTGCTACGGCAAAGATGGAAATCATTGATAAGGGTGCAATTGTTGTATCAGACAATTGGTCTTCTTTAAATGAGCATGCAAAGGATGTAGATGAAAACGATCAGGATTTTACGATTGATTAAGTCAGGAGGAGCAAAATGAGATCATTTGCAGAGAAATTAAAGAAAGCTAAGGAAAACAAAAAGGGTTTTACACTTGTTGAAATTATCGTAGTGCTTGTTATTATCGGTATTTTGGCATCTCTGATGTTAGGTGCATTAAATGGCTATATCGACAAGGCAAAGGAAAAGACACTGACAGCAAACACAAGAAGCATTTATCTGGCAGCTCAGACAGTAGCGAGCGAACAGTATGCAAACGGCAATACTACAGATATCCTTTCAGACGATAAGAATCTTGCAGATGTAGATTCGCTTTCTGGCGGTCTTTTGACGCAGTATGGAAGTGGAAACTATGCAATTACAGTTGAGGCTGGAAAGGTTATTTCTGTCAGTGTAACCGACAGCGGAATAAAAAAGACCTGCACGATTACAGATGGAACGATCAAAATCGAGTAAGTGGCAAAATGACATGGATTGAATTGATATACAGCCTTCCCTTCATACTGATGGGGGGCTGTATATTTTCATTTGCGGATGTTGTGGCAGACAGACTTCCGAGAAAAATCTCGTTTGTAAAGGGAAGATCATATTGTCCATCTTGTGATCATACACTTGCCTGGTATGATATGATTCCAGTAGTCAGCTGGCTGCTTCTTAGAGGAAAATGCCGACAGTGCAGGTGTCGGATTCCGGCTAGATATCCAGTTACGGAAGCAATGGGAATGGCAGCCGCAGAGATTAGTTTATTATGTTTTGGAGGTTGGAATGGCTACTGGCATGAGATTAACCTTTGTGTTGTGACTGTCTTTTCTTTGCTGACACTTTTATTAATCATTGCGCAGATTGATCAGCAGACAATGGAGATTCCAAATGGTCTTGTTATTGCCTGTATAGTGCCAGCGGCGATGGCTGTATTTGCATTTCCAGATGTCACATTAACAGAACGGCTGATTGGATTTTTTTCAGTCAGTCTGCCGCTATTTGCGATAACGCTTGCTGTGCCTGGAGCATTTGGCGGCGGAGATATTAAGCTGATGGCGGTGATCGGATTTTTTCTTGGCTGGAAAATGAGTCTGACTGCGTTTATGCTTGCCGTATTTTCAGGAGGTATTTATGGAATCGGACTTCTCTTGTCAAAGAAAAAGGGTGCAAAAGAGCATTTTGCATTTGGCCCGTTTTTGTGCGCAGGGACAGCGCTGACTTTATTTGTGGGAGAATGGCTGCTTTCCTGGTATCTATCCATAATTTTTTAAAAGGGGGGACTTATGCCAAAGTATCAATATACGGCGAAGGATGTCGCAGGAAAGAAGAAAAAAGGGCAGCTTATGGCAGCTGATGAGGCTGCACTTTACGAGCTTTTAAGGGGAGAAAATCTGTTTTTGATTTCCTGCCGTCTGGCACAAAAGAAGAAAAAAAATACATATCGTCTTAATCCAAGGCAGCTTTCTGAGTTCTGTAGGCAGCTTGGAACTTTGCTTGGCGCAGGTGTTCCGCTTGTGAGGGCTCTTAATCTGATGCAGGCAGAGGAGACGATTAAGCCAAAACAAAAGGCAATATATGAAAACATGATTCGAAGTGTCCGCCGTGGAAATTCATTTGCTGATACGATGAAGGATCAGGGAGATGCCTTTCCAGAGCTGCTCATAAATATGTTTCGCGCAGCACAGGAGTCAGGCCGTATGGATCAGACAGCACTTAGAATGGCAGAGCATTATCAAAAGGAGTATCGTTTAAGTGCAAAGATTAAGAGCGCTACGCTGTATCCAAAGATTTTGTGCGGAGTAATTGTTGTGGTTGTCATGATTTTATTTTGCTATATTATGCCAAAATTTATGGATGTGTTTGCTAATTTGGAGCTGCCAGCTGTGACAGTGGCATTGATGGCTGCATCTGGTTTTATGCAGAGAAATTGGCTGTGGGTATTGTTTGGCATTGCTGTTTTATATGTGATTGCAAAAGCAGTGTTGGAGCTTCCAAAGATTCGTTTAGAGGTGGATCGAATTAAGTTAAAGATTCCTAAAATTGGCATTTTGATTCAGACGATTTATACAGCGCGTTTTGCAAGAACACTTTGTTCTCTTTACACAAGCGGTCTGCCTATTGTGACAGCGCTTCAGGTGAGCAAAGATACGATTGGAAATAGTTATCTGGAATCTCAATTTGATGAAACAATTGCTATGGTGAGGCGTGGAGAGTCCTTGTCAGATGCTCTGGCACATATTGATGGCTTTCATAAAAAGCTGGCAGGAAATGTAGCGATTGGTGAGGAGACAGGAAGTCTTGATACCATGCTTATCTCAGCGGCTGACAATTTTGAGTATGAATCTGAGCAGGCAATATCACGTCTGATTAGCTTTTTGGAACCGGCAATGATTATTGTGATGGCAGTAATTGTCGGAATGATTATGATTGCTGTGATGCTTCCGCTGTTAAATATGTATGCAGAGATTGAGGCAAGTGGAACGATGTAAGGAGAAAAGAGGATGGAGCTTTCAGTATATATTTCAAATGAACGAATAGAAATCGTGGCCGGAACAGGGTCAAAATCAAAGGCAAAGATTAAAAAAGTATATAGTCTGGCAGTCCCAGAGGGGACGATTATGAATGGTATCATTACAGGAGAACAGCGATTACAGGAGAGACTTGAACAGATTTGGAATCGTTATTCACTTCCAAGAAAAGGAATTTGCCTTGTAATTGATTCAGGAAAGATTATGACAAAAATGCTTGAAGTTCCTTATATGAAGGATAAGGAGCTGATTTCCTGCATTAATAAGGAGTTTGCAGACGGAGAGAAGACTGATCTTGTAACCGATTATTTCCCGTTCCCAAAGAATAGTCCATATGAGATGAATCATATTTTTTGCGCAGCATTAGAAAAAAGTGTAATTGAAAGCTATTTATCCTTGTTTTCTGATCTTAAGCTGAAGGTAAAACGAATCAGCATTGGTCTTGGATGTCTTTTAAGAGCAGTGACGGCAACAGGAATGTTTGCCTATGAGACATGCGTGTTTATGCTGGTACAGGGAAGCACTACGATCAGTGTATTATTTGAAAATGGAAATTATATTTACAGCCGAAGAAATCGTATGTTAAATGATCAGGGAAGCGCTGAATGGATCGAGGAATTGGGACAGATCGCAGACGGAATACGTCAGTTTTACAGACAGCGTCACAGCAGCTATACACTAGACAGTATATATCTGGCTGGTATAGCAGGAGGTAGTGATGACGTGGTAAAAGAGCTTGATACATATATGCAGGAGTATGGCATCAGGGCGAAGGCACCAGGTATGATTCAAGGAATTTCGTTTGTAAAAACAGCAGTAAGTGATCACGGAGAAATTAATGCAGAGCCGTCATCTTACATTTATGGAATCGGAAATCTGCTTTTGTAAAAGCTGCGAAAGGTGGAGAAAATGGAGAAGCATCAGACAGAAAAGATAAGAAAGATAAAAGCGATTCCAGATCGAAGGATTGATTTTTACTATCGGCTGTTAAATGGTCCAGAGCAGCTAAAAAAAAGAAAGAAGCAAAGAATAACGGCGGCACTTGTGATAGCAGCATTTCTGGCAGCCGGACATGTGCTTGGTGTTTTAAAGCATAGTGAAAAAGAATATCAAAAAACAATTGCTAAGCTAGAAGCATTTTTAGAAGATGAAACAAATCAAGCAGCTGATGAGAGTGCAAAAAAGCTTGGAGCTCAGGTGGAAAAGCAGGACAATATGATTTTTGATATGGAAAATGCAAAAGCCAATATATATTCTTATCCTCTTGTGACAAGTGATGTGTTCAAAACGCTTGAGGATTGCTGTCCAGATAAAGTATTAATTACAATAACAGGATACAATTGTGCAACAGGAGAGCTGCAGTTTGACGCAGTGGCACCAGAAGTTACCGATGTTTCAGAAGTTATTGAGATCTGGAAGACACTTGATATTTTCCAGGGCGTTTATTTTACAGGATATACGCAGAATCAGGCACAGGATGGTTATACCGTGAAGGTTGTCTGTATTTTAAGTGAACATGCAGGAAGGCAGGCCGCAGATGAAAATTGATTTTACAGTGACAAAACGAGATAAAAAGTTATTAGCAGGTCTGGCAGTCTGTGCCGCAGTTTTTTGCTTTTACTGGTTTGGTGTGAAGCCGCAGATGAATTGCCTTGATAAGCTGGAAGTGCAGCAGGAGGCGTTAGAAATGCAGCAGCTTCAGATGCAGGTACATATAGCGGCTCTTCCGGTTGATGAAAAACGTGATGAGGAGCAAAAAAAGCAGCTGGCAGAATTAGAAAGTCATTTCTTTCCATATCAGACTAATGAAGAACTTAATCGTTATCTGACAGATGTGTTTGTGAGTGAGGGGATGATTATGCAGGATTCGACGCTTCGCGCCGGATCGCTTGATGAGATTACACCTTACAGCTTAAGTGAACGTATGGCGCTTTTGAAGAAAAATGAACAGGCTAAACAGACACAGACAGGTACGAATGCATCTGCAGACTCAAAGAAGGATGAGATAGATACAAAGACAGAGTATGTCTACAGTGCTCAGGCAGATTATACGGCGATAGGCACAAAAAATCAGGCACTTGCTGTTTTAGATCAGCTTTCAGAAAAGGAAGGGGTCAGAATAGTATCGTTTTCAATAAGTGATGCAGCAGTTAAGACAACAAATAATGGACAGGATGTTCTTCAGGCAGGAAAGCGTCTGGAGGTCAGCATGATGATTTATATGACACGAGGCAGCAGCGATGGCAAATGAAAAAAATATACGAATTGGTGATGTGTTACTTCAGGCCGGCTATATCAATCAGGAAGAGCTTGATGAGGCACTAGAGTATCAGAAAAATAATAAGGGTATTCGTCTTGGTGAGGCATTGATTAAGCTTGGCTTTATCACAGAGCACCAGCAGTTAGAAGCACTTTCAGCGCGTCTTGGACAGCGCTATGTAAAGATTGATAGAGTTATGGTGCAGACAGAGGCAGTAGCAATGATACCAGTCCAGCTTGCAAAGAAATATCATATGCTTGCTGTGCAGTACCAGGATAATAATCTTACAATTGTATTGAATGATCCTCTTGATTATTATGGAATTGAGGATATTCGCCAGACTACCGGCATGAACCTTGAAATTTGGCTGACAGAGCTTTTGCCTTTAAATCAGGCAATTGAATACTATTATTCAGAAATCGAGGCAAAAAAGGCCGCCAGCTCAGCAAATGAGATGGCAAGAGAACGTGAGCAGGCACTTGAGGTTGATGCTGATGAGGGAGATTCTGATGCACCGGTTATTAAGCTTCTTGACAACTTGCTTGCACGCGCATTTAGCATGAATGCGTCTGATATTCATATTGAGCCGTTTGAGGAGAAAACATCTGTCAGAATACGTGTAGATGGTCAGCTTCTTGATTATGTCGTGTTGCAAAAGAGTCTTCATCAAAATCTGATTGCCCGCGTAAAGATTTTAGGACAGATGGATATTGCAGAGAAAAGACTTCCGCAGGACGGTCATTTTCGGACAAGAATCGCAAACCGCGATGTCAATATTCGTACATCAGTGATTCCGACTGTATTTGGAGAAAAGGCCGTGCTTCGTCTTTTAGCTTCTGGAAATATGGTGGCAGATGCCGAGACGTTTGGCATGAATCAGGCACATTTTGAACAGTTTAGCAAAATGCTTGAGGCACCAAATGGCATGATTTACATTACAGGTCCGACAGGTTCCGGAAAAACAACAACACTTTATATGGCACTTCAAAAGCTTAGTAACCGCAAGGTGAATATCGCAACAATTGAGGATCCGGTAGAGTGGAATATTCCGCGTGTCAATCAGTGCCAGGTAAATACTGTTGCGGGGCTGACATTTGAGCGCGGACTGCGTTCTCTTCTTCGTCAAGACCCGGATATTATTATGGTCGGAGAGACAAGAGACGAGGAGACGGCAGCCATTTCAGTACGTGCTGCAATTACGGGTCATCTTGTATTTTCAACACTTCATACAAATGATGCAGTGTCGTCCATTATTCGTCTGATTGATATGGGAGTTGAGCCATATATGGTTGCAAACTCACTAGTCGGTCTAGTGGCACAGCGTCTTGTACGTGTTGTCTGTCCTGAGTGTGGTTACTGGGATGAGCCGACAGAGCAGGAAAAAGCTTTTATAGGGCCAAAGATTACGCGCGTGCGCCGCGCACAGGGATGTAACAGCTGCAGCCATACTGGATATGTCGGAAGACGTGCAATCCATGAGATTCTCTGCGTGGACAATCAGATGCGAAGAATGATTACACAGAGAACTCCTATGGAGGAGCTTAGAAGCTATGCGACGCATTATCTTGGCATGGAGTCGCTAACTGATGAGGCTCTTAAGCTTGTAGCGGATGGTACAACTACTGTCGAGGAGCTTAAGAAGGTGGCATACTATATTTAAAGGAGCTGTATATGATAGAAAAAATGATACGTGAGGCAAGAAGCCAGCGTGCCTCTGATATTCATATAAGCGAAGGACAGGCAGTGTATCTTCGCATTGATGGAAAGCTCATAAAGAGTGACTTAGAGCTGTCAGATGAGATGACGCGAAAGCTTATTTTGTCTCTTCTTACAAAAGAAAGCCAGGAAAGCATCTGGCGTGGAGAGGATGCAGATTTTGCACTTGAAACATCAGATGGAAACCGTCAGAGAGTCAATGTATTTTGTCAGCAGGGACGCCTCGCGGCAGCAATTCGTCTGCTTAACGCAAAAGTGCCTACACTCTCTCAGCTTCATCTGCCGCCAGTGCTTAAAAATCTTGCAAATGAGCCAAGAGGATTGATTTTAGTGACAGGACCTACTGGTTCAGGAAAGTCTACAACGCTTGCGGCAATGGTTGATTACATCAATCATACGCGTGCAGATCACATTTTAACGATTGAAGATCCGATTGAATATGTGTACGAACAGGATCAGGCTGTGATTCACCAAAGAGAAGTGGGAAAGGATGTTTGTTCTTTTGCGGGAGCACTTCGCTCTGCACTTAGAGAAGATCCAGATGTCATTCTTGTCGGAGAGATGCGTGATTATGAGACAATTTCAGCAGCTGTCACGGCAGCAGAGACTGGCCATCTTGTGCTGTCAACACTTCATACGACAGGGGCAGCTAAGACGGTAGACCGTATTATAGATGTGTGTCCGGTACAGGCACAAAACCAGATTCGTATTCAGCTGGCAGGCGTATTAAAGGGTGTTGTGACGCAGTGTCTGGTTCCTCTTATAGACGGCGGCCGAATAGCGGCAACAGAAGTTCTAACAGGAACAGATGCAGTGCTAAGTCAGATACGTGAAGGAAAAACGCATCAGCTTGGAAGCGTAATGCAGTCAGGCGCAGCAGCAGGTATGCATACGCTTGACTATGATCTGGCAAAGCTTGTTTCACGTGGCTGATTGAGAAAAAAACAGCGCTCAAATACGCACAGGATAAAAGAGAGCTGGAGCAGTGTATATTTTAAGCAGCAAATTTAAACGATAAGACAGCTTGGGAGGTTTGATTTTGATCAGAAATATCTTACAGCGAATCAAAGAAAGCAAGGGAGGCTTTACACTGGTAGAGCTTATGGTGACGATGGTGCTTGTTGGCATATTGCTTGGCGCATCGGCAGCAGGCATTTTTTATTACCAGAAGTGGTCGGTATGGCAGCGTCAGGAACACTATGCCCGTACGCTGTTTTTAGCGGCGCAGTCAGGCATGACACAGTATAGCACTGATAAGCATCTTGAGGCGTTTGATAAGGAAGCACAAACCTCTGCACAGGCAATTGTAAGACAAAACAAGCTTTTGGTTCCAATTACTGATGAAAACGGACAAGTGGTAAATGTATCAACGATCTGGAAAAATGATGATGGACAGACCACTTCGAACTTGTACTATGTGACAGGAACGCCAGCTGATTATAAAGCCTACAAAAATGGCAGTGCTGATGCTTCACATACGCTTTTGTATGATATTTTTGATGCTTACCTTTATGACAAAACATTGCTGGCAAATGGCTGTGTGAGTGTGGAGTTTGATGCACGAGACGGACTTGTCTACTCTGTTTTGTATAGTGATCGCGTGGAAGCACTTTCCTACACGGGCTGTACAAGCACGATGGCAAATATTGTAAACCGCTCCAAAGAAAACAGAAAGGGAAGCGGAAATGACAATTCTACAGGTCTTTGCTTTGGCTATTATGGAGCAGATTCCTTGTCAAAGGCAGCTGATACAGCGACTAAAGTTAAGGTTTTAAACGCATCTTTACATAATGAAGAGACTTTAAATCTGACATGGAAGCTTTCTAAGGGAGAGACGGCAGTTTCCCTAATGAATTATCAGGTTATGATATGCGATGCAAAGACGAATGAGGAGCTTCTTGAGATTTCTTTTAATAACGCATCTTTAAGCGGACAGAAAACAGAAGAAGGTTATTATTACAGTATACCATCTGAGTCGGCAGAGGATGAGTTAAAGGTGGTTGCGGCAGAAGTGACGAGCTTTGCAGGAAAAAAAGAAGAAAAGCTTGGTACATATCCATTTCTTGCATATATTGACGAAGAACTAAATGTAACACTCGTACTTGATGCAGTTGATTTAAGTGCAACACAGGCTGCCTATGAGGCATACAGAAGAACAGACGAGCCAGGCGAGCTTATGAATACGCTTAGTCTGCATCGCTTTGGACTGGAACGATATGGTGTTGATGAAATCAGCTGTATTGTGCAGGGCGGCGGATCAGGCTATCAAATTACAGGGCGCAGACAAAGCAATTCTGAGCTTATGTATTTTGCGCGTGAGGATGGCGAAGATACTGATGAGGACCTTGGCACATCGTATGAAATTCAAAACGCAAGACATCTTTATAATATCCGTTTTGCAGAAATGATTACGGATGCAGCTGTCTATGCAGCAGAAAAAGATGAAAAAAGCGAAAATACATATATCGTTTCAAGAGACATTGTCTGGGGCTATGAAAAAGAAGATTATGAGATTGATGAGACATTGCAAGAGTCAGATTCAATTTTGGCAAAGGGAATGGTCTATCAAAACGGACTTCCGGTAAAAGAGGCAGACACAGCATTTCCTATGATTACGCAGCTTAGAGAGGGCAGCAGCCTTGGCTCTAAGGATGGTGATGAAGTTTACACGATTGATTACCTTACATTGTCAGATACAGCAAATGTGGCAGCAGGAAGTTCAAACCGATGGTATCCGCAGGGCGATGGTACCGCGTTTGTACTGGAAAATTTAGGTACGATTCATGATCTTTGCCTTGATCATGTGTCAGTTACTGGTGATCAGAATACGGCAGCAGTTTGTGCTTACAATGGCGGAACGCTGGAAAATCTGGCAGTTGCAGGAAGCATTGAAGCAAAAGATTTTGCAGCTGGTATTTTTGCAGCATCACTTCCAATGAAGGAGGAAGATGAGACACTTTCAAAGCTTGTCAATCATGCAAAGGTTACAGCAGACGGGACAGCCGCAGGAATTGTGGCACAGACAAAAGAAAAAGTTTTATTGGAAGATTGTGTTAACACAGGAGTAATAGAGGCAGCTGTGGCAGCAGGAATCACAACAGCAGAATGCGAAAATCTGGTGCTGATGCGCTGTCAGAATTATGCACCGATAATTTCCTCTGACAACGAGTCATATGGCATTACGAGTAATTTAACAGCAAATTTGACTGATTGTGTCGGCGTGAGTGAAAACGTTTATCCAATTGCAGCAGATGCAAATGAAAGTGAAAACTGCCTGTATTTCATATCAGGAGGAGAAAAACTTGAAGATGCGTTGCTAGCTGATATATGTGATATTTCACTTACAATAGGCGAGACAGATGCAAATGGCTCTTACAGAGAGTATCCATTTGTGGAAGCATCAGAAGAACAGCTTCAAAATCTGATTAAACATCAGTCGGTAGATGTTCCTGTTTTTCCATCATCCTCATTTGATATAAAAGAGCAGCGCTGCCCTATCTATACGGCTTTTTTGAATGGCACATGCAAGCTGTCCGATGTGACGCTTACATGGCTTAATGAAGGGACATATAAGTTTGATGTGCTGTACGCAGATGCAGAGGACGGTGTTTGGAAAGAACTTGCTGCAGGTTTGCAGGCAGCAGGCAAGGATGTTTATGATGGTGGTACAGTTTCTGTGAAAGCACCTGACGCAGTAGAGGCAAGTGCGCTCAAAATCATAGTGACAGGTGCGACAGATGGATGTGACGTGGCACTAGGAAGCATCGAGGTAGCAGGAAGCTGGAACACGGAAGGCGTAAAGGTTGCCTGCGAATCATATGATTCAAACAATAACGAAGACCAGGAAGACCAAAAAGAAAATCAAAAAGAAAATACAGATGATAATAAGTCAGAAAAGGAGCAAAAAACACCAGGTATCGGAACTGAGCTGTATGTTTATAAAGAAGATGAACTTACAGAAGAAGATCAGGCAGAAATTTACACAAAGTGGACAGCTTTTGCAGGAAGCTTGTCTGTCTCACCTCTTCTTTTAAATACAGAAGAAGCAAAGACAGATGAGGACAGCGAAAATATACGTATACGTGTATGGGAAAAGCTAAGCAGTGAGTTGACAGATCTTACAGTATTCGATAAGTCAGAGCCAAAGCCTGGTATTCCAGGCGGAATCACATTTACAAAGGAGAACGGATCATGGATGATTCGTTTTTGGCCAGGTCTTTTTGCCGAATACTATGAGTATGAAGCTGAGTATGAAACATATGAAAGAGACAGTAATAATCAGCCTGTTCTGGAAAACGGTCTTTTAAAGCGGATTAAAATTGGAAGTAAGAATGGAGAGATAACAGATAATTTCTTAGAACTGCCAGATGAATTAGAAGGACAAAAGGTTGATGCTGTTGTATTTCATGTAAGAGCCGTCAATAAAGAGGGTACGTCTGAGTGGAGTACTGCGCAGGCGGCAGACGAAAGAATACAGCTGCCAGCTTTGTCATATCATCTGAGGCTTTGCAGCGAAAACACTAGTGTGTCAGATAATGAAGATAAGACAGCTTTGTATGAGATTGTAATTGACAACAAGGATGATTTTACGTCAATTACTGCTGGCGACAGAGAGTTAACAGTGACAGCTGTGTATTCATCAGCCGATTCAGATGAAGAAAAAAGTCAATCATCATCTGTAAAGTTTGGATGGGAAGAGACAGGACATATTGCAGTTACAAGTGAAGAGGCGATTACTATTAATTGTCGTATGTCGTGTCAAGGTTATAAGAGCTCTACCTATTCAGAAAAAACATTTGATGTGCTGAGTGCAAATACTGTATGTGAAAACGAAGCGGTATTTGATACTTCATTAAAGCCAGACAGAATGTATTCTGGTTTTAAAAACAAGGATGCATCTTTGTATCAGATTTTGGCAGGTCATGCACAAAAGAAGGAAATGCAGATTCAAACAGCGTTAGAGGCTGTTGATGAAGAACTTCAGGTACCGGTTCAGTATCAGGCATCAATAAAGAAATGCAGCACAGACAAGATGGAGCAGATGCATTTTGATACAGCTGACTGTACTGAAATGACAGTTGTTGCATATCCTGTTACCTTAATGTCAGGTCAGGTTGAGCTGGGTTATATTGTGTGTCAGGCAAATGGAAGCGAAAGTTGGAGTGCGTCAGAGCTTCTTGCAGCGCGAGTGACAAACGATGGAGTTTCTGCTGCGCCAGAAGATCCTGCGTTTTCATCAGGTGACAGTCTGATTCAGTCAGGAAAAGTTATGGATGGCTATGCGATTTTAGCAGAAGATGATGGCTACAGACTTTATTATTCACCTCTTTTGAAAAATAGCGCATTAATGCAGCACTCATCATCTGACCAGAGTCTGTACGGTGTTTGGCGCTATGAACTTACTCAAGAAGAAAGCGAAATTACACTTCCTGTATTGATTAGCGTAAATAAAAAGACAACAGATGATGACGAGATTGATGCTTCAAATGGCGCGCTTGTCATGTGGGATGCTGAAAGTGAGAAACCAAAGTATGAGGGTACATCATATGAAGTTAACGTTACAGCTTTATCGAAGACAAACGAGGAGACGCTTTTATTATCAAAAGAAGAAATAGCTTCAGATGAAGAAACTTCATATTCGTGTCATGTCAGTGTGCCAGAAGACTGTGTAAGCCTGACTGTGCAGGTAAAAAGAGAAGGCATTACAGACAAAAATGGATTTACAATAAGCAGACCATCAACAAGTACACTTTCTGTGCGTATTAAAGAAGATGAATCAGAGCCAGAGACTGAAACAGAAAGTGAATCAGAAAGTGAATCTGAAAAGCCATCAGAGACTGAGACAGAAAGTGAATCAGAGTCTGAAAGTGAGTCTGAGTCGGAAAGCGAATCTGAGTCAGAGACACCGCCAGAGCCAGAACATCTTGCAGCACCAGAGCTTTTTATTTCAGACAAAAAGCAGGAATTTTTGTACCCGATTTTTGATCTGGATGAAAATGGAAACTGGAAGGATTCTGGAAGAAAGGCATCTGCATGGCAGGGAAGCATTTATTTTGATGTGAATGCGAATGAAGAAGGATGTGCAGGCTATAAGATCAATGTGCTGTCACTGCTTAAATCAAGGCAAATGACAAGAGATACACTTTTTTATCGCGATGCCTTTTCCATTGAAATTGTAAAGGATGACAGTCAGGCAGGTTTTTATGTTCGCAGTATGCTTTCAACAAAGTCAGGCGGCTACACGATGGAGCAAAATGATACACAGGGTGGTTTTATTGGTGTATATGAGATGTATACGGACCGTTCAAATGGTATCTATACATATCTTCTTCCATATTATGTTTCGTGTGAAAGTAATCAGGAAAAGGTGCTTGTATATGCATGGATAAAGCAGACAAATACGACAGATGAAAATGGAGATCTTATTTCTGCCAGGTTTGAAGTGTTTGTGACAGATGGGGCAGCACCGCTTGGAGATGCTTACATAACAGAACCAGACTGTGCTGTAATGAGTGTACAGGCACTTGCAGGGACAACAACTGCAGAGGGAGAACAAAAGCAATGGTTAGATTCAGATGTGACAAGTCTTTATCGTGATAAAGGTACAGATGAATTTAAAAAGACACAGCGAGAAAAAGAAAAGATGGAGGATACTTTTTCTGATGCTAGTGTAGAGCAATGCGACAATACAGGCTTTGCATATTGTTTTGCACAAGGAACTGGAATGAGTGAATATCTTGTTCAAACTATGCAGCAGCGTGTTACAAGGGAAGGAAAACAAACATGCATATATCGTTTGCTTCCTGTTTATTGGAAATATGATATAGATGGTGTTCAAAAGAAATACAGTGTCTATTTACCAGAAGACGGTTATGCAGTTCCTTATACTGAGCAAGTCAATGGAAACGAGCCATATCTTTTATACGATCTTTCCATTTGCTTTGCATCGATGGATGAGATTGGCATAAGTGATTGGTCAAAGATTAGTGCAAGCGCACATGACGGTGATAATAAGACATTTGTACTTTCAAAAAACACAAGTCTTGGTCATTTAACAGCACCAAAGTTTACTGGTTTGGCAGGTGAGATAGAGAAATCGTATACGCTTTTAGACCAAAGTAATCAGCCTGTGTCAGAGATTTTAGCAAAGACAAATGAAATTTCCTGGAGCTTAAATAGCGACTGGGAAAAGGCAGCAGGTTTTGATGCGACACTTTTCTTTAATTGTCAAGATGGTCAGACAACAGCGCTTACCTTTTATTGGAGGGCAGAGGATTGGATAAAGGATCCTGCTGCATGGGAAGCATCATATGGAAGCAGTTTGCTGGAAAAACTGACAGTTTGTGAAGCAAAAGAGGAAGAAACTACTGAGGAAAAATCGACAGAAGAAAAATCTATCGAAGAAAGCTCTACCGAAGAAAGCTCTGTCGAGGTTTCTTCAATCGAAGAAACTTCAAGTGAGAAGGCAACAACAGAAAGTGCGTCTAGTGAGCCTTCCACAACTATAGAGGCGACTTCTAAAGAAAGCATATCCTCAGAAGAAACAACGCAGACACAAGAGCAGGAAAGTACAACACCACTGCAAACACAAGAAGCGACAACACTTTTGCCATCATCAGAAACATCACTGCCAGAGATACAGCAGACGATGGAGGAGGAATCACCAGCACCAGTGCAAGAGGCAAAGATTGAGCGAAAGAATGTCATTTTGCGTGCAGCAGCACCAAGCATAAAATCGTTTTTATTTGAGGTAAAAGCTGTGCTTACGATAACATCCACTGTTCTTACAGACGGAAGTACACAATATCAGTTTACACTGACAGTTCCAAAGGAGCTGCCAGATAATTACACAGATGAAGAACAAAATAAACTTAAGCTGATGCAGCTTGATCATATAAAGACAATAGTTGTGCTGCAGGATGAGGACAGCCCATATTATGGACAGATTGATGTAGAAATGACAAGCGAGTAAATTAGAAAAAGCCCTCCTAGCTTCAAACGAAGCTAGGGGAGCTTTTTCTGATTTTACTTTGCTTTTTCATGAATTTTAGCATGTTCGCGCTCGGCATGCTCTGTCTGGCGTTCCATTTTCAGTTCCCAATGGATCAGGAATGTTAAAAGCGCACGCAGTACAATTACGGCTCCAAGAATACTCAGTTCCTCAATTGTATGGGAGACAACTGTTTTTAAAATCTCGCCTGCCATTTTAAATTCCAGAGACAGCGCCAGTGTTTCAGCCAGATCAATCTTTACTCTTGTATCATCGGAATTTAGACCGGAACGTATAAATTTGATAAATGATTTTATCGTTCCATAGGCGACAATAAAGACGCCGATCAGTTCTAGGATGGGAACAAGATATGAAATGACCACTTCAAGAATAAAATCAAGAAATTCTGCCGACATAAAAGAATCCTCCTGTGTATACTTAATATCCATCATAGTATACATAGGAGGAAATAGCAAATGATTTTTTATTCAAAATGAACATCAATTACCATAACTTCGCTATTTGTTCCAACACGCATGTCGGGTCCGTAGACACCAATGCCGGAAGTGACAAAGCTGTACATGCTGTCAATCATTTTCATGCCCCAGTAATTTTCCCACACAAACGGTTGAACAATCGTCAGTGGGAAAAACTGGCCGGCATGTGTGTGACCAGAAAGAACTATATCAACACCGTGCGCATTGTAATCAGACAGATGATCAGGTTCATGGCTTATCACAAAAAGCGGCATAGATGGATCAAGATTCTTTGTGAGTTCATCAAGAGAAGCACGTTTTTTTGTTCCATTTCCGGTGCGTTTTTCATCAAGACGTCCAGTAAGATAAAAGCTGTTGTCTATTATTGCTGTCTCATCCTCAAGCACGCTAATATTACTTTTTTCAAGAAATTCATACATGCGAGGATCGCGCGGTGCATTTTTTGAAGAAATTGGAAAACCGGCAATCAATGTCTCTGTCACATCATGGTTTCCAAATACGGCATATGTTCCGTAGGTGCTGTTTATCTGTGACAGGAGCATTTCAAGGCGCTCTGGATTATCAAGAGCATCGAAGTTATTATCAAAAATATCTCCTGCAATAACAACAATATCAGCATTCTCGGAATTAATTGTATTAACCATGTCCTCAATCTGGGAGCAGCCAACACTGTAGCCAAGATGAAAATCTCCAAGTAAAATCATTCGTAAATCTGTCAGATTGCCGGCACTTTTTTGAATAGTAGCTTTATAGTGGGCGGTAGTCAGCATCTTTGCGTGAAAGCATCCATATACGGTAAAGCTGATACTGAGTAAAATGACAAGCAGACCAAGTATAGTGTGAAGAAATATAGAAGATAAAAGATGCTTGCTTGATTTTATATAACGTAAAGCAAGCTTTAGAAGCAGCAAAAAAAGATCAGCTGTGAGAATAAAGAAAATCAGATAAATTAAGAAGCCAATCCAATAATTGCTGAATCGCAAAATCAAAAGCTGATAATCATTTTCAGGAAGAAATTTCCCTAAAAAAATGCTGGCAGCAAAGATTAATATTAGTCCGCACACAATAATGTTAAAGGCGCGGCGCTTTGGAAGATATATCTTTTTTGTCCATCTGCAAAATGACCACATAACGTAGCAGCAGAGGGTTATATAGACAGTTAGCATGAACCATTTCAGCATAGGCGTTACCTTAACCTTTTTTGAGTGATTGTGTTGTGCCGCCATCCTCGAAAGTTACTGGAAGAAGTGTCAGGCTAGGGATCATAGAACGATCCTCTGTTGTGATAATTTCTACGCATTTTGCGGCAAGCTGCGGCAGTGGTTGGCACATTGAGGAGACAAAAAGATCTTCTTTTGCCCCACCAAATTTGCGGATACCGTCAAAACCAATAAGCTGTACATCTTCTGGGACACGGTATCCTTCCTTTTGCAAAAGCTTCTTGAATAGATAACCGTGATAATCTGTATGACAGAAAACTCCGTCAAAGGAAAGAGAACCATCTGATTTTTTATGCTTATCAATAAATTGCTTCATCATGTCAATGAAATTATCACAATCTTCCATGTCAAGAAAGTCGGGAGTTATATGATATTTTTTGCAGGCAGCCAAATAGCCATCTTTTCGCTTGTCAGATTCTCCAGGGAAGATAGAATGAAAACGAATGTATACTGGATGGCGACAGCCAAGCTCAAGCAGCTTTTCAATAGCCATCATGCTGCCATTATAATTATCTGACCCAACTCGAGGAATGTTGCGGTTTTCAAAGAAGCGGTCGAAGACAACAATTGGAATATCAGGATTGATAAAATTTCCAATATCTGAGTAGGTCAGTGCAATGATTCCGTCAACTTTGTTTTGCGTTGTCAGATTTAAATAAGCAATCTCCTTTTCAGGAATACCATCTGAGCAGCAAAGCATTGTTTTTAATCCTTTTTTGTATAAGGCATCCTCAATATAATCGGTAAAGGCTGCAAAAAAAGGATTCAGCATGTTGGGAATAATCACGGCAACTAGTCCTGTTTTTTTTGTTTTTAATCCTCGTGCATAGGTATTTATTTCATAGTGGAGGCTGGCAATGGCAGCTTCCACTTTCTTTTTATATTCCTCGCGCACAGTAATTCCGTTAATAACTTTAGATACGGTGCCAAGTGAAACTCCAGCCTCCCTAGCAACGTCTTTCATAGTGGGCGCGTTTGTTTTTGTCATAAAGATCCTCCTGAAACGTGATGTTAATAAAGATGTTGGGGTCAAAAGATATTTTGAACCTTTGACTCTGATATCTTGATGAATAGTATATCATAATTTATTTATAAATAGTATACCACAAAAACGTGAAACGTTATATTGTTATATATGCACAAATGCAAGATAACAAAATTGAATATATTACACATAAATGAGAAAAATGCAAGAAAAATAGTTGACAATATGAAAGAACAAAACTATAATGAAAACGCAAACATGAAACGTTTCAAGTAACACTCAAAGTAAAAGAAAGAAGGGAAGAGAATGAAGAAGGCAAAACAAGGAGCAGTGCCTGTTCCGAAGAAAAATCTGTGGAAGCAAATCGCAAAGCATTGGGAGTTTTATGTGCTGTTGCTTCCAGGCATCATTCTGACAATTATTTTTAAATATGTTCCAATGTATGGTGTACAGATTGCTTTCCGTGATTACAATCCAGTTGGAGGCTTTTTTGGAAGTCCGTGGGTAGGATTGAAATGGTTTGAGCGTTTCTTTAACAATTATAACAGCATACGAATGATCAAAAATACGGTATTGCTGAGTCTTTACAGTATTTTATGGACATTTCCTATTCCAATCATATTGGCACTTTTAATTAATCAGGTGAAGTGGAAAAAGTTCCAGCGTGTTTCGCAGACGATACTCTATGCACCTCATTTTATTTCAACAATGATCCTGTGTGGTATGCTTCGTATTTTCCTTTCTCCATATGGAGGACTGATCAGTACAATCATTCAGGCATTCGGCGGAAAAGCAACTAACTTAATTGACTCTGCAACTGCATTTCGTACCATCTACATTTCATCTAGTGTATGGCAGGACGCAGGTTGGGGAACAATTATTTACATTGCAACATTATCAAGCGTAGATGCGTCACTGCATGAAGCTGCAAGAGTGGATGGTGCGACACCGCTTCAGAGAATCTTCTATATTGACATTCCTGAACTTGTACCTGTTATTGTAATTCAGCTGATTATGTCGTTTGGAAACTTGATGAATGTCGGATTTGAAAAGGCATATCTGCTTCAGACAAGCTTAAACAAGGCAACATCAGAAATTATCGCAACTTATGTATATGAGCAGGGTCTTTTGAAGGCAATGTACAGCTTTTCAACAGCAGTTGGATTGTTTAATACTGTTGTTAATATAGTGTTGCTGGTTGTGGTGAATACAGTATGTAAACGCCTGTCAGATGTGAGCTTTATTTAAAAGGGGGAATAAGATATGGCAAGCAATATGAAAATAAAAAAGAAATCTTCCGAGAAGACATTTGACATTATCAATGGTGCGTTTTTATTGATTCTTGTTATTTTAGTAGCGTATCCGCTGTATTATGTATTAATTGCGTCAATCTCTGATCCATATGAGGTTTATGCGGGAAAAACATTCTTATTGCCTTCGAAGATCACATTTGAGGGTTACAAGAGAGTATTTAAAGAAAACTCGATTGCAGGAGGCTATCTGAATAGTATTTATTATACTGTTCTTGGAACAGTAGTATCTGTTGCACTTGTATTGACAACAGGCTATTGTATGTCAAAAAAGACGCTTCCATTTCGACGCGCAATCATGATCTTCTATGTTATTACAATGTATGTTGGCGGTGGATTGATTCCGACTTACCTGGTTGTATCAAAGATGCATATGCTTAATAGTGTTTGGGCACTTATTCTTCCTGGCGGTGTATCTGTTTACAATGTTATTGTAACAAGAACATTCTTTGAGACAAGCATTCCGCAGGAGTTATATGAGGCTGCATCTATTGATGGAAGTGGAAATATCCGTACTTTTGTAAAGATTGCACTTCCGCTTGCAAAGCCTATTATCGCAGTAATGGTTATCTTTACAATGGTTGCTTATTGGAATGACTGGTTTACAGCACTTATTTACATGCAGGAAAAAAGCAGATATCCACTGCAGCTTGTTCTTCGTCAGATTTTGATTCAAAGTCAGGCGATGGCAAGCATGATGGGAAATATGGATGGTGGTTATGCGGAAGCAAATAAGCTGACAGAGTTAATTAAGTTTGCATCAATTGTAGTAGGCTCTGTTCCGATGCTGATTGCGTATCCGTTTGTACAGAAATATTTTGAAAAAGGCTTTATGGCAGGAGCTGTAAAGGCTGATTTGTCCAAATGCCAATATAATAAAAGGTTATAATAAAAAGGTTACAATAAAATAAACAATATATATTTTTTAAGGAGGACTTTGTAATGAAAAAGGCAAACAAAATGATGGCACTTACCATGGCAGCAGCAATGCTGGTTCCTCAGATGGCATTTGCAGGTGAATCTGAACAGACAACATTCAACATCTTTGCAGGTGTCAGCGCATTATCACCAGACAATAGTGAGAAGCCGCTTGTACAGCAGATGAACGAAGCAATGGGCGTAACTATTGATTGGAACTGTGTATCAGGAGATACGCTGACTGAGAAGAAGAACCTGATTTTAAATGCAGGTGTTGATATGCCAGATGCATTTATGGCAGCAGAATTAACAGACTATGAGCTGATTAATTATGGTAGCTATGGTGTTCTGATTCCGCTTGAGGATTATATCAATGAGGAGACAATGCCAAATCTGACTGCATTGGCAGAGAAGAGACCAGAGCTTCTTGCTACAGCAACTATGCCAGACGGTCATATCTATGGACTTCCAGGTATTTCTGAGATGGGTTACATTGATGATGATGGTACATATATTGGAATCGGTGCTATCCCGCAGTTTACTTCTATCAATAAGGATTGGCTGGAGGCAGTTGGAATGGAAATGCCGACAACACTCGATGAACTCCATGATGTACTTGTTGCATTTAAGGAAAATGACTGCAATGGAAATGGTGATGCAACTGATGAAATTCCGCTGTCCTTTATGGCAAACAACTGGTGTGCTGGAATGACAACACTGTTTGCAGGATTTGGCTTTACCGATTACAATGCAGATCACAGAGCAATTGACAATGGAAAGGTATACTATCAGGCAACTAGCGAGAATTACAAGAATGCAATTTCTTATTTCCATAAATGGTTTGAAGAAGGCTTGATTGACATTGAAGTATTTTCTCAGGATTCCAGCCAGTATATTGCAAAGGGCAATGGCGAGGATGCAAGACTGGGTGTATTTACCTGGTGGGAAATTCCGGAAGTTGTTGGAAATGAGAGAGCAGAAAGTTATGAGTATCTTCCGATTCTTGATGGCCCGGACGGAACTCATCATGTAAACTTAAATGAGTGTGGAACAACTAACCATAAGAATTTCTCTATTACAAGCGCATGTAAGAATCCAGAACTGTTATTAAAGTGGGTAGATCAGATGTATGATCCGATTAACAGTATGCAGGCAATTTATGGTGCAATCGGTTCTTATTGGAACGAGGAGCCAGATGAGAAGGGCTGTTACACGATGAGAGATTTAAAGGATGGTGAGACAGCAGGTGAGCTGAAGTCAAAGAATGAGTTGTTAGGACCTACAGAGCAGCTGACAGAGGATTATGGTACTTACTATTATCTTGAGGATCGTGCTCAGCAAAGAATTGATGACATACGTGATTTCTGGTTCCAGTATGTAGATTCTACAGAGTATTATCCTTCTGTTGTGTTTACAGAAGAAGAAACAAATACAATTAATGACTATTTAAGTGATTTAAAGGCATTGACAGAAGAAAAGACTGCTCACTGGCTTACAGATGGCGGCATCGAGGATGAGTGGGACGATTATGTTTCTGCAATGGACAGCATGGGACTGCAAGACGTTGTTGCAGCATGGCAGGCTGCATATGACCGTTATGTAGAGGCTCAGTAAAAAAGACCTGAGAAAATGGGGCAGGCATGAAAATGCCTGCCCTTGCTGTATCCGTGAACGATGATAAAAAGCTCATGGACAGAGCAGGGGCAGGGAGTGGATGAAAAAGAATATAGCAAAGAAGTACAACAAAGGGTCAATATTAAAGGAGGATGAAAATGTTATCACAGCTTAAGATGAATCCGGATCCAGCGTATCAAAACAGGTTACTTCCTGAGAGAGATAATGCTTCTTTTTTTGATGGATATTCAGTATGGTTTTATAAGGAACAGGGAGATTTGCAGCAGGCAAATGCATTTACGCTTGAATTTGAAATTGCTCCATTTGGCATTTCAAGTGAAGGTGATGCTATATTTTCCTGTATGGATCGAAAAACAAGTGAAGGAATGGCAGTCAGACTGACATCAGATCGAAAGGTTGAGGTGATTCTCGGCTTTGGTGGACGACAAATGGTATTTTACTCCATTCGTGAGAACGTTGATCTTGAAAAATGGAATCATATATTTGTTATTTACCGTTTTCGCGAAGGCTGGTGTGATCTTGTGGTCAACGGCGTGTTATCAAATCGTTTACAGTTTGGCCGTTTTCAGAAGATCAAATGGCCAAGACATCCGATTTTCATCGGAAAAGATGCTGATAAGGATTGTTTGACACCTCAGATGGGTGTTTTCTGGGGATGGATGAAAAATATACAATTTTTATCAGAAGCAGTTTCAGTTGAACAAGCCATAAAAGATTCAAAAAGAGAAAATTCTTTAGAGAAAGTATTATACACGCCAAACAGAACAAGATTTTTAGATGATGCAAACCGCCCGCAATATCATTTGATTGAACCAGAAAAATGGATGAATGAGCCTCATGCACCATTTTTCTATAATGGCTATTATCATATTTTTTATCAGGCTAATCTGCATGCACCTATCTGGGATTCCATTCAGTGGGGACATCTGGCAAGTAAGGATATGGTACATTGGAAGGATTTACCATTGGCGCTGCAGTCAGAAAATGGTTTTTATGATGAGCTTGGATGCTGGTCAGGAAGTGGACTGGTTGACAAAGATGGTGTGCCGCGTATTTATTACACAGCAGGAAATAATAATCGTTTCCCAAATCAGGCAGTTGCACTGGCACAGCCAAAAGATTTAGAAAAAGATACACTTTTAAAGAAGTGGAAAAAATATCCGTCATTAATAAAAGAACAGGATATAGGCTGTTTGGGAGAATTTCGTGATCCTTTTGTCTGGATAGAGAATGAAAGTTACTTTATGCTGGTTGGTACAGGAGATGAGCATAATGGAGGTGGAAATGCAGCATTGTATGTGTCAGCAGATGGCTTAAATTGGGAATCTTGCGGAATGCTTGTGGATTATGATTATGAAATTAATCAAAAATGTGGTCATGTGTGGGAGCTTCCTGTGTTGCTGCCGCTTCGAGATGATTCTGGAAAGATTGTATGTCATATTATGATGTTTTGTGCTTGCCAGATAGAACATGATATTGTAGAGACATATTATTTTCTTGGAAACTGGGACGCGTCAAAGAAAAAATTCACAAAATGGAATGACCGTGCAATGCTTCTTGATCTTGGACATGGTACTTTTACTGGCCCTAGTGGATTCGTTACGCCTGATAAACGAAGTGTTGTATTTACAATCGCGCAGGGAAAACGGCCATTTTCAGATGAGTATCATGCAGGATGGGCACATAATGGTGGACTGCCATTGCAGCTTTGGTGGGATAATGGGCTAAAAATGCAGCCTATTCGTGAGATCTTGTCATGTGAAGAGAAAATGCTTCTTGAAAGAACAAACTGTGGTATAGAAGAACTAAATCACGATCTGGAAAAGATTAATTCTAATCGTATGTATGTAAAGCTGACTACAGATGCGGATGAAATCGCAATATGCACAGAAAGTGTAGTGGATGAGTCAAGGTATGTTCAAGTAGTGTATAACCGCAGTACAAAACGTTTTTTTGCACGAAACGCAGAAGGTAAGGAGATTTCAAGATTTCGTGGTTCGTGTGATCTGGTTGAAGTTGAGGGGGAGATTACAATAGAGTATTTTCTTGATTATTCGATGATTGAGGTTTATTTAAATCAGAGAAAAGCGATGACACTTCGAAATTATGTGTCAGGAGGAGAACGAAAAATCAGCGTAAGCTCAAACAGCTCCAAAGCAAGAATCAATTCAATACAGATTTGGAATATGAAAAGTGCTTATGACGAAAAAGAGTCCAGATAATATACATAAGCTTAGTAAAAAAGCACAAAAAATAATATAAAAATTTGCTGTTTTGACAACATGTTAAGCGGTTGACATAAATGGCATTTCGCGTATATACTTACAGTGTAAGATAGGTGCGCAAACAAATTTATAAATAATAAAGATAGCAAACAAAAGGGAGGAAATATGATCAACGAAAAATTAGAAAAGGCGAGAGCGTATGAAGCAGAGAATGAGAAGAAGATCACACCACAGATGAGACCAGTGTTTCACTTGACACCGCGAGTTGGCTGGATGAATGATCCAAATGGTTTTTCTTATTATAATGGAGCATATCATATGTTCTATCAGTATTATCCATATCGTCCATTCTGGGGACCGATGCATTGGGGTCATGCAGTGAGCGAGGATCTTCTGCACTGGAATTATCTTCCGGCAGCACTTGCACCAGATGAACCGTATGAAAACGGCGGCGGCTGTTTCTCAGGAAGTGCGATTGATCTTTCTGATGGACGTCAGCTTCTTGTGTATACTGGTGTATTATCTGAAAAACAGCCAGATGGAACAATGCACGGTGTACAGCAGCAGTGCGTGGCAGTTGGTGATGGTGTAAATTATGAAAAGTGCGAAAATAATCCTGTTATGACAGCAAAACAGCTGCCAAGTGATTCGAACAGATTTGATTTTAGAGATCCGAAGGTATGGAAGGCAGCAGACGGAGCTACCGCTGTGTAATGGTAAACTGTGATAAAAATGGAGACGGACGTACAGTTTTGTTTGAAAGCAAAGATGGTTTTTCTTGGAACTTTAAGAGCATTCTGACACAGAATAATGGGAAGTTTGGAAAGATGTGGGAGTGTCCGGATCTGTTTGAGTTGGATGGAAAGGCAGTTTTGATTGTAAGTCCGATGGAGATGGAGGCAGAAGGACTCGAATATCCAAATGGTCACGGTGTTGTCTGCCAGATTGGAACCTACGATGATGAGACAGGAACCTTTACATGTGAGCATGCACAGTCTGTTGATTACGGCATCGATTTTTATGCACCGCAGTCTACACAGACACCAGATGGCAGAAGAGTCATGATTGGATGGATGCAAAACTGGGCATTTGTTAACCAGCATGCAGAGACTGAGCCGTGGTTTGGTCAGATGACACTGCCAAGAGAGCTGTCAATTGTTGATGGCAAGCTGATTCAGCGTCCGACAAAGGAATTTGACGCATTACGCAAAAATCCAGTTTCACACAATGGTGTGTGTGTATCAGATTTAGAGGCAGTAAAGCTTGAAGGCATTGAAGGTCGTGTGGCTGATGTTGAACTTACGATTGAACCAAAAAGTAAGGAAGACAGTTACTATATGTTCGAAATGCGTTTTGCACAGGATGATAAGCATTACACAGCACTTCGCTATCGTCCGCATGAGTCTGAGCTTGAAATTGACAGAAGCTACTCTGATTCCAGAATCGCAATGATTCACAAGCGTTCCTGCAAGGTAAAAGATAACGGCGGTAAGCTTAAGCTTCGTGTTGTGATTGACCGTTTTAGTGCAGAGGTTTTTGCAAACGATGGTGAGCAAGTGATGAGTGTAACATTTACAACAGATACTGCGGCAAAGGAAATTTCATTTGTGGCAGATGGAACAGTATACATGGATATTGTAAAGTACGATATTGAGTAATTCGCAATATCGACAAAAACATAATCAGATGCCAGAGCACGACAGCTGCAGGGAGGCAGAAAAAAATTGAAAACAAACTCGGATGAGATGCATAATCAGGAAATGCTATTAAAAAAAATAAGACAGAGCAGTGAAGTTTTTGATAAATTGGCAAATTCATATGAGGTTTGGGTGCCGGAAAGCGGCTGGCTTGCCGGCCGCCGAAACCGGGATAAGAATGACAGCAAAAGAAAATATCTTAATGATTGGACGATGCTTTCGTTTGCTTTTGAAATAGATAACTGTCATTATCCGATGGCAGACAGCTATCTTCAATATGGCATTGATGGTGTGATTAGAATTGCAGCAGAGACACTTGAAACACTTAAAAATAATTTGCAAAGCGAATTGCAGGATCAAACGCAGTTAGATATTGTGTATTTGGAAAGTTTGCTGCATGTCTGGAAGCGTTTTCGACAGTTTGTTGCAGATCACATGGTACTTGCACTAGAATGTGCAAAGCAGGAAATAAGTGATACTAAAAAGAAGCGTTATGAAAAAATTGCAAAGATATGTCAGAATTTGACAATAAACAAGCCAAACACATTTTGCGAGGCACTTCAACTTTTTTGGTTTACATATTTGTTTCGCAGTCCATTTGGCGCAGGATGTATTGGAAGACTTGATCAGCTGTTATATCCATTTTATAAGCATGATTGTGAAATGGGTATTTGGGATCAGCAAGAAGCAGAAAAAATGCTTGAAGAGATGTTTACCAGAATGAATGAGATCAATACTGGTGATACGCTGCGAAATCTGATGCTTTCAGGACAAGATGCCAAAGGAAATGACCAGACGAATGAGATTACTTATTTGATTCTGGTAGCGTATGAAAATACGGGCGGATCTGAGCCGCATTTGAACGTACGTTTTCACGAAAAAACACCGAAAAAGCTTCGCGATAACTGCATAAATATGTTGTCATCTGGAAGTGGACAGCCAACAATCTATTTTGATGAAGCTGTACTTCCTGCAATGGAAAAGGCTGGTATTTGTCACGAGGATGCCTGCCAATATGCAAATGACGGTTGTACAGAGACGGTAATTGCAGGAAAGAGTGCGATTGTTTTCTGGCAGTATGAGATGGTCAAAACAGTGGAACTTACCTTGTTTGGAGGAAACGAAAATCCGTGTGTTAAGCCAGTTTCTATGAAAAAAAATAGCATACATGGGGCGGATTTTGTACCGAAAACAAATCTTTTGATTGGAATTGAATCAAAAAAACCACAGGAGTTGACTACATTTTCTGAGTTTTTAAGTGCTTTCTTTGAGCAGATGGATCATCAGCTTGATCATTACTTTTTGATGATTAAACAGAAAATGCAGGAAGACCAGACAGTATCCATTACTAGTCCATTTACGGCAGGTACTTTTGAGAAATGTCTGCGTACCGGAAAAGATCCGCTTCGCGGAGGTGGCTTTGATATCACTAATTATCAGCTGCTTTCAGGAAGCATAGGAACAGCGGCCGACTGTTTATATGCAATACAGTCAGCTGTATATGAGAAAAAGCTAGTTACAATGGAAGAACTGATCAAGGCACTTTCTGTTGATTTTGAAGGCTATGAAGTGTTAAGACAGCAGCTGTTGCATCTGCCAAAGTACGGAAACGATAAAAAGGAAGTAGATGCATTGGCGAAGCAGATTGCAGACCATTTTCTGGCGCGTGTCAATGCTTTTAGGGGACCAGAAGATACACTGTTGTATCCTGGTCTGTATAACATTGATTTTAAAATTTTTGCTAATGTGACAGGTGCTACACCGGACGGACGACGTTTTCGCGATGCGATTGCAGAACACTGTAGTCCGACACCGGGGGCTGCAAAGAATGGACCGACAGCTATTTTGAACTCAGCATCAACGCTTCCTATGAAAGAGGGATTTGCATCCTCAGTGCTTCATCTGACGCTTGACAAAAATGGCTACAGTATGGGTGCAGACCGCATAAAAATAATAGATACACTTTTGCGTGCATCCGAAAAAAAGAAGATTCCGGTCTTGAGCCTTACTATGTATGATAAGGCGGAGCTTTTAGATGCCCAACTTCATCCCGAAAAGCATCTGGATTTGATTGTGCGAGTATGGGGCTTTCAGGCAAGATTTACAGAGCTTGATAAAGAACTTCAGGATCATATTATCAATCGAATCAGCTGACAAGAATGGAGGCAAAGGGTGGAACAAACAGCAATGGTCATGGATATTCAGCGCTTTTCGATCCATGATGGACCAGGAATTAGAACAACAGTGTTTTTAAAAGGATGTCATATGAGCTGTCTGTGGTGCCATAATCCAGAGTCCCAATATGCAAAGCCGCAGCTTATGTTTTATGAAGCGCAATGTATTGGCTGCGGACGATGTGTAAAAAAATGCATCCGATATACATTTAAGAAGAAAACACGGCCAAACACACAAAACCACGTTCTTTATGAGCCAGATCTTAAGATCTGTAGGGATTGTGAACAAATGAGAAGCTGCGCAGAAAACTGTCCGTCAGAGGCTCTTCGTCTGTGTGGAAGAACTATGACAGTGCAGGAAGTGATGACAGAAATTGAAAAGGATGTTGATTGCTATATTGATGGCGGAGGGGTCACTTTCTCAGGAGGAGAACCGCTTTTGCAAAGTGCATTTCTTAAAGAAATTCTTCCAAAATGTGCAGAAAAGAAAATTTCTGTCTGTCTTGACACAACACTTGAGGTTATGTGGGAGAAAATAGAGCCACTGTTGCCGTATGTCAGTTTGTTTTTGGTGGATGTTAAAATTTTGAATCCAGAGAAGGCATCTGTGTATCAAGGCATTTGCTATAAAAATATGCCGAAGAATTTAAAGCGGCTTTCTGATTTGAATATTCCGGTGATTATACGAGTGCCGCTCGCAAAAGGCATTAACGATACGCCAGAAGAAATCGAAAGGAGAGAGACTCTTTTGAAATCACTGACCAACATCATTAGGATAGATTCTTTTTATGTGAGCAATCATGGAGCATCTAAGTATAAGGCGTTACAAAAAGAAATGATGTGGAAGGCAAGTGTAGCAGATGAAAAAAGCGATCAATTAGATATTGGAGGTATAAAATAAAATGAAACAGTATGATGTAACAGCACTTGGCGAACTTTTGATTGATTTTACAGAAAATGGAACAAGTGCACAGGGAAATCCACTTTTTGAGGCTAATCCAGGCGGTGCACCATGTAATGTGCTTGCGATGCTTACAAAGCTTGGTCATAAAACTGCATTTATTGGAAAGGTAGGAGATGACTTCTTTGGAAAGCAGTTAAGAGAAGCTATCACAGAGGTAGGAATTGATTCAACTGGACTTTTAAGCGATCCTGAAATTCATACAACACTGGCAATGGTTCATACATATCCAGACGGTGATCGCGACTTTTCTTTCTACCGCAATCCGGGTGCTGATATGATGTTAAAGGAAGATGAGATTCCTACAGAGCTGATCAAAAACTCTAAAATCTTCCATTTTGGAACATTGTCCATGACACATGATGGTGTACGCGCTGCAACAAAAGAAGCAATCTCTATTGCAGAAGAAGCAAATGCGCTTATTTCATTTGACCCGAATCTTCGCCCACCGCTGTGGAAGTCTTTAGATGATGCAAAAGAGCAGGTACTTTATGGTCTTGGTCATTGTAATATTTTAAAAATCTCTGACAATGAGATCCAGTGGCTTACCGGAAAAGAAGATTATACCGATGGTGTAAACTGGATTCGTGAGCGCTACAATATTCCGCTGATTCTTGTATCTATGGGTAAGGAAGGAAGCCGTGCATATTATGAAGATAAGATTGTAGAGATAAAGCCATTTTTGCAGAAAAATACTATTGAGACAACAGGTGCAGGTGATACCTTCTGCGGTTGTGTACTGCACTATATTTGTGAACATGGACTAGATAATCTTACAGAGGCTGATTTGACATCGATGCTTACATTTGCAAATGCAGCAGCAGCAAGAATCACGACGCGAAAAGGTGCACTTCGTGTTATGCCAGATCGTGCAGAGATTGAGAAAGAGATTGTAAGCAGATAATAACAAAAAGGAGAAGGTATGATCAGTCAGAAATTATCCGAAGCACGAGTGTATGAAATAAAAAAGGAAGCAGAGATTGAGATTGAAAATCGACCTGTTTTTCATCTAACACCGCGTGTGGGCTGGCTAAATGATCCTAATGGTTTTTCATTTTATGACGGGTTGTATCATTTGTTTTATCAATACAATCCATATAGGCCATTTTGGGGACCTATGCATTGGGGTCATGTCATTAGCCGTGATTTGCTGCATTGGACATATCAGCCTGCAGTGCTTGCACCGGATCAGCCGTATGACAATGGAAACGGCTGCTTTTCGGGCAGTGCGCAGACTCTTGATGATGGAAGGCAGATCCTTTTGTATACTGGAGTTTCATGGGAGAAACAGTCAGATGGTTCTATGAAGGAAATCCAGCAGCAGTGCATAGCATCAGGCGATGGTGAAGTTTATGAAAAGTATGAAAAGAATCCTGTAATTTCATCTGATCAGCTTCCAAAAGGATATGACAGATCGAATTTTCGTGATCCGAAGCTTTGGAAAGAGAAAGATGGAAGTTGGCGCTGCGTTACGGTCAGTCGTAATGAGACAAATGGCGGAGGCGTTCTATTATTCGAAAGCTCAGACTGCATTTCATGGAAGTTTAAAAGTGTTATGGCAGAAAATATGAATCGCTTCGGGAGAATGTGGGAGTGTCCAGATTTCTTCACGCTTGATGGGCAAAATGTGCTGATCGTGAGCACGATGGAGATGGAGGCAGAGGAGCTTGAATATCCTAATGGAAACGGAGTGGTTTGTCAGATAGGTCACTTTGATAATCAGACAGGTCAGTTTCACGGTATTTCTTCTCAGTCAGTCGACTATGGCATTGATTTTTATGCACCACAGACTATGCTTGCACCAGACGGACGCAGGATTTTGATAGGCTGGATGCAAAATCTGGCATCGGTCAATCAACATTCGGAAAAGGAGCCTTGGTTTGGGCAGATGACCATTCCACGAGAATTGTCGGTTAAAAAAGGAAGATTGATCCAGCGTCCAGTAAGAGAGCTAGATGCCTGCCGCCACAATATGGTTTCATATACAAATGCAATAATATCTGGAGAAAAGACGCTTAAGGGTGTTTGTGGACGTATCGCAGATATTGAGCTTTCAATTGCACCACAAAGTGAAGAAAATAGATATTATATGTTTGAAATGCGCTTTGCGCAGGATGACAAACATTATACGTCACTTCGTTACCATCCGCATGAGTCTGAGCTTGAGCTTGACAGAAGTTATTCTGGTTCAAGAATTGCAATGGTACATAAGCGTTCATGCAAGGTGCAAGACAACGGTGGATCACTCAAGCTTCGAGTTGTAATCGATCGTTTCAGCGCAGAAGTTTTTGTAAACGATGGTGAGCAGGTGATGAGTATCACTTTTAAGACAGATTTAAAGGCAGAGAAAATTTCATTTGTTGCAGACGGTGTTGTTAAGATAGATATTTTAAAATATGAGATAAGATAAAATGGATAAAATGATATGGCATTTGATGCAATGCCATATCATTTTTTTTGAAAGAAAAAATGAAAGAAAACAAGAATATAAATAAAAATACACATCACAAAAGTTATATAAAAGTCATAATTGTTAAATTTACACAAGATACAAGGGCGGATATAATAAAAGAAAAAAAGGAGGAGTAAACAAATGAGCAGTAGCACAAAAACGGGACAAAAATTAAGAAAACGTTTCAAAAAAGAACTGCCATTTCATTTGATGCTTTTACCAGCGGTAGTGATGGTAGTGCTTTTTAAGTACATTCCAATGGCAGGGTTGAGTATTGCTTTTCAGGATTACTCGCCGCTGTATAGCATTTTTGAACAGGAATGGTGCGGATGGGAAAATTTTAAGTATATTTTTTCACTTTCAACATTCCCAAGAGTCATTTACAACACACTGTTTATTGCAATTATGAAAATTGCAGCAGGTATTATTGTACCAGTTACAGTAGCACTTTTGCTGAATGAGGTTCGAAATATTGTTTACAAGAGAACATTGCAGACGATCGTGTATTTACCACATTTTATTTCATGGGTTGCTTTAGCAGGTATTTTTCTTGACGTATTGGGAATGGATGGAATTGTGAATAATTTTTTGGCAACTATTGGATTGAACCGAGTGTATTTCCTTGGAGATGAAAAGGTGTTTCCATTTACGATGGTTGTGACAGATACATGGAAAACATTTGGATGGAATACAATCGTTTATCTGGCAGCCATTACTGGTATTTCACCAGCACTTTATGAGGCAGCGGCACTAGACGGTGCAGGTCGATTCCGTCAGATCATTCATGTAGCAATTCCTAGTATTCTTCCAATCGTATTGCTGATGACGGTTCTTTCTATTGGTAATGTACTTCGTGCAGGCTTTGATCAGATCTTTAATCTGTATTCACCACTTGTATATTCAACAGGAGATATAATTGACACATTTGTTTACAGAATGGGCATTTTGGGAGCACAGTTTGGTCCAGCAACAGCAGTTGGATTGTTCCAGTCGGTTGTATCGTGTGTGCTGATTGTTGCAGGATACTGGGCTGCTGAAAAGTTTGCAGGATATCAAGTATTCTAAAGAAGGGAGGAGAAAAAACATGAAACCAACGAAAGGTCAGCGGATTTTTGCAATATTTAATTATATATTATTGACATTGCTTGCACTTTTATGTCTTCTTCCAATGTTGAATATTGTTGCACTGTCATTTTCATCAAGAAATATGGTAAATGCAGGAGCAGTTACCTTCCTTCCGAAGGAGTTTACGATCAGTTCCTATCTTTATATGCTTCAAAAGAGTGGATTGATTCCAGCATTGTTAGTAACAGTAAAGAGACTTGTGATAGGTGTGGTTTTAAATCTGATTATGACGATTTCTGTAGCTTATCCGCTATCAAAGAGTGAGAAACATTTTAAGAGCCGCAAGTTCTATGTAGCTTTTTTTCTGATCACGATGATTTTTAATGGCGGTATCATTCCTACATATCTTGTGATTAAGCAGTTTCATATGCTGGATACCATATGGGCATTGATTCTTCCTAATTCAGTCACGATGTTTTATGTACTTCTGATGCTTAACTTCTTTAGAGGTATTCCGGATGAGATTGAGGAAGCAGCTGTTGTGGATGGAGCAGGCTGGCTGACAATTCTTTTAAAAATTTATTTGCCATTGTCACTACCTTCTTTGGCGACGGTAACATTGTTTATTATTGTAGGACATTGGAATGAGTGGTTTGATGGTATGATTTACAACAATCATACTGACAATTATCCGCTTATGACGTTTCTTCAATACCATGTATTAAATTTCAAAACTTCGGATCTTCGTCCAGAACAGATTGCAGCAAACCCAGCTCTGGCAGATCTGGAGGGTCGTTCAATAAAGTCTGCGGGTATTGTATTATGTACCCTTCCAGTTTTGGTATTTTACCCATTCCTTCAGAAATATTTCGTTACTGGTATTACAGTGGGAAGCGTAAAGGGTTGATATGAGTTTGTATTAATTATGTAAAAATGTGTGGATACACATAAAATAAAGGAGGATTTTTAATATGAAGAAAAAGAATTTATCCCTCATGTGTGCAGCAATGCTTGCAGCAACGGCAATTCCGGCAAATTTTGCAATGGCAGATGAGACAAAAGATGCAGAAAATTTAACAGAGTGGGCTATGGATGAGCCAGTTACGCTGACTGTCCTGAAAAACCAGAATCCGGCAACTGTAAATTATGCAGATGGTGAAAATCAGTATAATAACGTGTATTATAATGCATATCGCGATAATCTTGGAATTACACTTGATTTTCAGATTTGTGCAAGTGGAGATGAGTATAGCCAGAAGGTAACGCTTGCTATTGCATCAGATGATCTTCCAGATCTTTTATATTTGCCAGTAGCTGAATATTCGCAGTTAGCAGAAGCTGGAAAACTGGCACCGCTTGACGATGTGCTAGAGCAGTATGGATCAGAGCTGACAAAGAAAAATCTGAATTCAGACGGTGGAAAAATTTTGGAAGCAGCAAAGAGAAATGATGTTTTATATGGTATCCCTAGCGGTAATGCAGAGCGTATTCCAAGTCAGTTCCTTTGGATTCGCAAAGATTGGTTGGATAAGTTAGGCTTAGATGTTCCTAAGACACTTGATGATGTTGTTGAGGTTGCCCGCGCATTTAAGAATGATGATCCAGATGGCAATGGTGTTGATGATACATGGGGACTTGGTGTTTGTAATGAGATGTCTGATTATGCTGGATATGGAACAATAGAAGGTGTTGTCAACGCATTTGGAGGATCTATTCTTCAATATATGTGGATGCCAAATGATGACGGAACAGTATCCTATGAGCCAACATCACAGGAAACTAGAAATGCTCTTGAGAAGTTGGCAGCTATGTATTCCGAAGGTTTGATTAACGAAGAATTTGGTGTATCAGACACTGATGCAATTAGTGAGGCAGTTGCAGCAGGAACATGTGGACTGTTCTATGGAACAGATGGTATATCATGGGGAGCTGGCCGCGATGCGATTGCAAATAATAATGATTGTGGATGGATGGTTATCAATGCACCTTCAGTGGAAGGTGGAGATGCAACAGCATATTCCTATACAAATTTCGATTATGTTTATGCAGTCAATGCAAACTGTGAGCATCCAGAAGCATTGATTAAATTGATTAACTTTAACAATGACCGTATCAATAGTCCAGATGCAACACTTGACAGTCTGGAAGTATGGGGCGTAAATTCAAAAACTGGTATTAATCAGTGTGATTATACATATGCACTTCTTGATCCATATTTGAATAAGGCAATTGGATATAACACAACGATTGGACAGGTATTTGCAGGAGAATTAAAGCCAGAAGAGCTTATGCCAGAGGCATATCGTTACTATGTTGGTATTAAGCGTTACGTAGACGAAGGATATGACAAAACTGGAAGTGCAAATCCAGATGATTTGACGGCGTTCCAGTATGCAATGTGTTGGGGACCGAAGTTTGGTTCATGGACACGTTATTCTGAGCTGCGTGATGCTGGAATGAAGATGAGTGTTTATACAGGTGCACCGACAAAGACAATGATGAAGCGTTGGTCTACACTTCTTGCATTACAGGATGAAACATTTGTAAAAATTATATCTGGAAGTCTTGACATTGAAGCGTTTGATGATTTTGTAACTCAGTGGAACGAGCAGGGTGGATCTACTATTCAGGAAGAAATTGCTGAAATGTATATGAAGTAAAAATTATTCAGATTAATATAAAGTAAAATTGAATTGTAGGTCTGAATAGCTATTAAAATTTAAATGTGGGCAGGAAGGCGTTTTTCCTGCCCACTTGCAGATTATAGAAAGGGATTGTTTATATGCAGTTATTTTATACACCGGATCATGCGCGTGTGGGCGATGTGATTCCATATTATGAGAATGGAGAATTTAAGCTATTTTATTTAAAAAACTGGAATCCTTATTTTGGAAGTGATAAAACGTATGGATGGCATCTTTTGACGACAAAGGATCTGATTCATTATGAATCGGAGACGGCAATTGGGATTCTTGGAGGAACTGGCTGTATAATTAAGGTAGAGGGTCTGTATCATCTGTATTATTGTGTATTTGAGGATCAGCCACAACGTCAATATGTGTGCCATGCTACAAGTACAGATTTGACAAACTGGACAAAATATCCAGATGAGACATTTGGACCAGATGAATCAATCTATTTGCTGACAGACTGGCGTGATCCGCACGTGATTTGGAATGAGGAAGAAAAATGTTGGTGGATGATTCTTTGTGCGCAGAATCAGGGAAATACAAAACGTCGTGGATGTGTAGGACTTTGTAAGTCTGCTGATCTTCATCATTGGACATGCTGTGAACCTCTATATGCACCGCAGTCAAGCATGTCTGCTTACGAGTGCCCGGATCTTTTTTATATGAATGGGTGGTGGTATCTTGTATTTTCACAGTTTACAGACCGTTTCCAAACACTTTACCGTATGAGTCGTTCATGTAATGGTCCATGGATTCGCCCTAAAACAGATTCATTTGACGGACGTGCTTTCTATGCAGCAAAGACATGCAGTGACGGAGAGCATCGTTATATTTTTGGATGGAATCCAACAAGAACACAAAATACGTGGAATTTTGATCCAGATCCGACACATGAGGGGTATGATTATAAAACGTATGATTGGGGCGGAAGTCTTGTCCCACATGAAATTTATGCAAGAGAAGATGGAACATTGGCAGTTCGGTCAAATCCAGCACTGAAAAAGGCTATTACTGTTTCTAATGAAATAAAGTGGATTCCGTTGAATGGAGATTGGAAAGTGGAACAGACATCAGTAAACGTAGATTCTCCAATTGCATATGCGTCAATAATTAGTGAGAATGATGTGCCGCATCAGGGATGTTTGTCGCTTGATTTTACGTTTACACCTGGAACCGAGCGATTTGCAGTGGTACTTCAGGCAGATCAGGAATTTGCCAGAGGCTATTATTTTTATCTGGATCCTAAGCGTCAAAGAATCGAATACAAAAGTGCTATTCGTATGCATGAGCAGGGAGGATGGACATTCCAGTATGATGTGGAGCTAGAACGTCCTGTTGAATTAATTCCAAATCAGACATATTCGATGGAAATTTTTGTGGATGAATCTGTGATGGAAGTATATGTAAACGATGAAGTGGCAATGAGTGTTCGTGCCTATGATCTTCATGACCGAAAATTTGGTTTTGCTGTGTCAGACGGAGCAGTTAAATTTGAAAATATAAAATTAACAACATTAGGAGAGTGATGATATGAGCTTATATTTTCGTCCAGAAAAGGGAGTATTGGGAGATGTGATCCCATTTTATGATAATGGTGTATTCAAACCGTTTTATCTGCGCAACTATCGAGGAAACCGAGATGCTAATCATCAGGACAGTTGGGTTATGTTAAGCACAACAGATCATGTTCATTTTACAGAGCATGATACGAAAATTGTTGGAGGAACGGGGTCTGTCATAAAGGTAGATGGAATATATCATATGTTTTTCTGTACATTTCAGGTAATGCCAGAAAAAAATTATATCAATCATGCAGTTAGTACTAATTTGGATACGTGGACAGAAATTCCAGAAGATCGTTTTGCATCCGACAATCAGATTTATGCCCCTGTGCATTGGAGAGATCCATTTGTTTTTTGGTGTGAAGAAGAAAACTGCTGGTGGATGATTTTTGCAGCGCAGAAACAGGGAATGACGACAAGAAGAGGCTGTGTTGGCCTTTGCAAATCAGACGATCTGCATCACTGGAGCTATTGTGATCCGATATATGCTCCTATGAATGCCCAGTGTGCATTTGAATGCCCAGATCTATTCAAGATGGGAGACTGGTATTATCTTGTATTTTCTTCCTATGCAGACCGTTATCAGACCTTATATAGGAAAAGTCGTAGTTTAAACGGACCATGGGAAACACCTGAGATAGATACCTTTGATACCCGCGCTTTTTATGCAGCAAAAACAGGTACAGATGGCGTTCACCGTTATGTGTATGGATGGAATCCAACACGCGAAAATAATGAGCATCATTTTGACCCACTTGGATATGATGGAAAGGATTGCAATACTTGGGACTGGGGTGGCAATCTAATCGTTCATGAATTATGGCAGGATGAAAACGGAGATTTGTTTGTTAAGCCAGTTCCTTCTGTTTTGGAAGCAGTTTCAGAAGAAGAAATCATTTCTATGAAGCCGCTGACGGGAGAGTGGAAATTAGCAGAAAATAGTGCCAGTGTAAATACACCATATGGATATAGTGCATTGTTGCTGAATCCGGTAAAAGAAACCAGTCGTTTGTCCTTTGATGTCGAGGCAAAAGGATTGGCAGGCAGTGTCGGAATTGCCATTCATGTAGATGAGTCTTTTGCGGTAGGATATTATATTCATATTGATTTTGCCCGCCGCCGTATGGAATTTAAGTCAGGCGTTCGTATGACAGAGCGAGGCGGTCAGATGTTCCCATATGAGGTGGAATTGGAACGGCCGCTTTCATCAAAGACAGGTGAATGCTTCCATGTAGACGTGATCGTATCCGGAACCATATTGGAGGTTTATGTAGACAACCGGGTGGTATTGGGAACACGTATGTTTGATGTTACAGGCGGTCATTTTGGATTGTATGCATCAGATGCAGAAGCAAATTTTACGAACATAAAGATTTTAGAGGAAAACAGATAAAACAGTTCATAATCCGGATACGTTCCTTTCTTGTTTTATGTTATAATAGGGATACACAGCCATTTTAAGAACATGAAACGGGAGGAACAACGGATGTTTGGACGTAAGAAAAATAATTTTTATCGCTATATGTTTCAAAAAAGCTTTATGCCACTTTTTGCGATGCTTGTAGTAATTAGTATGGCATTTTTGATCTTTTTTCGTATCACAGTTGTGCGCGAGAAGCAAAAAAATCGCGAAAATGATCAGATAAGGCTTGAGACCTGTGTATCGTCTACAGAACTTCATATGAAGGAAATTGAAAAGTGGGGAAAGCAGTTACTAAACGGAGTAGATCTCCAGAAATTTGTTTATATGTATGATGATCTGGACCGCTATTCCCGCTTTTCGCTTCAAAATGAAATTTACGAGTCTGTCTATGATTTGTATTATAAAAATGAGCAGGTTGACAGTGTAGTGTTGTATATTCCGACAATGGGAAAAGTGATTACGGATCTTCATTGTCAGACATCAGTAAAGCCATGGATGGAGGAAATGGCAGAGGGGAAAGATCGTACCTGCCTGTTAGAAAACAATAAGGCGGCTACTTGTATTCATTGGGATGGTGATAGCGCAAGAGCAGTGCTTATTATCACTTGGAAAGATGCAGGTATTATGGAACAGATAGAAGCCATGTTTTTGGCGGGTGGAGATTCCATTGATTTTGTTTGGAAACCAGAAAAAGAACCAGATGAACAGATGATTTGTGCAGATTCCATATATTATCCGTTTCGTATGATCTACAAAGAGAGTAACGATGCAGAAATGAATCATTTTTTTGCTGTTATTGGGTTAAGCAGTATATTGTTTATGTGTCTTTGTTTGACGATTGCAGTTATCAGTATTCAAACATGGAATCGTCAAATCTATAGACCACTGTATCGGCTGTTGATTGAAGCCTTTGATCATATGGAAAAAAATGATTTCAGCTATAGAATTGAGGTGCAGAATGAAAATGATTTTTTTCATTCTGTTTATGAAAAGTACAATCACATGGCAGAAACAATGCAACAATATATCGAGACAAATTTGCAGCAAAAGATTCTTGTAAGTCAATCAAACTTGAAACAGCTTCAGTCGCAGATCAGTCCGCATTTTATGTATAACAGCTACTATGTTCTGTATCGGATGATTCGAAGAGGAGATCAAGAAAATAGTCTTCATCTTGCAGAATATCTGGGAAGTTTTTATCATTATATTACAAGAAATGCAGATGATGAAAAGCATCTGTCAGAAGAGATAGAACATGCAGAAAATTATGCCAGAATCCAGAAATACCGTTTTCGCGATAATTTACATGTAGAAATTGCCAAGCCAGATGAATGTATTGCTGATGTGTATGTGCCGCGGTTGATTCTTCAGCCAATCTTAGAAAATGCATTTAAATATGCATATGAAAGTGGAAATGGAGATCCAATGAGATTGGAACTTGGCTATGAGATTCGAAGTGATCGAGATTTTGATATTATAATAGAAAATAGTGGAGAAATTTCGGATGAGACTCTACAAAGCCTTAATGAGAAACTACAAAGTACAGATATGCAAATGGAAACAACGGCAATTATTAATATTAACAGAAGACTGAAATTGTATTTTGGAGATAAAAGTGGATTGTTGGTTGGGCGTTCGGAACTTGGAGGATTAAAGGTAATTGTACATGTATTTATGGGGGAGGAAACATCATGAGCATTCAGGCAGGAAGAACGATTAAAATAATAGTTGTAGATGATGAGCCAATTAGTGCGGATGATATGTCAGATGTAATTCGGGATGAATTTGGAAAAAGCATGAATGTAGATGTTCGTACGGCATACAATGCTAAAAGTGTCATAAAGATGGTCGAAGAATCGCCTTGTGATATTTTGCTTTCAGATATACAAATGCCTGGTATGACAGGGCTGCAAATGGTAAGCAGACTGAGAGAACAGTTTCCAGATATGCGAGTTCTGTTTCTGACCGGTTATGATGATTTTTCTTTTGCATACGAGGCCTTTCGGCAACATGCAGTTCAATATATTTTAAAAACAGAAGGTGATGAAGTAGTTCTGGCAGCTGTGAAGAAGGAAATAGATCGTTTGCGCGAAAATGAGAAAATTATGGAGCGCATTAATGATGCAGAAGAACGCTATACACAGATGTTGCCTGCATATAGAAGACAGTTGGTTATGCAGCTGATGTTGAATCAAAAATGGGAATTGGATGAACTGGAAGAGCGAATGCTTGCAGGAGAATTGTATCTGGTGGTTGGGCTGCTTCAGGGAGATCATAACCATCATGTAAAAACAAAAATGATTACAGCAGGAGCAGTTTCCCAAATTGTTGCGGGATCATTTGGAAAAGAGCTTGCGTGGAGTGAATATTATTTATTCGATGATGTTTTGATTTGGGTATTTGATTTTGATACAAAGCAGTCTGTTTCCAAGACATTGTTCCATCTGATGAGAAAGGCCAGACAGCAGTTGGAGGAGCAGTTAAAGGTGACTATGTTTTTTATCGTCTCAGAAGAAGCAGTAAATGGATTGGATTTAAATGAGAAGTATGTTCAAATCAGAACTATGCTTACAAATGAGATTCTTCGCGGTTCTACAGGTGTTGCTATCCGTCATCAGGCTGATGTAGAGGGTAAAGAGGTAGAAAATGCAAAAAAAGTTTCTGAAATGAGAAGAAATCTGGAAAACATTCAACTTTTGGTGCGAAAGGGATCTATTTCAGAAGCAAACAATGACATTAATGAAGTGATTGCCTATTTAACAACACATTCTCAGACAGAAAATTTGCTGGCAGTTGAGGCAGCGCAATCTTTGAATGCAGCAATTTTATCATATGTGAATCGAAATGGTATGATTTCTCTAATTGTAGAGGCAGAACATTCAGGTGCGATGGGCACAGTGCTTATTTCAAAAAACTACAGGAACTTTTAGTGAATGAAGCTGAAAAAAGGATTGACAATACCGTGAAATCTGTGGCAGAATCAGTAGTGAAGTATATTAACAGTCATATCAATGAAAATGTAAGTACATCAGTATTATCAGATGTAACTGGATATAGCTCAGGCTATCTTTCTAGGATTTTTCGCCAGGAAATTGGTATGAGTATTCATGATTATGTAGCTCAGACAAGAATGAATCTGGCTAAGGAAATGCTTGTGAATACTAATTTAAAAATCTACGAGGTCGCCGAAAATTGTGGATACGAAAATACGACTTATTTTATTAAGATTTTCCGCATCAGCACAGGGATCACGCCTCAGGATTATAGACTAAAGGGAAAGCATTGAGTGACTGAATATGTAAATGAATTTTTGGTGCAAAGAAAGGAGACATTATGAAACTATACAGAATTAAGAATCGCCAAAGCTTTGCTTTTCAGCTGAAATCCGACTGGACAAAAAAATGGTGGTACAAAGGGTAAGGATTGTGAGAAATTAAGTCCGTGTATTCAGATTGCTCCGGGAGAAACTGTTACGCTGTGTGATACAGATGGTCCTGGCATGATTACACACATTTGGTTTACCGGATATGTTGGCCATAGTTTTGTTATGCGTATTTATTGGGAGAATGAGGAATTTCCGTCTGTTGAAGCACCGATTTCTGCATTTTTTGGATGTGCATATGACGAAAATTTCAAGGATCGCGACGGCAACTACATTGTTTTAAATTCAGCGAAAATTCTCACGGCACCAGGACGTGGCTTTAACAGCTACTGGGAGATGCCATTTCATAAGCACTGCCGCATCACTATGGAGAATCGCGGCAAGAAGGAAGAAACGCTGTATTATATGATCTCAGGTTGGTACGGCGAGATTTCTCAGGATGCAGGCTATTTCCATGCTGCATATCGTCAGGAGCATCCAGTTACGAAGGGACGCGCATATACAATTATTGATGGAATTGAAGGCAGAGGCTGCTTTGCAGGTGTGACACTCGCAACAGGTATGAATGGAAATAACACCTGTTGGGTAGAGGGCGAAGCAAAGATGTATATTGATGATGATCAGTATCCAAGCATGAATTATACTGGAACAGAGGATTATTTCTGCGGTTCATATGGCTTTGGAAATGATATCATTTTGAATCGTTACCAGACATTTAGCGGAATGTATACAGGACTTTTTGCTATCATGGGTGACAATCGCGAATTTTATAACGGACAGCAGCGCTTCTTGCTGTATCGCTTCCACGAGAAGGATCCAGTGTATTTCTCTAAGAATTTCAAGATGACAATTGATAATCTTGGATGGACAGGACCACGATACGATGATTACACATCTGTTGCATACTGGTATCTGGAAAAACCATCGAAGCTCGCAAAGGAACTGCCGAGTGACGAAGAGATGGTAATGAAGTAATAAATTGACATATGCCCACGGTTTTCACCGTGGGCTTTTTGCTGTCAAAAAAACACTAAGTTTTTTTATATACTATATTGCAATATAGAATACTATGTGATATGATGCAGCTAACAGGAAAAAAGAAGGAGGTGTGAGCATGAATGCTCAGTTTAAAAAAGGAGCGCTTGAGTTGTGCGTGCTGTCGCAGCTGGCGCTTCGTGACCAGTACGGCTATGAGCTTACTGAAAATATTTCAAAGGAGATGAAGCTGGCGGCAGGTACGCTGTATCTGATCTTAAAGAGATTGAGGGATGAGGAATATGTGGAGACATATCTTGTCGAGGCAGGGGAAGGACCAGCTAGAAAGTATTATCACCTCACGGTGAAGGGCTGGGCCTATCAGGAACAGTTAAAGAAAGAATGGTTTGATTTCACGGCAGCAGTTGAGCGGCTGATAGTGAGCAAAGAAAGCAAGTGAATAAAAAATAGCAGCCGAGTTAATATACGATGCTTAGTATGAAGAAAGGTGGAAAATATTATGAAAAAGAACGAGTTTTTGCACAGCTGCGCACTGCATTTGCAGGGATGGATGAGGAATTGATAATGGATATTCTCAGTGATTACGAGAATCATTTTAATGAAGGTATGGAAAACGGAAAGAGTGAAGAGGAGATTTGTGAAGAACTTGGAAATGTCGAGGAAATCCGTCAGGCATTCTTAGATGAAAATCCAGCTGTTATGACAATAAATGTCAATTCAAATTCGGACACAGTGGGTAATTCTGATATTTATAATCGTTTTTATCCAGGCATTCAGCGTGTCAATGCTCAGCTCACAGATGCCGATATTGAAATCAAAAAGAGCAGTACAAATGAGGTAGAGCTGTCTGTAACTGGTGGGATTGCAGATGATATGGAGGCATTAAAAGAGACGCTTCGTGTCAGTGCGTCTGTTGGAACCCTTTCGATTCAGCAGGAAAAGAAAGCAGGGATAAGTGTTTCTTATGCTGCCTCACGTTTATTTGGCCTTAAGGTGGGGAAATATTCAGCAGGAATTGCTATTCATATTGCAGTGCCAGAGCAGTTTGAAAAAATTAAGGTAAAGAGTATAAGTGGCGATATCGTCGCAAATGACATATCTAGTGGGAGTTTTCTAGTAGACGCAGTGAGTGGTGATATTTCTGTAGATCAACTTAATACAAAGCAGTGTGAACTTAATTCAAAGAGCGGTGATATTAAAACAAATAACAGCAATGCAAAGACTTTATTGATTCATACTGGAAGTGGTGATGTAGTAGTGGAAGATTGTCAGGCAGATGAACTTTTTGCATCAAGCATCAGCGGCGATGTGAATGTGATCGCATGCAAGGCAGATAAGATGGACGTTGTGAGTGTAAGCGGAGACATAAAGGCCGAGTTTGATAAGAGCGCGCAGTGCAGAGCAAAGAGTACCAGTGGTGATTGTAAAGTGACGATTGGAAATCAGGTAGATGCTGTAGTTTCTAGTACCAGCGGTGATATAAACGTTCGCTACATTGGAGAAATTGGACTCGAAATGGCACTTTCCAGTACGAGTGGTGATGTTTCTGCTGTCTGCGGAGAAATTAACAGTAAGGGAAAGAAAAAGGTGCAGGAGCGCTTTGGTGATCCTGACAGTAAGTTAAAGGCATCTACTATATCTGGTGATATCAAGGTACGCGATTGTTAATAAGATTTCAGTGGGAGAAAAAATGAAGCAAAATAAAAAGAAAAGCAGGGAATTTAGACGTAGATTATTCTATAAAAATAAAATGTGCTTTATCGCATCCGTAATAATGACTATTGTTATGAGCTTCTTGAACCTGATGATTTCATGGTTGATTCAGCAGATCATGGACAGCATGGCAAATCAAAATATGCAGTCTGCTGTGCGATGTGCATGGATTGCAGCGAGTGTTGTTATTGCCTATACCGTAGCGAATGCAGTTTATCGAGCTGTATATCCAAGATTTTTACAACGGGCCATGCAACAGTACCGCGATTATGCATTTTCGCGGCTGACACAGAAAAGTTTGCGCTCTTTTTCAAAGGAAGGAACCGCACTTTACGTTTCTGCGTTGACAAATGATTGCACGTCAATTGAGAACAACTATTTAGCTGCAACTTTCACCTTGATTGAGTTTCTCTTTTGTTTTTTGGGTGCATTGATCATGATGCTTTATTATAGTCCGGTGATGTTAGTTCTTGCAGTTGCTTTGTCATTTCTGCCGGTGGCTGTCTCCATGACGGCAGGAAATCGCCTGACAGAGCAGGAAAAGGAAATTTCTAAAAAAAATGAGCGTTTTGTTTCAATTGTAAATGAGCTTCTGTCTGGCTTTCCAGTCATCAAAAGCTTTCGTGCAGAGACACAGGCAAGTCGTTTATTTTCACAGCGAAATGAGCAGGCAGAGGAGGCAAAGAAAAATAAGCGCCGTACCGAGCAGCTGATATCACTTCTGGCAAATGATGCAGGAATTATTGCCCAGATGGGAATTTTTCTGGCAGGTGCATGGCTTGCAATTAGCGGCAAAGGAGTAACAGCTGGTGTTGTAATCGTATTTGTCCAATTGATGAATTATATTTTAAACCCAATTAGTCAGGTGCCGCTTCTATGGTCAAACAGAAAGGCTGCGATTGCACTGATGGAGAAATTGTCAGATGCATTATCAGAGAATGTGCGCGAAGAGGGAAGAGAAAAGCTTAATGGTTTTTCAGAAAAGATCGAAGTGAAGGATCTGACGTATGGATATGAGCCAGAGAGTCATGTGCTAAAAGATCTGGATGTTCAGTTTGACGCAGGAAAGAGCTATGCAATTGTAGGAGGATCAGGAAGCGGAAAATCGACGCTTTTGAATCTTCTGATGGGAAGCAGCAGCAACTATCAGGGCGAGATTTGCATAGATGGTGTTTCAATTAAAAATATTGAAAGCGAATCGCTCTATCAGCTGATGACATCAGTGCAGCAAAATGTCTTTGTTTTTAACGATACCATAAGAAACAATGTCACTATGTTTCATGAGTTTCCAGATAAAGAAGTTACACTAGCATTGGAGCGCTCCGGCTTGTCGGAGTTTATTGAAAAGCGCGGCGAAGGTTTTGTCTGCGGCGAAAACGGCGCGAATCTGTCAGGCGGTGAGCGTCAGCGAATCAGCATTGCAAGAGCGCTTCTTAGAAAATCACCAATACTTCTGGTTGATGAGGCAACTGCCGCACTTGATGCAGCCACTGCAAGAGCAGTCAGTTTTTCCATACTGAATCTGGTTGGAATGACAAGAATCGTCGTAACGCATCGCCTAGAGGAAGCGATTCTTCGCCGCTATGATAAAATCCTTGTCATGAAGAATGGAACAATCTGCGAGCAGGGAAATTTCGATACGCTTATGCAGCAGAAAGGACAATTTTATTCGCTGTTTCAGATTGCACACTGAAGATAGATGACTCTTGGTTAAAATGTCAAATTCTCAGTTGCTATCTTGCAATATCCTCCCAAATGGAATATTATAAAACCAGCGAAATTGCGAGCAAAGAAGGGAGAACAAAGAGGCATGGAAGTTCTTGTAGTTGTAGATATGCAAAACGATTTTATCGATGGGTCACTTGGCACTAATGAGGCCGTTTCAATTGTGCAGAAGGTGGCAGATAAGATTAAGAACTTTAAGGGAATGGTTCTTGCAACAAGAGATACACATGAAGAAAATTATTTGAGTACGCAGGAAGGAACTAATCTTCCAGTGCAGCATTGCATCCGCGATACGAGAGGATGGGAGCTGAATGACGAGATCGCGTCATTGATCGATGGAAATCCGATTGACAAGCCTACCTTTGGAAGTGTGGAACTCGGAAAACGTCTTGTGGCACTTAATGAACAGATGGGAATTGATAAGATTACATTTGTGGGACTTTGCACCGATATATGTGTCATTTCTAATGCAATTCTGGTAAAGGCATTTTTGCCTGAAGTTTTGATTGAAGTAGATGCTTCATGCTGCGCAGGTGTGACACCAGAGAGCCATGAGCGTGCGCTTCGTGCAATGGAGAGCTGTCAGATCACAATTATATAATGGGAGGAATCCGCAATGGAGAAAGAATTTGTATTCAAAAAAGGAAGTGTTGTCGTAGAGACAAATAAGGGAAAGGTACGTGGCTATGCCTACAATGGAGTGTCTGTGTTTAAGGGCATTCCATATGCAAAGGCGAAGCGTTTCCATGCGCCAGAGCCGCTTGAAGCATGGGAAGGTGAGCTTGATGCGACAAGCTTTGGCTATGTGTGTCCGCTTCTTGAGATGCCAAAGCCAACGGGTGAGGTGTTTGTACCGCATCGCTACTGGGTTATGGATGAGGATTGTTTAAATCTGAATATATGGACACCATCATGTGATGAAAAGAAGCGTCCTGTTCTAGTATGGTTTCATGGTGGCGGCTTTGAAGCTGGTTCTTCAATTGAGCACATTGCGTATGAGGGCGAAAACATGAGCAGAAGAGGTGATGCAGTTGTTGTATCAATCAACCATCGCTTAAATGTGCTTGGATATTTTGATTTGTCTGCATTTGGACCAGAGTATGCAAATTCAGGAAATGCAGGAATGGATGATATTATTGCGTCACTAAAATGGGTGCAGGAAAATATTGAGAAATTTGGCGGAGATCCAAAGAACGTCACAGTATTTGGTCAGTCAGGCGGCGGTGCAAAGGTGACAACGCTTCTTCAGATGCCGGCAGCAGATGGACTTTTTGCAAAAGGCATTAACATGAGTGGTGTAATTAATGATTTGATGCCAAAACGTGGACAGAGCGGAAAAGAAATCGCAGAGGCTGTTATGGAAGAGCTTGGCGTAAGCAGTGTGAAAGAACTTGAAAAGGTACCATATGCACAGCTTGCAGCCGCTTATTTAAAGGTGCGTCCAACATTTCAGGCACAGGGAAAATATAGCGGCGGTGCCCCGATCCCGAATGAATTTTATGTGGGAGATCCAAGCGATGTAGGTTTTCGTAAGGAAAGCAGTAATGTTGCACTTATGGTTGGAAGCGTATTTGGCGAGTTCTTCACATTTGCACCGATGCCGTTTGACAGAAACCACATGACAAAAGAAGAAGGTGAAAAGGTCGTTGAAAAGGTAATGGGAGAAAAGGCGGCATCAGAGCTTCTTCCACTCTTTGAAAAAGCATATCCGACACATAATCCTGTCGATCTGACTGTGCTTGACAGCATTGTTCGTGTACCGCTTCTTGACTATGTAAAAGAGCGCAGCAAAATGAACGAACATACATATTCATATATGTTTGATCTTGAACTGCCGCTTGATGGCGGCTGGGTTCCGTGGCATTGTGCAGATATCCCGTATGTCTTTGCAAACACATCATTCACGCCATATACACAGGAAGCAGGCGTTACAGAGCGCATCGAGACAGAGATTTTTGACAGTGTTATGTCATTTGCGCGCACAGGTGATCCAAATAACAGCGCAATTTTAAATTGGCCGGCGTGCACACCAGATCATATCTATACACTCGTGACATCAAAAAATACGCGTGTTGAGTGTAATTATGATGATGAGCTTATGAAGGTTATTCAAAAGTATCGTCCTACTGATTTGCGCGACCATAGCGAAGAAGAAGGACAGATTCAGCATTAATCGGTTCTAGAGTATAAGATAAAGATATAAGAAAAGGCAGGTCGTAATGACCTGCCTTAAATATTATCCACTATGTTTATTAACTAAAACTGTATTTTGCTTACACTTCATTATACATGATACCACAGCCAAAAAGAAAAGTCTAGTAATTTTTTTCTTTTCTGCTATTCTAAGGATACAGTTGTTACAGTTCATGCGTTATGCTATGAAAGCCCTCCGGTGCAATGGTTTCGTCGCCGGACCAAACTCCGCAATATTGGCTTATCCATGAACTGTAAATAAAATATTGAATTGCCGTGCGGCAGAAAGGAAGGATGATACCGTGGAAAATGAGCAGATGTTAGAACAGAAAAAGCTAGATGAATTCTTGCAGGTCATCAACGAAAATTTAAAGGAGTTAAGAGAGAAGAAAAAGGAAGTCGATCAGGAGAACAAAGAACTCTATGATGCTTACATGGAAGGCGATGTGGAGCTGTATAGCTCTCTTATGGTCAGCAGTACGATGCAGGATCATGTGAATCATTCCATTACAGCAAATGAGAGTGCATTGGAAAAGACACATTTTGGCAGAATCGATTATCTGGATCAGGAGAAAGGGGAACAGTATCGCCTCTATATTGGAAAGCACGGAATTACAAAAAATGCAACAGATATTGTAATTATGGATTGGAGAGCAGCGGCCGCTTCGATCTATTATGAGGGAACGACAGGAGAATGCAGCTATCGGACGCCACAGGGTAAGATGATTCCGATTCGCCTTGATTTGAAGCGTACATTTGATATTGACGGTCCTGTATTAAAGGGCTTCTATGACAGTGATACGGCGGCAAATGACGAATTGCTGATCAAATATCTGGCGAAAAATAAGGATGTGGTGTTAGGTGAGATCGTTGCGACGATTCAGCAGGAGCAAAATACCATCATTCGCGAGCGACCAAATCGCAGCATGATTATACAGGGAGTAGCAGGAAGTGGAAAGACAACTGTTGCAGTTCACCGCATTTCTTACATTCTGTATAATTTTTCAGACCGTTACGACCCGTCTGAAATCTGCATCATCGGAAGCAATGATATCTTATTAAATTATATTGCCAGCGGTCTTCCAAGTCTGGATGTGTACAATACAAAACAGTATAGGATGGAAAAGCTGTTTGAGTATCTGATTGGCGCTTATCTTCCAAAGAAATATGAGATTATTCCGACATTAGTGCAGGAGAGCAGCGAGCTTCGTCTGAAATCGTCGCTTGCATTTGTGCAGACAATTGAGCGTTGGACAAGAGACGAAGAAAGTCGAATTATTCCGACAGAGGAAGTGCGCGATAAGAGCTATACATTTCTCTCACAGGAGAGTATTGACCAGTACTGTCGTTATTTTGACGACCGTTCCGTCGTATCTAAGATGGAAAATTTAAACACGAGACTGGCAGCGGCGATCAAGCTTGAGATGGACGGTGAGGATGCAAATGTGCGAAAGGAAATGCTCAAAAAATATAAGAAGCATTTCTCTAAGAATTATAAAAAGAGAAGTCTCGTACAGCTGTATCTTGATTTCCTTTTCAGCTTGGAGGAACATCTGGCAAACACCACAGAGAATGCGAATGCCACAGAAGATGCGAATGAAAATAGTACGAATACGAACATAATGAGTAGTACAACTTGGTCCGAGTGGAAAAAGCGTGTAAAGAAGGGATTTTTTGACTGCTATGATCTGGCGGCGATGGCACTTCTGGCGCACGGTTGGCTCGACGAGGGCGATGACGATGAGTTTGCACAGATGTATATTGATGAGGCGCAGGATTATGGCGTTGCTGTGTATTATGTAATTAAAAAGCGAATGCCAAAGACTGCATTCATGATTATGGGCGATGTCTCACAGAATATTAACTACGACAGCGGAATGAATGACTGGGAGGAGCTTCGCCAGATCATGCTGCCAGATTCTAAGGATCCGTCAAATGAAGGTCTTCGAGGACGATTCTATACGCTCTGTAAGAGCTATCGAAACACCATCGAAATCTCCAATTTTGCGGCACAAATTCTTGACAGAAGCAGGTTTAAGACCTATCCGATTGAGCCGATCGTTCGCCACGGCAGTCCCGTTGGTATCTGGAAGGAAAATGATGAGACTGCGATGACGATGCGCGTGCAAGCATTGATTGAGCAGTTGAAGAAAGAAGATTACAAAACGATTGCTCTGATCTGTCGAGATGAGGACGAGGCGGCGCGCTTAAAGGCACTGACAAATTGTGTGAGCGACACAGGCAATGAGGCAGTTGATTGCACAACTGATAGTGTAACTGATGGTGCAATTGCTGATACAAGCGCGGATATAATCGCTGGTATAACTGTCACGGTGCTTCCGCTTGCGCTCACAAAAGGTCTTGAGTTTGACGCAGTTATTCTGTACAACCCAAATGAGGAGTGCTATGCGGATTCCGAACGTGATGCGAAGCTTTTGTATGTTGCGGTAACGCGTGCATTGCATGAGCTTCATATCGTGTATACAGGCGAACTTTGCAAATTGCTTAGCGATTGTCCAACGCAGCCTTAAGAATCTGCAGTTCATCATAGTACAGACAGTACCCGGGCGCGTTATTTTTAACATCTTCCATCAGTTGATTTAGGTCAAACCATTTTACTGACTGGATTTCTGACTCCTGCAGCACAAGATCTTTGAGCTGCACAGGTTTTGTGTAGAGATACAGTGTACTAAATTCATGGTTGTGAAACGGCTTTCCATAAAAGATACTGTGGCTGTTTCCTTCATGTGTGCCAATAGGAATAAGATCGCTAGGTGAAGCCTTGATTCCAAGTTCTTCTGAGAGTTCACGAATCGCAGAATCAAGGACAGAGCTTCCTGCTGGAACATGACCGGCTGATGAGATGTCATAGCAGTCCGGGAAAGAATCCTTGTCGTGACTTCGTTTTTGTAGAAGCAATTCATAGGCAGGCTCATTTTGTGAAGTGTCGGTTTGTGTGTCAGAAGCGATTCCACCCTTTGCTTTAACAGGCCGCACAATCCACACATGCCCTGTTCTGTGCGGAGTATCAAGAAGATGGCACAAAGAACGCTCTCTTGTCAGTCCTGTTGGTACACCGTTTTCATCTAGGATATCGAAAAGCTCAAGCTTTTTGCCATTTAGCTTTGCATCAATCAGGCGGTGTTCATTTACCTGATCATAAGTGAGTTTCAATGAAAAGAATGGTGCATCTTCTAGCAACAGCTTAAAAAAGATAAGATCTCCTTCAAACAAATTTAGCGTAAGCAATTTATCCTTTGGAACCCACTTAAGCTCGCCTTCATCGCAGGAAGTCATTTCTCCCTCAAAACCATCAGCCGTATAGAGGCAGACATATTCGCATATATCGCGGTAAACAAAAGTCAGAATACCGCGCATTTTGTAGGAAGTCAGTGTGAGTCCGGTTTCTTCCTTAACTTCGCGCAGCAGACACTCATCAGGACTTTCATTTTCTTCAAAGTGACCGCCAACACCAATCCACATATCTTTATTAAAATCATGTTCCTTTTTTGTGCGATGTAGCATCAGATAATGATTATCGCGCTCTAAATAGCAAAGTGTCGTAAATTCCATAGCATTTTGTCCTTTCAACCTGTGTTTCATTTATCGTAGCACAGATTACAAGATACAGCAATAAGGGTGTCGAAATACGCGATTGAAATTAGTTGAAGATTTTGTCGAAACCTAGTAGGATAAAACTGCACGAAAAGTGCAGAATTGTTGAACGAGGAAATTGCAAAAGATTAGAAACGTGAATAAAAATACTTTACACGAATGAATAATGAAGGGAGAAATAATGACGCAGGATGAAAATTTATGCAAAGAAACAGCAAAGGCGCTGATAGGATATTACTCATGGCATCTGGATGAGCTCTTAGAGCTTTACAATGCGATGGGACAAACGCATGAGAAGGATTTGTCTAAGCTTCATCTTAAGATAGAGAGCGATGGCGCATATATCTGGATGGATGGACTTCATACTTATTTCATCAAACTGTAAGATTACGGTAATGGAAATTTCCTCACAGTTGTGGTAGAATAAAAAAAACAAGCAGATGGGAAACCAGACTGCATTCATGGAAAATAGTGGCATACAAAAAACTGTTATGCGACATTTCAGAACTGTGAGGAAGCAAAATGAATTTAATGACATTATTAAAACCAAAGGGAGAGATCGAGTATCTTCACAAGGAGGATACGCTGCGTCAAGGACTTGAGCGTATGAGAATATATGGCTACACTGCGCTGCCGGTTATCGATGAGGATGGCTGTTATGCTGGATCGGTAAACGAGGGCGATTTTTTATGGTATATGTTAACATATCACAAATGTGACATGCAGGAGTTGGAGAGCTTTCAAATCAAAGAGATTATCCGTAAGGATTGGATGCCACCAGTATATGTGTATGCGACAATAGATGAGATGATTGAGCGTGCATCAAATCAAAATTATGTACCAGTTGTAGATGATCGCAATGTTTTCATTGGCATCATTACAAGACGTGATATTATTAACGCATTCCGTCGCCAGCAGGATCAGCAGGCAAATCAAAATGAGGGAATAAAGGTACAAACAGAAAGGATAATGCATGTGGTATGAGAAAGATATTACTTATTGGAACGGGCGGAACAATCGCCTGCGGACACAGTGAGGATGGATTAAAACCGCTTCTTACGCCAGAGCAGCTTCTGTCGTATGTGCAGGATTCAAAGGAATTTTGTGAAACGGACACTATTCAGCTGATGAATCTTGACAGTACAAACATCGAACCAAAGCATTGGCTTGCTATGGCAGCCTGCATTGAAGCACATTATGACGAGTATGATGGTTTTGTCATTTGTCATGGAACGGACACGATGGCATTTACGGCGGCAGCACTTTCTTATCTGATTCAGCATTCACCAAAGCCAATTGTTATTACAGGAGCACAGCATCCAATAGACTTAGAGGATACTGATGCGAGAGTAAATCTTATGGATAGTCTTAGGTTTGCAGCAAGCGAAAAGGCACATGATGTATGTGTTGTATTTGATGGGAAAATTATTGCCGGAACACGCGCAAAGAAGGAGCACAGCAAGAGCTATAATGCATTTGCAAGTGTCAATTATCCATATCTTGGCATGATTAGTGACGGACGTGTTCTTTTGTATTTTGAAGAGCCAAAAGAGATGGGACCGGTACAGTTTTATCATGATATGACTGCATCAGTAGGATTAGTTAAGCTGGTGCCGTCTATGCCTGCTGATATTCTTGATTATGTGGCAGGACGCTGTGATGCAGTAATCATCGAGGCATTTGGTGTCGGTGGTCTTCCTGTTTACGAGCATGGAAGCTTTTTCGATGTGGTACATAAGTGGACACGTGAGGGAAAGGTGTTTGTAATGGCTACACAGGTTGCCAGAGAAGGCAGCAATCTTGCTGTATATGAGGTTGGAAAGAAGGTAAAGGAAGAGGCAGGTGTCATGGAGGCATATGATATGACACTAGAAGCTGTTCTGACAAAGCTTATGTGGATTTTGCCGCAGACAAAGGACGCAGGACAGGTGAAGAGACTGCTAGGACAATGCATTAACAGAGATATTCTTTGGACGCGCAAATAAAAATGATCTGGCATGATATTACCTTATGTTTCATAGGATAGCATAGGCGGTCCGGGAGACAGCCGGAAAGGCGTAGGTAATTCTATGAATGATTGGGGAATGTCGGTACTTAGTCAGTATCCTGTGACAGTTCGTACAACGCGAAAGGTACGGGGCGCACTTTTATGTGATACAAAAGAAGGACTGTATCTGCTTTCAGAATACCGCGGAAAACAAGCGCGGTTAGAGGCAGAGGCGGCCCTTCTTTTATATCTGGCGGAGAATGGGATGGTGCACACAGACCAGATCATAAAAAATGAGAAGGAAGAACTGCTCTCTAAAAATGAAGAAGGCACGGGTTATGTGTTAAAAATGTGGTATCCATGGCCAGAATGCAGTGTAAGCAGTATTGGTGATCTCGGACAGGCTGTGAATAGTCTTGCGCGGCTGCATGTTTCTATGAGGCGCATGCCAAAGCACCTGCTTATAAAACAGGAGAAAGTGCAGTCTGAAGAAAGCAAACAGGATATTATAGAAGGCAATGCTGTCACAAATACACATAAAGAAAGGCAGAGCCTGGCCTGTCAATATGAAAAGCACAATCGTGAGCTTCGCCGTGTGCGTGCTTATCTGCGTCGTAAAAAGAAAAAATCAGTTCTTGAGCAGTTCATCCAAAAAAGCCTTGATGAAATGTATAATCAGGCAGACACTGTAGTGCGTGCAATGATGGACGGCGGACTTTATGAGGTGGAGGAACAGGCGAAAAAAGAAGGCCATCTGATACATGGCGCGTATCATCAGCACAATGTACTTATTGGTCAGGGGCAGACGGCAGCAGTAAATTTTGAACAATTTCGTGTGGACTGTCAGGTTTGTGATCTGTATCAGTTCCTTCGAAAAATCATGGAAAAGCATAACTGGAATCAAGAGCTTGGAATGAGGCTTATTCGCGAATATAACAGAGTCCAAAACATGTCACAAAAAGAAATAAGCCTATTAGGATTTATGATTGCATACCCGGAAAAATATTGGAAGCAGGTAAATTTTTATTTTAATAACAGCAAATCGTGGATTTCTGAGAAGAATATCGAGAAAATAAAAAAGGCAGTGGAACAAAATAGTGTACGCACTGCCTTTGCTGATTGTCTGCTGCAGAAGCAGCTGTAAAAGTTAATTATTGGTCAAACATGCGGTAATACTGAAGAATCTCATAATTATCAAGCCATGTTTTTTCTTCGCCAGTGGCTTCCTTTAAATAGTGACATGTACCGTCGGTGTCTACATAGCCAACTGCATTGACGACAGGAAGTACTTCTGACATCTGTGAGAGGAAGCTTTGATATTTTGTAAGGCCAAGACCGGCAACCTTGGCAACTTTTGTAGAAAGATAATTGGCACTTAGTGCAAGATTACTTTCCTCCTCGATATCATAATTTGCCCAGATAAAGAAAGGAACCTGCTGACGCTTTTGCTGTTCTTCAAGCGTCTGGTTATTGATATCAAGGCCATTTTCTTCATAGATTGGTTCAACAACATAATCGTTTGGCTGATGATCACCGAAGAAGACAACAATTGTTTTTTTGTCAGAAGCAGAAAGCTCAGTAAGAAGATAGTTAATTGCGTCATCAGTGTATTTCATCAGGGAAAGATAGTTGTTTAAATACTTGGTGCTCTTTGTATTTTTAAACTTAGCCTCAATAGACGGAGTGAAGTTATCATACGGTGTGCCATAACTGCTGTGATTTTGCATTGTTACATTAAAGATAAAGGCAGGATCGGTGCTTTGATTTAAGACATCGAGAACCTCTTCGAAGTCGGCCTGATCGCTGACATATTTTCGAAGCTGTTCGCCGTGATGGAAATTTTTCAAGGAAAGAAACTGTCCAAATCCCATCTTTTCATAAACAGAGCTTCGATTCCAGCCAGAGGCATTGTACGGATGCATAGCAGTTGTGCTGTAGCCTAATTCCTTCATGTGTGAAACAATTGACAGAGCATACTTATTTAAATACTGCTGATAAGGAATACTTCCGCTTGGAAGAAATGCCATCGAATCTCCTGTCAGATATTCAAACTCTGAATTTGCCGTGTTGCCGCCAAGAACAGATACATAAAGGTGACCGCTTATGGTGTTTGGAGCGCCGTCAAGCAGACTTCTAATATATGGCATAAAGTCTTCGTTGCAGGAAAAGTCGCCAAGTACAGTAGGATCAGAGAAACATTCATCCATAATGACAACGATGTTTGGAAGCTCATCGGCAGTAGAAGAAGTTTCAGTCTGCTCATCAAGAAGCGATTTAGCATATTCTTTGCTGTAGCCGTTTGGCTCATCAATTCTAAGATAGCGGCTGTCCATCAAAAAGGCAACGAAAAAGCCATTTGTCTTAAACATATATTTTGGAGTAAACAGCGTGTTGTCAAGGCTTGTATAATCTGCAATGTCAGGCTGATATAAAAAGTGGACATAGCATGCAGACGGAATGATTAAAACGCAGCAAAGTGCCAGACGAATCAGTCCGCGAATTGTCTTTTTAGCGCTTATAGCCGGGAAATGAAGATTACATTTTCCGGCAAGTATTATACATCCTAAAAAGCCAGCTGCAAGCTGAGCAACAAGATAAGTGATGCTGAAGGTATAATTGTTTGCAACAGTGGCAGCAGTTCCAACTGAGAGCAGATCCCATGGCAGAATCGGTGAGGAGCGAAACAAAATGACAAAATAGTTCGCCAGACCGACAATCATGGTGAAGATAAGCAGAATATCAAGTGAGATTTTTGTTGATCCGCTTACGAAGAAGAAAAACAAAAAGAACAGATAGTAAAAGACAAGGTTTAATAAAACAGCGTCAATTTCCATCGTTTCCCAGACAACATGTGTCATAGATTCCAGTAAAAAGAATGCGGCTGTCGGAAGAATAATAGTGATGACAGCCTTTACAACTGGATGCAGAGAAATTGGCAGCACGTAGATGACCATAGAGACAACGGCAATGGCAATCAGAATTAATAGATCCGGCAGGGAAAAACCATTAAAAAAGCAGGCCATTCCAATGCATATGGCAAAAAGTGCTAGAAAAACAAAAAAGCCTGCTTTCTGTCGGAGCGACCAGTCGGACAAGCTTTGTTTATCTTTGGAAGAATGTAAAAAAGTCTTCATAATACATGTCACCTTTCTTTAAATATTGTATTTCGCTTCGTTAGTATATCACAAGATTTCAGTAAAGAATAGGAGTATTTTGTGAAAAATTTTTGAAAAAAGATTCCATTTTTTTGTTTTATCTAGTATACTTAGGGTAAAAGAAAGCAGTGTCCTTTAAAAAGTGACACGGAAAGGCATGGTTTTTATGGATTATCAGGCATTGTACGATGAGTGGCTGACAAGCCCGTGTTTTGACGAGGCAACAAAGGCTGAGTTAAGAGGAATTTCAGAGGAGGAGAAAAAGGATCGTTTCTATACGGAGCTGGAATTTGGTACAGCTGGTCTTCGCGGCGTTATCGGAGCTGGATTAAACCGTATGAATATTTATACAGTTCGCAAGGCAACACAGGGACTTGCTAATTATATTATCAAGGCAGGAGAGCAGAAGAAGGGTGTTGCAATTGCATATGATTCACGCCGTATGTCCCCAGAATTTGCCAAGGAAGCAGCACTTTGTCTGGCTGCAAATGGCATTAAAGCATATCTGTTTGAATCTCTTCGCCCGACACCAGAGCTTTCATTTGCTGTAAGAAAGCTTGGATGTATCGCAGGAATCAATATTACTGCATCTCACAATCCGCCAGAATATAATGGATATAAGGTATATTGGGAGGACGGCGCACAGATTACACCGCCGCATGACAAGGGAATCATGGCAGAGGTAAAGGCAATCACAGATTTCTCCACCTTAAAGACGATGCAGGAAGATAATGCACGCGTGGCAAATCTGTTTGAGATTATTGGCGGTGCAATTGATGACGCATATATTGCAGAGTTAAAGAAGCAGGTAAAGAATCAGGATGCCATTGACGAAATGCAGGATCAGCTGACAATCGTTTATACACCTCTTCACGGAACAGGAAATGTACCGGCAAGACGTGTATTAAAGGAGCTTGGCTTTACTCATGTTTATGTAGTTCCAGAGCAGGAGCTTCCAGATGGAGAGTTCCCGACTGTAAGCTATCCAAATCCAGAGGCAGCAGAAGCATTTGAACTGGCACTTGCACTTGCAAAGGAGAAAAACGCAGATCTTGTTCTGGCAACAGATCCGGATGCAGACCGTCTTGGCGTATATGTAAAGGATGCAAAGACTGGCGAGTATCATTCTCTGACAGGAAATATGTCTGGATGTTTGCTTGCTGAGTATACAATCAGCCAGATTAAGGAAAAGAAAGGACTGCCAGAGGATGGAGCTCTTATTAAGACAATCGTTACAACGAATCTTGCAGATGCAATCGCAAAGTCTTATGGAATCCGCCTGATTGAGTGTCTGACTGGATTTAAGTATATCGGACAGCAGATTCTTGGTTTTGAGCAGAGTGGTAAGGGAACATATCTGTTTGGATTTGAGGAGAGCTATGGCTGTCTTATTGGAACACATGCAAGAGATAAAGATGCTATTGTTGCAACTATGGCACTGTGCGAGGCTGCTGCTTATTATAAGAAGCAGGGAAAGACACTGTGGGATCAGATGCTTGCAATTTATGACAAGTATGGCTATTATAAGGACAGTGTAAAGTCTGTTACCATGAAGGGTATTGAGGGTCTGGCAAAGATCGCTCAGACTATGGAAAATTTACGCGCAAATGCACCAGAGAATATCGGACCGTACAAGGTACTTCAGGCAAGAGATTACAAGTTAGATACCTGCAAAAACATGGAGACAGGTGAGGTAACACCAACTGGACTGCCGCAGTCAAATGTACTGTATTATGATCTTGAGGACGGCGCATGGCTGTGTGTAAGACCATCAGGAACTGAGCCGAAGATCAAGCTGTATTACGGTGTAAAGGGAAGCAGCATGGAAGATGCTGAAAATAGAAGTGCTGAGCTTGGAAAATATGCAGAAGCACTTTTAGGATGATATAGGATAATAAAAGAAAAAGCCGCTTGCTCATCATTTGATGGGTAAGCGGCTTTTTTATGATTAATTTTCAGATGGATCTCTGTTTTCAATCAGATTGATGCGTCTTATGTGGCGCTCATCGTTAGAAAATGGTGTATTTAAGAATGTGTCAGTAATCTTTACAGCAAGTCCAGGACCAACAACGCGTCCGCCCATACAAAGGATATTGGCATCATTGTGAAGTCTTGTGGCTTCAGCGCAGAAGCAGTCAGTACACAGTGCAGCGCGGATGCCAGGAACCTTATTTGCTGCGATGGAAATACCGATACCTGTTCCGCAGATTAAAATACCCTTGTCACATTCTCCGTGTGTAATGGCATCTGTTACTTTGCGTGCATAAATAGGATAATCCACTGAGCTGTTGTCGTAGCAGCCAAAATCCTTAAATGGCAGATTATTTTCCTCTAGGTATTTGATAATCTCCTGCTTTAATTCGTAACCGCCGTGGTCGCATCCAAGTGCTATCATGATATGATTCTCCTTTGATCTTTGTGTTAAATTTTACCCCCAAGGGCATGTTTTGTTACGCTTTTTGCTGCGATGATTCATACTCAGCAATCTGATTCATAAGGGGCTCTGTCAGTGATTCAAAACGGTCTCTGTAAATTGCCTGAAGCAGATCATCGAGTTGTCTGAGTGCGCAGCTCATGCGCTGTGAAGAGAGAAGTCCGCGCTCAAAGGCATCTGCCAGCTCATCAAGATCCACTACGCGAGTGTTTCCGTCTGGCTTGACTATCACATCTGCCAACAGATCAGTAAAGACATAAGTGTCGCTGTCCTTTTCGTAGTTTGTCTCAATGATGTCACAATACCAATACATGAAATCGTGACTGTGCGAATAAAATCGGCTGATCTTAAAACCACGGTCTAAAAAGTAACATGAATAGCCGTATGCAAGATCAGACTTTGGATGGAGCGTCTTCCAGAATGTAATGATTTTTTTATCATCGTGATATAGGATTTCATCATTAGTTAACAGTATTGATTCAAGTGGTATCAGACGGTTTCGGTAGAGCGTTGGCTTAGACATAGAATCCCTCCTAATCAAAAAGTGGCTAAAATAGGCACTTTTTTCTTAGTATAGCAAAGATGACATAGAATGGCAACACGCAAATTTTGCAAAAGATTAATGTGTATAAAGTTTTTTTAATAGGAAATACTTTCCAATAGGAGCAGAAAGGAGGCAATATGTACCGTATATTGACAGGGCTTTGCTGTGCAGTGTGGTGCGCAGTGATTGCGGTGGAAGCGTTTGGGCTGAATAAAAGACAGGAAATGGCGCTAGACAGCTTTGAGATGGCATCTTGTTTTAATGACGAATTTACAGATGATGTGACGGCACAGATTCGCCTTTATGGTACTGGTCCTGCATTAACGTCAGAAGAAGAGATTACAGAATACCTTGAGGGTGTGGCGGCCGTCTGTCAAATTTACAGTGGATATGGGATTATAAAAAAGAAGGAAACGTATGGATGTATATGGGAGCTTGAAGGTGCAAATGAAGATTTTTCCTGGAGCCTGCAATACTTAAGAAAAAATAATGACGAAGATACAAATGAAAATCAGACGGCAATAAAAAATGACAATATGTGCGAAGGGCTGATCAGCTGGCGGTTTGCGGGAGACTGGTCAGAAGAAATGCAAAGGATATATGAGAAAAAAGAACGACTGGAAAAATACAGCCAGAGCCAATCAAAACTATGTTTAGAGCTTATAGGAAGCTGGCCGCAGTTAATGACAAAAGAACAGATAGATGAATGTGCTAAAAAGATGATAAATAAAGCAGGCGCATCGCTTGTAAGTGCAAAAGGACAGGACAATCTGCAGCTATACTATGGATATGGGGAAAAATTAGGAGAAGTGATACGGTTTCAAAACGAAAGATCAAATATCAATCTGCTGTACCGTGTAAATGGCGAGAAAACAATATGTATTCTCGGTTTTCCAACGGTACAGTGGGATGATTAGTTAAGGCGTGGAACACTTGAATTTAATGCGGCATAAAATAAAAGTAAATCCGTCTGAAAGGATCTTGCTATGATATGGAGCAGTCACAGCCAGTACGGGCTGTATCATCAGTCATCACGCTTTCGGCCGCAGACCCCACAGGATGCATTGATCGCACAAAGGCTTGAGGAAGCAGCAGATGAGATTCAAACGCAGTACTGGAAAAGCCTCTATCCGGAAAAAATAAAAAAGATACAGCAGGAAATTGAACATACTTGTGATGAGCTTGATTATGCAGGAAGCTTTATTTATGATGAATATCCAGATAAAATAAATCTTAATCGAACAGGACGTCAAATCTGTGAGCGTCTTAGAAAAAATGAGGAGTTTAGAGAAATACCGATAGAGGATCTATTTGAGGCAAGCGGACACGATGCATTTATGCCGCCACCGTTTGGGCCACCGCCGCCACCATTTGGTCCTCCTCAGGGACCACCGCCGCCTAGGCCGCCAAGACAGCAAAGCTGGCTGGAAGATATAGTAAGTGTACTTTTATATCAGGAGATTGCAAGGCGAAGGTGCAGACGATGCAGAGGACGATATTGATGTTAACGGCAGTACAAAAAAAGACTTGTGATTTTACTGGATTGCAAGTAAAATAAAGCCATAACAATACCCTGTTAATAGGGAAAAAGAAAGGTATGGTTTTGATTTGAAAAAGCTAATTCGAAGGATTCTGCTGCTGATTTTTATTTTTGCAGCTGCATTTGGCAGCTTTGTCGTATATCAGCAGTATACACAGAAAACACAGCAGACAGACAGCTACGAAGCAATGCAGTCAGGCACACTTGCCACTGTAAGACTTAAGTATCTTACAGATAACAGCAATACTCTGCGTGGTTATACACAAAAGATGGATGTTTCCACGATGAGGGGCTGTATTACGCCCCTGTCGCAGGAACATAAACTGTCCATTCAGATCGATCAGGCGGAGAATGTCGGTCAGGTTTCATATGAAGTCAGAGCCTTGACGGCACACGTCTTGTAGAGGATGGTGTGATAAGCGGATGGGAAACGGATGGCAGCACTATGAAGACACAGCTGCAGCTTTCTAATCTGGTAGATGATGGCAATGAATATCAATTTGTTTTATGTGTCAGTCAGAAGGAAAAACCTGTCTATTATTATAGCAGAATTATTTATCTGACAGATGAACATACAGAAAGCCTCGTTGGTTTTGCACATGATTTCTGGCAGGCATCAATTGACAAAAACAGTGATTTTGTCGTCAATTACATACAGCCAAATGAGACGATGGGAACAGATGATTTCAGCTACGTGAATCAGCATTCAAGAAGTGGTATGATCACGTGGAAGGATCTTTTAGTTGAGGCTGGAACAGTAGAGACGACGCTTACGGAGTTAAGTGACAGTCAGGCAAGTGTTACATTGACATATCCTGTAACAATAAGTAACGGCACAGACCGCAAAACATGTATGGTGAATGAAAACTATGTTGTGCGTTTTAGAAGTGATGTGCTTTATCTTCTTGATTTTGAACGCCATGTAAAAGAGCAGTTTTCGGTAGCAGCATCAGTGTATGCAAAGGGGGCACTGCAGCTTGGCATTACAGATGAGGAAGTATCCAAGATGGCATCAGATGATGAAAATATTCAGGCATACGTGTATGACGGACAGCTGTTTGCATCAAATGAAAAAGATAATTCATTAAGTCTTATATACACATATCAGGATGGAGCTGAGGATAAATCATTTTTAGATGGGTACAAGCTGCAGCCAATTCGTGTTGAAAACAGCGGCGATATTTATTTTATGGTATATGGTTATCACAGCAGAGGAAATCATGAGGGACAGGTTGGCGTCAGCTTCCTTCATTATAAATGTGAGACAGCCTGTATTGATGAAATCTTCTATATTCCAGTTACATTCTCGGAAGAGATCCTTATGAAAAATATGGGAACGCTTGCCTATGTCAATAATGAGTCTGATTTGATGTACCTTTTGTATCAGAGTACTGTGTATTCTATCGATTTAAGCAGTGGGGAGAAGGCACAGCTTGCTAAGGCATCAAGTGCAGGAAGCTTTTACTCCAATAAATCAAGCAGCCTTATTGCCTGGGAGGAGGGCGATGAGGGATATGCAGGCATGATTAGAATTGCCGATCTAAGCACTGGAGAAACGTATCGTATAGATGCAGGAGAAGGTGAGTTTGTTCAGATTCAGGGCTTTTTAGGCAATGATCTGGTGTATGGCACGGGAAGAAAGAGTGATGTGCTGACACAGGCCGGACAGGTAGTGCATAAGCCTATGTATGAACTGGCAATACTTTCATTTGATGAAGACATGACACAGTCTGGTGCATATCAGATGGATGGATATTATATAGAAGGAACACAAATTTTGGAGAACCAGCTAAACATTTATCGTCTTACGAAGAACAATGCGTCTGGAAGTTATGAAGAAGCGGCTGCTGATCAGATGTTTTTCAATAATCGAAGCGATAAGAAGGTTACAAGCTTAACAAAGAGCAAAATTGCAGATGATTTCCAGAAGGTGTGGTCTATTAGTCTTCCTCTCGATACAGAAAAGGTGCAGACAAATGGAACACTTTGCAAGATTCGAGATGCAGCTGCCTCATATCAGTTGAACTTAGATGATGGTGATCAGGGGCATCTTTACTATGTATATGCCAAGGGACGCTTACAGCAGATTGACAGTGTGCTTTCAGATGCTATTGACACCGCATATGATCAGATGGGAGTAGTGGTAGATGATAGGGCAAGCTATGTTTGGACAAGAGGAACTAGAGCGCTGAGTAAAAATCTGACATTTGAAGAACAGCAGGCAAAAAGCGCAGAAGATGGCTTAAGGGCATGCTTAGAGATTCTTATTTTGGCTGAAGGCGGAAAGGCATCTTTAGTAGAAGCACTTTTGAATGAGAAGACGGCTGTTGAGGATATTATGACTCAGGCAATAGAGGCTGAAAACACAAAAGATACATCAAAAAGTGTAAGCGGCCGTGCAGAAAATCTAAGAGGCAGCAGTGTAACACAGATTTTATATTATATCAACGAAAATCATCTGGTGCTTGCAGTTACTGGAGACAGCAGTGCGCTATTGCTTACAGGCTATGACACAAAAAATGTAAGTGTGTATGATTCCGTTACATCAGAGACTACTACGATGGCAATTGCTGATGCACAAGAATATTTTGAGGCATATGACTGTGCATTCTTTGCATGGATAAAATAAGGAAAGTAAGTTATGTTTTGTAGGAATTTTTTCCTAAAAAAGTGGCTGATTGCGCTCTACTGTTATAAAAATTTTGCATTGCACAAAACAGTCACACTCTGTATAATAAAAAAGAAAAAGTATGAAGCAATGTTTGCCCGCCAGAAAGCATAGTGCATCGAGGATGAGAGCAGACGATAACAAAAGCAGGAGGAATTGCAATGGAGAAGGAGTCGGTTATTGTATTAGACTTTGGTGGTCAGTATAATCAGCTGATTGCACGCCGCGTGCGCGAGTGCAACGTATACTGTGAGGTAAAGCCTTACACGATGAGCCTGGAAGAGATCAAAAAAATAAATCCTAAGGGAATCATCTTTACTGGTGGTCCAAACAGCGTTTATGATGAAAAGTCACCACATTATGACAAAGCCATTTTTGAATTGGGTATTCCGATTCTTGGTATTTGCTATGGTTCACAGTTAATGGCATGGAGTCTTGGCGGAACTGTAGAGACAGCACCGACAAGTGAGTATGGACATACAGAGGTGGAGGTTGACACAGAGGACGCTTTATTTGAAGGCGTATCAAAGACAACTGTTTGCTGGATGAGCCACACTGATTACATTGCAAAGGCACCGCAAGGTTTTCGTGTGACTGCACATACACCTGTATGCCCGGTAGCCGCAATGTCCTGCCCAGAGAGAAAGCTTTATGCAACACAGTTCCATCCGGAAGTTATGCATACAGCAGAGGGTATGAAGATGCTCTCAAACTTCGTATACAAGGTTTGTGGATGTCACGGAGATTGGAAAATGTCATCCTTTGTAGAGACAACAATCGCACAGCTACGCGAGCGTATCGGTAATGGCAAGGTTCTTTGTGCATTATCTGGCGGAGTAGATTCTTCTGTTGCAGCCGTACTTCTTTCTAAGGCAATTGGCAAACAGCTGACTTGTGTATTTGTAGATCATGGCCTGCTTCGTAAAAATGAGGGTGATGAGGTTGAGGCTGTATTTGGACCAAACGGCTCATATGAGTTAAACTTTATTCGTGTCAATGCACAGCAGCGTTATTATGAGAAGTTAAAGGGCGTTACAGAGCCAGAAGCAAAGAGAAAGATTATCGGTGAGGAGTTCATCCGCGTATTCGAGGAAGAGGCAAGAAAGATCGGTGCTGTCGACTATCTGGTACAGGGAACCATCTACCCGGATGTTATCGAGTCTGGTCTTGGAAAGTCAGCTGTTATTAAGTCTCACCACAACGTAGGAGGACTTCCAGACGTAGTTGATTTCAAGGAGATCGTAGAGCCGCTTCGTATGCTGTTTAAGGATGAGGTTCGTAAGGTAGGATTAGAGCTAGGCATTCCGGAATATCTTGTATATCGTCAGCCATTCCCGGGCCCAGGTCTTGGAATCCGTATTATCGGAGAGGTAACAGAGGAAAAGGTAAAGATCGTTCAGGAGGCTGATTATATCTACCGTGAGGAGATTGCAAAGGCAGGTTTGGATAAGGGTCTTGGTCAGTATTTTGCAGCACTTACAAACATGAGAAGTGTTGGTGTTATGGGTGATTTCCGTACCTACGATTACGCAATTGCGCTTCGCGCTGTAAATACTTCAGATTTCATGACTGCTGACGCAGCGCAGCTTCCGTGGGAAGTACTTGGAAAGGTAACAAACCGTATCGTTAATGAGGTAAAGGGTGTAAACCGCGTAATGTACGACTGCACAGGAAAGCCGCCGGCAACAATAGAGTTTGAATAACGGACAAAAAACCTCGGATGCCCATTTTACAAGGGTTTCCGAGGTTTTGTTATGTCTGTTGGCTCTATTTTGGCTCTATTTAAGAAATTTTGATAGGTAAAAACGTCGACGGATTAAAAAATATAGGATTTGAGCAACCAAACAAAAAACATAGATATAATAAATCCGATTGTGGCACTTAGTAAAGCTGAAAGCAGTTGCTGATAAGGACGTTTTCCTTTTTCTTGTGCTTTTTCAATTTCATCTAATTGCTTTCCTTCGGTGAATGCCACAATTTCTTTGTACGTCATAATATCATTTTCTTTTTTGAACTTTTCTACTCTTAAAGCGTAATATATCATAATTAAGAAAAGAATTCCCCAAACGATATATCCACAATATCCTAAAAATACTGCCAATGGCACAGCTGCAATGACAGTTAATATTAAAAGTACTGTAAAAATAGCTCCATCACGATTAAATTTCTGTATAGCTTCTTTGCTAATTTCTTCTTTCATAGTAGTAATATCTCCTTTGATTAGTTGATCAAGAGAGATGTGAAATGTTGAACTTAACAGTAGCAGGCTATGAATATCTGGATAACTTTTATCATTTTCCCAATTAGAAATAGTTTGTCTTGTGACATATATTTTTTCTGCAAGTTCTTCCTGAGATAAATTCATATCTGTTCGATATCTTTTTATCTGTTTATACAGTTCCAATGCGCGTCCTCCTTTTTACGTGTTTTTTCTCTCGACCTAGACATATCGTATTAAATGTTAGTAAATGATTCTATCAAAATGCTTTTACATAGAGTAAATTCAATAGTCAAAGGTCTTTTACATAGTAGAATGAGAGGTTATATCTATTGTGGAAATACTTTTACAGTAATTCTGTTGGTTCCTTTTTTGACAACCATATTATCATCTACTAGATGATTTTTTATATCTTCTATGTTCTGCTCAATCTCAGTGATAGTTTCTGCATAATTATCTTCGGCACTCAATTTATTCTTGGAGTTTTCCAGATTTTCTTTTATTTGCTTTGCTTTAAGATAGGTGCAAAGTTTATTGTTGATAGCAGCGTTCTGAAAAGAAAATTTCACAGTAGAAGGGATAAACTCTCCATTTTCATCTCTTTCTGCTTCAAATTTCATATCTACTTGCTCATCTAATTTAAACAGTAAAGAAAGTACATCAGATACAGTTTCTATATCAAAATCCATGAATAGATTAATGCTGATGCCAAGAGCGTTTGTGATTTTCAGTAATTGATCCGGCTTTGGATTGCGAATACCATACTCATACTTTTTGATAGTAGCCGGATTTATGCCGGAAAGATTTCCCAACATTTCTTGTGATATTCCACGTATATTCCGATAATATTTGATTTTTTCTCCGACAGTCATAGTGTTTCTCCTTTTTGTGCTTTGTGGGTATAGAGATAGTTTAGCACATTGGGACACATTTGTGTATAAAAATTTATGAAAAATACTTGACGAACACAAATGTGTACTATATAATACGAATTGCAAGGAACACAAAAGTGTACTAAGATTAAAGAGGAAAGGAGAAATGAATATGGAGAATACGATGAAAATGTATATTACCGCAGATGAAGTTGCTGAATTACTCGGAGTATCTAGAGGGTATGCATATAAAGTTATTCGAGGACTGAATGATGAGTTGAAAGCAAAGGGATTTCGAGTGATTTCAGGGAAAGTGCCAAGAAAGTATTTTCAGGAAAAATATTATGGAATGGTTGTTTAGAAGAAAGAGGGGATGAAGATATGCCGGCAACAAGAGACGGAAAATTATGGCGCAGTCAGTTTTATTATAAAGACTGGCAGGGAGTACGCCGCAAAAAGAACAAACGAGGTTTTAAGACAAAAGGAGAAGCAGATGAATGGGAAAGAAACTTTCTTCAGCAACAGCAGAAGAATCTGGATATCAGTTTTGAGAATTTTGTAGAAATTTATTTTGCGGATATGGAGAACCGTTTACGGGAAAGCACGATTATTAATAAGCGATATGTGTTTGACTTGAAAGTAACTCCGTATTTCAAACATAAGAAAATGTGTGAAATTCAAACTTCAGATATCAGAGCATGGCAGAATGAGTTGATTAAAAAGGGATATGCTCCGACTTATCTGAAAAGTATTAACAATCAGTTGGCAGCGCTTTTTAATTATGCTGTACGCTATTATGATCTGCGTGATAATCCTTGCAGAAAAGCAGGAAGTATCGGAAAGAGCAAGGCTGATGAAATGGATTTTTGGACAAAACAGGAGTTCAAAGAGTTCTTGCCATCTATGGATAGTAAGCCTGAAGCAAGAATGGCATTCCTGCTCTTATATTGGACTGGTATGAGAATTGGAGAATTGCTTGCTTTAACTTATGAAGATATAGACTTAGAAAAACGTTGTATCACGATTAACAAGTCATATCAGCGTTTGAACGGTAAGGATATGATCACGCCGCCGAAGACTCCGAAAAGCAATCGTCAAATATCTATTCCGCCATTTTTAGCGGAAGAATTAAAAGAATATTGCAGTATGTTGTATGGAATAACGGCAAATGAAAGAATGTTTCGATTTACAAAATCATTCATGGAACATGAAATGGTTCGGGGGATAAAAGAAACAGGTGTTAGACGTATCCGTCTGCATGATTTAAGACACCCGTATGTCAAGCCCACGACAAAAAAATTTATAACTTTTTTTGAAGTTTTTCGGGCAGCCTCATAGCTGCCCATAGCTGTTTCAAATGGGTGTTCACGGTTATACCTCCTTTTCAGATTCCTTTGTTTCTAAGAAATCCTGTGTTGCATATTCAATCTCAATCCGCTCTCCTGGAAAGACGTAACTTTGTTGATAAGCCGGTCAATCAGAGCTTTTGTCAGCATATTGGCGTTTCCGACTTCCTGCATAATTTCCTGTTGTTTCAACTTGATTTCATAATCACTTTTTATCTGCTTTGTCTGTGCAGTAATGACAGCATGAACATTTTTGGCTTGTACCAGTTCCGTGTCATAAACCGCTTTTCGTGTTCGATAGGTTTCCAAATCAATCTCTCCAAGCGCATACTGCTCATAAAGATGCCGCTTGCTGTCTTGAATAGAACGGAGTTTTTCTTCATGTTCGGCCTGCTGGACTGTCTGCAAATCCAATTTATCCTTATTGCTGTCAATTCCCAATGCCGGACACATTTGAGCCCGAATTGTTTCAAATACAACCTGCTCCAGATCAGCCATCTTTATGCGCACACCATGACAAGGAAGCGTTTCAGCCACCTCGGAATGACGGCAATAAAACCACGCACCATTTCGTAGAGACATTGCATGATCGCAGCATCCACAGAATACCTTACCGCGGAGCAGATAATCACGCGGTTTTTTATTTGACAGAGAGAAACGCTTAATTGAAGCATTGGCTTTTTCAAATAGATCCACACTTATAATAGCCGGATGATGGTTCGGGATTTTGAACCACTCACTTTCATCCTTTAACTGTGTATGTCGGCTGCCAATCTCTTTTACCTTTCTCTTGCCAATTACATAGGTACCGATATATCTTTGATCTTCTAAAATACGCAGGACCGTTGATGTACTCCAAACGCCGTTTGTTCGGGAAACATTGTAATAGTCCTTGCCTTTAAGTTTGCGATATTCCCCAGGGGTGGGGATATTCATGGCATACAATTTTCTTGTGATCTCGGCTGCGGTGTTGCCTTCAGACGCCCATTGAAATATCATCTGCACATTCGAGGCAACATCCTCGTCCGGTTCCATACGTCCGTCTGCACTCTTGCGATAGCCGTAAGGACAGATGACACTCTGATATTCCCCACGACTCATTTTTGCGTATTTTGCACTTTTGGTTTTCATGGACATATCCCGGCTATAACACTCGCTGATAAGATACTTGAAAGCAATATCAATCCCTCCGGTATCACCTTTGAAATTAGCTGTGTCAAAATCATCACTGACGGAAATAAAACGGGTGTGGTAAAGAGGAAATACCCGCTCAATAAAATAGCCGGTTTCAATGCTGTTACGTCCAAATCGGGAAAGGTCTTTTACAATAATACAGTTGATTTTTCCGGCCTGAACCATTGTTAAAAGTTCCTGCACCGCCGGACGCTCAAAGTTTGTCCCCGTATGACCATTGTCAATAAATTCCAAAATCTCGCTGTTATCCCATTCCGGCAGAGACATAGCTTTTTCACGAAGAATCAGTTTTTGATTTGGTATGCTCAAACTTTCAGTTTTGAAATCTTCCACAGAAAGACGGATATAAAGAGCAATCACATAGTTGCGCACGGTTCCACCGCCTTTCCCTGAAATTCATTTTTGAAACGGAAGGTCACATGAATATTCCGCTCGTGGTCTATCTCAATTCGTTCAATGAGCCGTTCAATCAGTTCCGCAGTCAGCACATGATCCTGTGCCAGTGTTTTTGCATCCTTTTCCATTGCACGGTATCTGGCAAGCTGGTTGTCCAGGGAGTCCATAGATTTTTCAAATACTTCAATCTCACCAGACAGAGCATTGATAGCATGTTCATAATCCGCTTTCAATTCAAAGTATTCGTCATTTGTCAAAATACCCTGTACAAAATTTTCATATAGGCCACGGATCAGCCGGCGTGTTTTTTCAATTTCCTGCCGTTTGGCCGACATCTGAATTTTCAGCTTATCTTTTTCCTGTTTTTGTCTTGCCTCCAACTGAAAGAGTGGCAGCGACATTCCCAGCGCAACTGTCAGCTCTTTTTCAAGAATAGCCGTAACAGTAGAAATCAGTTCTTTCTCCTGTATCATCGCACCTTTGCAGCTATCTTTTTCTACCCGGCTGTTTGTAAGGCAGTGGAACCAGTAAGTGTCGGGTCCTTTCCGGCGCTCGGCGCGTTGCCTGTGAAGGCTTCTGCCACAATCAGCACAGAACACTTTACCTTTGAAAATGTTTGGTGTGTAGGGACGTTTTGGAGTTGCTTTGCTTTCTTCACAGATCTGTTTTCTGTATTCCTGAACTGCATTAAACAACTCATGGCTGATGATCGGTTCATGGGTGCATTTTGCAATAATCAGATTATCTTCTCCAGCCTTGACCTGCTGATGATCTACAATCTTTGTTTTTCCTTGCACCAGATCGCCTGTATAGACTTCGCTTTCTAAAATTTTCATCACTGTACGGGTCTGCCATTTGCCGCTTCCAATCAGACCCGGACTGGTAATCTCGCCAGTGGCCTTTTTATAATGGCTCGGTGCCGGAATCCCCATCTCATTTAGATTGCGGACAATCCGGTTCAGTGCCACATGCTCATGTGCCCATTCAAAAATCTGTTTTACCACAGGGGCAGTATTTTCATCAATCAGAAGTTTATGGCAATTATCAGGATCTTTCCTGTAACCGTAAGGTGCCCGTGCACCAATATAGTCGCCGTCTTTCATAGCCTGCCGCGCTTGTGCTTTGATTTTTCGTCCAATGTCCAGAGCATAGGCTTCATTGATCATATTTTTCAAAGGCAGCATGATACCGCCATGAAGATTTCCGGAATCCGCTGTATCAAACTGATCCGTAACAGCAATGAAACGAACATTATGAGCATGGAAATACTGTTCGATATAATAACCTGTGTCAATAGAATTTCGCCCTAATCGGGAAAGATCCTTAACAATCACACAGTTAATGTGGCCTGCTTCAATATCAGATAGCATTTGCTGAAATCCAGGGCGGTGAAAATTTGTCCCTGTCGCTCCGTTGTCGATATAGGTATCATACACAACGAAGTCCGGTTTATCTGAAAGAAAGTCATTCAGTACCAGCTTTTGATTTTCTACTGAGCAGCCCCGCTTTTTGTTATCCTCCACAGAAAGACGGATATACAGAGCTACATGTACATATAAAGATGGTGCCGGCATAGGTGCCGCCGTCTGTTTTCTGCTTTTTCTTGCCATTTAGCCCACCATCCTTTCTTCATTTTTTGTAGCAATCTGTTCCGCCAAAGAGATTGCTTTCTGATATTCATCCTGGTAATTAAATTCAATATGCAGTTCATCTTTACCCATTACCCGTATGCTTCGGATAAGCTGCATGACTGCCCGGCGGTCAATATCCTCCATAGTAGAAAATCTCATAAAATGGTTGATCCAACGATTTCGTTCGCTTCGGTTTTCCAATACATCTGTAAGTTTATCGTTCCATTCAGCGATTGCCTTTTGGAACAGTTCAATATCTGCATTGTATTTTCGCTTATAAGAGAGAAATTCTTCCTTTGTCAGAATTCCACTCACCAGATTTTCATAGAGTTTTGCCTTAAAGCCCTCGGTCTGTGCCACACGCTTTTCATTTACTCTGATCTGTGCGGCATATTCCTGCGCCAATTCCCGGTTGATCCGTTCCTGACTGATACTGGACAGCAGGGCATCCAGAGAAGCAACATTTTCAATATGTCCTTTCAAACTGTCCTGCACACATTCAATCAGATCCGACTCTTTCAGCATGACCGACGATGTGCAGCCATTCCCTTTGCCGGTCGGGCAGTAATAATAGTGATACTCTTTATCTTTATAGCGGTTCGTCTTGCGGGTCATACGGCAGCCACAGCAGCCGCAGATCAAAATACCGGAAAACAGGTAAACCTTATCCGATTTGGGAGAAGTCCTTGTGTCAATCCTGCGGAGCCGTTGCACCAGATCAAAATCGTGCTTTTGTATGATCGCTTCATGGGTTCCCTCCACACGAATCCATTCCGAAGAAGGTTTGTCCTCACGCTCTTTTAATTTGAAATGGGGCGTTGTCTGTTTGCCCTGGACCAGTGTTCCGGTGTAAGTTTCATCCTGCAAAATGCGGATGATTGTAGTTGCAGACCATTTGCAATCCTTTCGGTCTGTATAGCCACCTTTTGCATGAGGCATTCCATGATTGCGCTTATACGCCAAAGGCGAAAGAATTCCTAATCGGTTCAGTTCATCCGCTATATGGGAAGCGCTGAATCCCTCCAGCCGTTTTCTGAAAATATCCCGCACAACATTAGCAGCATATTCGTCTACTTCCAGGCTCTTGTGTTTATCGCCGACTTTCACATAACCATAGATGGTAAAAGCACCTACAAAATCCCCGCTGCGCCGTTTTACTTCCAGGGCGCTCCGTGTCTTAACGGAAATATCCCGACAGTAAGCCTCATTCATAATGTTTTTGACAGAAACTGTGAGATCATCGGCAGCGTCATTTTCCGTATCTACATTATCGTTAATTGCGATAAAACGCACTCCATAGGCTGGAAATACCCTGCGCATATAACGGCCTGTTTCTATGTACTCACGACCTAAGCGGGAGAGGTCTTTGACAATCACGCAGTTAGCTTCGCCTTGTTCGATCATCCGCATCATTTCCTGAAATGCTGGGCGATCAAACAAAACACCACTATAACCATCGTCAATTTTTTCTGCCACAACCTCAATTTCCGGGTGTCGGGCTATGTAGTCATCGATCAGGCGCCGCTGGTTAGCAACGCTGTCACTTTCTACTGTTTTATCATCCGTGTAAGAAAGACGGATGTACTTAATCGCTTTGTAAACCTGCATAAAAAAACACTCCTTTCGTTGCACAGAAAAATCCCCGCAATTCAAGAAGTGTGGTTATGTCATATTCAATTCCTTTTCCGATTCTTATTCTACCATGCTTTTACGGAAAAGTCAGCCCCTTTCTTAAAATTGCAGCTATCGCAAAATACCCTTGATACATTCTTCCAGAGTAGCACCTTCAGCAGAAAAACTGGCTTGTACAGTAAACCGTCCACACTTAAAATGGTATGGATTTTTGATTTGCTGAACAAATTCTGCAATCCGTTCATCACGAGAAAGTTCTTTGTTGACAGAGACATCCCGAATGTCTACCAGTGTACCCACTCCGCTGACAATGGTGTTCAATTCCATAGTATCAACTCCCTTCTGAAAACTGTGTTATCAAAACCACATGAATAGGTCGGATCTATGGTTATTACACACATAAATCCGGCCCATTATATCTGATTTCGATTCTGCTGCCGTATTTGCCACGCACCCCGGCAAGTCCTTCTGTTATAAGGACGGGGCTGTTACAGGCTGCGGATAGCGTCACCGCATCATAGTCCCGCATACGCCGCCACTTTGCCAGAGCAAGCAAACGCCGCAGGAGCTCTCCCCAAGTCTTTAGGAAGCTGTGAAGAAGTACCATTATGATCTGTGTCGTTATCGCGTCCGGCTTGCCACAGCCGGTTTCGTGGGTTGCGTTTATCGCTCGGACAGCCTGGATTCATCACCTCCTTAGGCCGCCTGTCACCGCGCCGCCCCATCTGCCGCTCGGAACACAGAATGAAGTACCTGTAACAGCGTATATTCGATTGTCAAGGAACAAGCAAGGGGCATGGCAGACAAATTGATATTGCAGTTGGGGTGGGAGGATGTATATGCTTCCTTACCACACCCGTCCAGCTTGTCCCGCCGAATATGTCCCTCTACTATTCAGTACATTTTTAGGGGCAAAGTTGCCGTCTGTTATAAAATTTCTTTGAAATATTTTTCCAGACTACGCAATCCGGCTTCGATAGAACGGGTGATCCGGCTTTTGTGTGTTCCTTCCGCTTTGGCAATATCTGCTTTGCTCATGCCAAGAAAAAAGTGTGCATAGATTCGTTGGCGCTGCTTTACCGGAAGTTTGGAAAGACCTTTATAAATCAACTCCGTCATTTGGCGCTGTTCCCAAATTTCTGCCGGGTTAAGAGGCTTTTGCAATATCTCACGCTCAATACCTTCGTCTCGATCCAGAGAGTAAAATGCTTTATAGCGGTATGTACGAATCCGATAGGCTTCTTCCAACAACATATATTCCCGAAGCAACAAAGCAACTTCATCCGGCACCTCAACGATCATGTCCTGTGTATAATACGGGTAATAATCCCGAAGATTGATTTTCTTCATAGTAATTTCCTCCAATTTCGATGTTTGAGTTGATGGCAAAAATCGAAATCAGAGGGTGGGCTGCGGCAGCGATAAGGTCTAAGTCTCTTTCTGATTAAAAAAAGGGTACAAAAAAGCGCGCCCGTACAAAGAACAGGCGCGCCAAAGCAGCAGTATAAAATTTTTCCGGGAGGTTGACAGCGAAAATGCTCAAACTTTGTCGAAACCAAAAACGCCGCAATCCATACGAGCTGGACTACGACGTATAGGTGACTGAATGTAAAGCAGTTTATCTGCAGATCTGTGTTGCATAGACGCATAGGCATTTCCTCCCATCAAGGAGGAACCTGAATCGGCTGCTTGATACCTCCTTGGAAGAAAATTATATCGGTTATGTTTCCTTTATCAGTCCACAGATATTCGCTTTTTACTCTTTATATTCGCAATTTTCTACATATTCCGCTCTTAGAATATATGCTGCAAAAAGCAAGCCCACAAGGGGAAACAACACCTTGTGGGCTCATGTTATAGATGTTCAAATTTATAGCCGATCCCGGCGACACTCTCAATATAGTTTGGAAGATCCGGTTCAAAGCGCAACTTCTTACGCAGCTTACTTATATGATTATGAATCGCTTTTCTCGAATAGAAATCACAATCCTCTTTCCAAACCAAATCGGTAATCAGTTCGTAAGTAAAAACACGTTTGGGATTGGCAATGAGTAATGCCAGTATATCAAACTCCTTACTTGTCAGGTTGATCATCCGTTCACGAACCCTGACAGTACGGTGTTCCAGGCATAGATAAAGCTCACCTTCTTGTATTTCTGTCAGAGGATTTTTCTCTGCTGTGGAAGAAGTGTGACAGGAATTGAATACTGTTCCATGACAGACTCCTTGCTCCAAAATATATTGCATTAGAGCATTCTTTTGTTCCTCGTTAAGAAGCAGAAATAACTTTTCGCCAATCTGTTTGCCGGATTCTTCTATATCAAAAACAGCTAATGTCCCATCACATCATCACCTCCATAAAATTTTTCAATTACTCCACAAAGAACAAAACCTGCCGGATCAGCTCCGGGATATTGACCGGGGCGGTGATATAGTCGTTCACGCCCTCATGCCGGTATTCATATTCCGTGGCAGGGTCGTTGTTCTCGGTGAGGATAAAGAACGGCAGAAGCCGGACAGGGGGATTCTTCATTTGGAACATCCCCGCCACCCGCCGTAGCGTATGAAACAGCTCCATTGCTGTGCCGTCCGGCAGTTCCAGATCGCACAAGATCAGTTCTATTTCCTTATCCTCAAAAATCCGGCGCTTGGCTTCCCAAATCGAGGAAACCAGAATCAGGTCAAAGCCCTTTTGTAGCATAGCAGCCCGCAGCACTTCGGCGCTGGTATCTTCTGCATAGACAAAGAGCAGCTTGTGAAAAGTCGGGGACTTTTCGCCGGATAACTGCCGGTAGGCGTATTCCACCAGCTTATCTTGTAGTAGCAGTCCTTTCATTTTGTCCATGCACAGCGTCGCGCCCCGGCGCATAGCTCCTGTTCGTAGTCGTCCTTGTCATGACAGGACGCCAGATAAAAGGCAGCTCCTTGTCTGCGGCCCGCACCTCGTCCAGAAAGTCCATGCCGGAACCGTCCGGCAGGTCGAGATCACAGCAGACCACCAGCGGCATTTCCTCTTGGATGGCGGTCCGCGCTTCTTTCAGCGTACAAGCCGTTTTTACCGGGTAGCCCCGGTGCTGTAAGTATTTTTGCAGGCACCATGTATAGGTGTCGCTGTCGTCGATCAGCAGTATCTTTTTCATGTGTCCTCACCCCCAATATTGATTTACCACAAGCATAAACTACAAATGTTACACAAATGTCCGAGGTGCCTTTGATTTCGACAGAAAAACAGGCTGAATTGTTACAACGCTCGGACATTTCAAAAATTTCTTTGAGAAATGGCGAAAAAAGCGGGGCAGCACACGCCGCCCCGCCGATCCCATACGGCTATTCCATCGTCCTGATTTGCTCAACAAGAGATTGCTTTTTCAGATTTCCAGTTGTGTAAGAAATCAAGGTGAATTGCACAATCAGCAGGATTGCTAAATATATCAATACGATCAGCCACGGAAATGAATAGTAAAAGTATGGATTCATCGTTTTCACAACGACCTGTACGGATAGGAAGCCCAGTCCAGTCCCCAAAACCAATGTTACCAGCGTAGCAAAAACTGAATACATTAACCCCTCATAGCACAGCATTTTGATAAGCTGCTTTTTACTCAAACCAATCGCCTGTAACATTCCAATTTCCTGCCTACGGGATAAGAAGTTTGTGATTGTCGTATTGACAAGGTTGATTAAAGAAAAGCACACAACAATAACAGCCACGATCAACAATACCCCGAAAGAAAGTTGTTGAAGTCCGCTATAATAAGTGATACTTTCTTTTATGGTTTCCATAACCAAATCACTATTTCCGTCTATCAGTTGATTTAATGTAGCTTCAACCGTATCATATTTTTTCATATCGGTAATTACGGAAATCGTACCTGTGCAATCTATCCCGGTCGCTTCATTCATAAACTGCTCCGGAAGCGCAAAGCATTTTGAGAAGCCGGAGTAAGAATATTCGTTTACAATGCCCATGACGGTATAGGCCTTTGTGCGAATTTGGCCGGATTCGGTTTTATAGTCCACTTCGACGGTATCACCCAACGCAGCCTCAATATCATAGAGATCGGCACGCTCTTGAAGCAAGACAATTCCATTGCCTGCCACCAGTTCATCATAATCAGTCGTTCCCGCAATTCGCTCTTTCTCCAAATTCTGCTGTTCATCTCGGCAAAAGCCTGAATCCATTTTCCAGAATTACCATTTACACGATATTCTGCGTCCGTGTAATACCAGTGCTTGATTCCTGTAACGCCATCAATAGATTCTACTGCATTTATAAAATCGGCATTTAGAAAATTCTTTTGCTGCAATCCAGACAAAGAAATACCAGCAGTGTCCCACGATTGATTTGCGTTGAGCTGAATGTTAAATTCACCGACAGGGAAAGCCCTGCCTCTTGCCTCTGCAACGCCATCATAGGAAACTAACATTGTCGAAATCAATACAACCAATACTCCGCCGAGTGAAAGAGAAAGTATTGTTAAAGTGGACTTTGCCTTTTGTCTGGACAGATTCATTTTAGCAAGTGAAGCAGGCGTTATTTTACGGTGCAACACGGAACTTTCTTTCATTTTCCCCTGATAATCGGAATATCGCAATGCTTCCAGCGGAGATACTGCCGCAGCTCTTTTTACAGGAGTATGAATGGCAATCATCACAATAATAAATGCAAAAAGGCCAACCCCGACCGTCACACATAAAGTAGTCAGCCAGTACCAACCGGCAGGAATCAGGAAGTACCCAATCACATTTCCAATAACCAAACCAATCGGGATAGCAATGGCAGCAAGTAATTTCCCCTCGCGGTAAACCATCTTTTTGATCTGTCGTTTTGTAGTTCCGATTGTGCGAAGCTGTCCATAGTTACGGATACTGCTTGCTACTGAAATATAAAAAATCGAATAGATCACAATGCCGGAACCAATGAAAGTTACAAAACCGATCAAGAAATAGAACAGCATATCGCTTCCGTGATTTTCGTCCTTTAAGTTAAAATATGTGGAACGGACAATCACATTATCATCGGAAATTTTTAATTGCTGCGCCAGAGTGTTTGCATAGTTGGTGGCTTCTTCCTCGCTCATGTTTTGAGCGCCTTTCAGCCCAATGTAATAATCAATCATGCCTCCGTCGCCATACTGCTGTCTTACTAATTCTTTCGATATAATGGCTGTATAGCGCCCAATATCGCCGGTTTTCACATCTAAGATTCCCGTCAATTTGAAATCATGGGTAGTGCCGTCAGAAAAGGGGATTTGAATTGTCTGTCCCAATTCATTTGAATAGCCCAAACTATCCAAAAAGGATTCCTGCACTACAATTTCATTCTCCGAAGCTGGTAAATCTCCCGAATAGGGCATACTTTGGGATGTTAGCATATCTGCATTTGCATAAGTAAAGTTCACGGTTGAATGGTTTACCTGTTCAGAAAATGCGTTGAAAAATTCTCCAACCCACGCAATTTCTTCTTGCTTGTATAGTTCCTGTCCCTGTTGTTCAGAAATCGCATGATACATAATCTGCGCTGTTTTTTGGTTGCGGTTTTGCGTTTCCTGCATAACCCCAAAGCCATAGAGTACAATAGCAGATAGCAATGCGCTGGCAAGTACAATCGTCAAAACAATAAAGATATTTCTTTTTCGATTTGCCGATATACTGCGGTTTGATATGCGCTTTACAATGCCGCTGGTATCATTTTCAAAAGGCCATGTCATAGCCTGCCACCTCCTTACTCCACGATCTTACCGTCCTCAATGCGGACGATCCGATCGGCAAGGCGGGCAATGTCGTTGTTGTGGGTGATCATCACAACGGTTTGTCGGAACTCCGCACTGGTACGCTTGATCAGCCCCAGCACCTCGGCGCTGGTCTTGCTGTCAAGGTTGCCGGTGGGCTCGTCGGCCAGCACAATAGCCGGTTTGGTGATCAAGGCCCGGGCGATAGCCACACGCTGCTGCTGTCCGCCAGAAAGATTGTTCGGCATATTTTTCAGTTTATCTTCCAGTCCCAGCAGGTGAACGATCTCGTCCAAAAACTTCTGATCCACCGTGTCCCCGTCCAGCTCCACTGGCAGGACGATGTTCTCATACACATTCAGGATGGGAACAAGGTTATAGTTCTGGAAGATAAAGCCGATGTTGCGGCGGCGAAAGATGGTAAGCTGTTCGTCGTTCATCTTCGACAGTTCTTTGTCCCGGACAATCACATTGCCAGAAGTAGGGGTGTCCAGCCCGCCCATCATGTGAAGCAGGGTAGACTTGCCGCTGCCGGAGGTTCCCACAACGGCCACAAATTCGCCGTCCTCCACGGAGAAGTTCACACCGTCAAGGGCGCGGGTGATGTTCGGCTCTGTGCCGTAATACTTTTTCAGGTCGATAGTCTGTAAAATGCTCATAAAATTCAATCCTTTTTTTGTTTGTTGTAAATGCGGAACGCTGCTGCGCCGGTGGCCGCCAACTGCACCAGAATCAGCACAGCGAACAGGCCGAAGCTCTCATAGTAGAACAGTTCATCCCAAAATAGGAGAACATCACAGAGAGCAGTCAAGGCAACCGTCCAGCGGATGTGCCGGGCCAGCCATTGCCGGAACACCAGCACAAGGGCAACGGGCGGGACGATCAGCAGCGCCAGATTCAAAATCAATGTCGGGGTCAGTTCCATTGCGTCGCCTCCTCACTTTTGTTGATAAGGGTATTGTAAAACCCAAATGTCCGCGAAATGTTACAGCGGCCAAAAAATTTCATTGAAAATCGGGGTGAAATGTTACAACGCTCGGACATTTCAAAAAATTCACGGCGGACAGCCGGAAATGGTCGTCCGCCGAATCATACTACACAATCTTTTAGATAGATTGATTGTGAAATAATTTCAATCCAATCACCACATCTATCATAAGTTCCACAATGAGAATTATACTAATGGCAACATTAAAATTACATAGGTTATATAATCCGATATAGATTTCACAAGTAAGAAATACAACTTGCAGACACAAATTTAAGTATGTCACTAAATGCTCGTTAGTTCTATTCCACAATCTAAACAGGAACATTGTAAAAATAGGTTTTCCCGTAAAAGCAAAAAGCACTGACAATACCGGCACCAAAAATACATAGTAAGAATCTACTGCATTGCTGGGGGATGTACCTACCCATTGAATTGCTATTTTATCAGGAACAACGAAAAATAAAACAATAGATAAAATAACATTGATTATTAAGATGATTGTTGTTGCTTTGCAAAAATTGATTTTTTTCATAGTGTTTTCTCCTGTTATAAGTGTGCTTTATTTAGTCGGCAACATAATGGAAAATTCCGAACCCTTGCCCGGCTCCGAAACCACTTTGATATAGCCGCCCTGCCGTGTTACGATCTCGCGGGCCAGATACAGGCCAATGCCCACGCCCTGCTGTTCGTGTACTTCTTCCTCACGATAGAAGCGCCGGAAGATGGCGGCCTGATTGCTTTCGGAAATGCCCTTGCCGGTGTCGGCTACTTTGATTTCCACATACATTTCCCACAGCACCACCGACACAGCGATTTTCCCGCCTGCCGGGGTGTACTTCACCGCATTGTCCAGCAGGTTAAAAAGGGCTTCGGATGTCCACTTGCTGTCATGGAAAACGGTCAAATCCTCCGGGCAGTCCACGGACACGACGATTTCCTTTTTCTCTGCTGCATACACAATTCCACTCATGGCCTGTGCCACGGTATCAAAGAGGCGGCCCGGTTTCTTATCCAACTGGATCACGCCCGTTTCCAGCCGGGAAGTTTTCACAAGGGCCTGAAAGAGAAAGTCCAGCTTATCCGTCTGGCTGCGGATTCCCCGGATAAAGTCGGTGCGCTCCGCCTCGGTCATAGGCTTTTCCAGCAGCGTGTCCGTCGCCATTTTCAGATTGCTTACCGGCGTTTTCACTTGATGGGAAATATCCGATACAAGGGTCTGTAACTCCTGCCGTTCCTCGTCCACCCGGCGGCGGTTCTCCTGCATGATCTGATAGAGCCTTGCCAGCCGGTGTCCAATTCTGGCAAGCTGGGTTTCGCTGTCCTCTGGCCGCTGGGGCGCTTCATTTCCGGCGATCATGTGGTCTAAAGTCTGGCATAGGTCAGCGGTAAACTGCGACAGTCGCTTTCCAAACGCCTGCGTCAGTACAAAAATCCCCACAAGGGCGCACAGCAGCAGCGCCCCGCCCGTCAGCAGCACCGCCGTCTGTTTTGTCACAAGAAACAGGGCTATGGTGATCCCGGACATGGAAAGGACAAGCCCCATTGCTACCCGGCCAAACAGCCGCTTTACCGAGAGATTTTGCAACTTCATTTTGCCTCGCCTCCCGTCCATTGATAGCCCATGCCGTAAACAGTTTTGATGTAGGGCGCGCCGCCGTCGGATTCGATCTTACTCCGAATCCGGCTGATGGAGGTTGTCAGGGTGTGTTCGTCCACAAACTTCTCGTCTATATCCCACAGCTTTTCCAAAAGCTGCCCACGGGTCAGCACTTGCCGGGGATTTTTACGGAACAGGTTCAGCATTTTGTACTCCATCGGGGATAGGGTCAGGGGCTTGCCGTTTAAGGAAGCCGTCTGCTCCGAGAAGTCCAGAAACAGCCGCCCGTCGTCGTAAATGTCCTTGGCCGGTTTGTGGTGTTCCAGCATGGCGAACATGGCTTTGATTTTTCGCTGCAAGGCCCCGATCACAAAGGGCTTTGTGATGTAGTCCACCGCGCCCACCTCATAGCCCCGTATCTGGTCGCTCTCCTGATCGTTAGCGGTCAGGAAAATCACAATGGTGTCCGGGTGCTGGGGCTTTATCAGTTTGCACAGCTCAAAACCGTTGCCGTCCGGCAGGTTGATGTCCAGCAGCACTAAGTCAAATTCCCGCTGGCGTATGGCTTCGGCTGCGGTTCTGGCGTTTAGGGCAGAAGTCACGCCGTAGCCGTCTGCGGTCAGGTTATAGGCCACCATCTTATTCAAAAAACTGTCGTCCTCGACAATTAAAATCTGCTTCATATCCTCACTTCCTTTGCTTTTTGTAGATAGTATAACAGGCAAATGTCCTTTGTTGCAGAAAACACAATTTTCTGATAAAGGAAAATTTACTCCATTGTTTTAATGCGCTCGATCACAGGATGTCTTTTGCTATATCGTACAGAGAAAACGGAGTAAGCGGCCAGTATGAAGAAAAGCGCTACAAAATATATGCTTATTTCTAAAACTGGAAAATGATAAGTCAATGTCCCGAATGTCCCAACCTGATTGAAAACTTTGCAAAGTACAAATCCTGTTAAAGTTCCAATCGTTAAAGTTAAAATAGCCGTACCAGAAACATAATAGAAACATTCTGTTTGCAGCATTTTGGAGAATTGCTTACTGCTCAATCCCACAGACTGTAAAATACCAAATTCCTGCTGTCTTGATATAATGTTTGTCATTAGCGTGTTGATAAGGCTGATTAGCCCAAAAACAGCAATGAAAAATACCAATCCGTATAACGGCATTTTTATGTTATCCATTTCCTCTTGCAGATAAGTAATAATATCGCTGATACTGAAAACTTCTATACCTCCACGATTTTCCGCCAACTGGAAAATCTTATTCTCAACTTCTGTAAGCTGATCTCTTTCCACATCTACAATGCAGGTTATGTTGAAGTTGGAAACATTTTCTTTCATCATAGGTAAGAGTTCCTGCGGAAAATAGAAAGAAGCTGAATCCCCACCGAGATTAGGAGCTTTCCCAATCCCCATTACAGTAAATTCTTCCCATTGTCCATCCGCTGTTTCCACTTTGACTATATCGCCAATTTGAGGAGTGTAATTATAATAGTCGCTTAACAGCTTGGCGGAATTATCTACGATAACTCCTTTTCCGTTGATAAGTTTCTGGCGGTCTGCGGTTCCCTCAATTAGTCCTTGTGAAAAGGCCTCGTACTGATTTTCGGGGATTCCAATTTGGGTAAAGAAATGGCTGTTACCATCCTTGAAAGGAGTGGGAAATTCCATATTTGAAACACAGCCCTGTATAAATTCAATATTCTTTACGCCATCCATATCTGAAATCGTTTCTTCCAAAACTTCATCCAATGGATTTTTCGTTTGAAGTGCATTGATCCCGGCGGGGCGATCTTCCGCATTTGTGTTGGCGGGATCAAGGGAAAGTACAATGTCGCCATTTGCAAATTGCTGTTTTGCCATGCTTTCTACATCAGTTGAATTAAGGTAGGTGGCGGCACACATCAGTAAAACTCCAGCAAATCCCAAAGACAATACGGTTAGTATAGCTTTTTTCTTGTTCCGGGCAAAGCTCATTCGGGCAAGCGAAGATGGCGTAATTTTTCGATGTTCGATCCGCGTTTTTTCTGTCGCCGGTGTATCAGTCGTATTGATTCGCAGCGCCTCAATAGGCGATACCATAGAGGCTTTCTTTACAGGGGTATGGACAGCAATTTTCAAGGCAATTTCTGTAACAAGGGCAATCACAACGGCACATTCCAGTGTAGTCATCCAATGCCAGCCGTCCGGGACGAAACAATAGCCCAAAACACTTCCCAATACAACACCGATAGGAATTGCAGCACAGGATAACAAAAAACTTTCTTTTCGCACGATACGCTTGATCTGAACCGATGTAGCCCCCAGCACACGCAGTCTGCCATATTCATGTGTTTTCCCGATAACAGAAATGTAGAACAGGCTGTAAATAACCAAAGAACAGGCCAGTACAATTAAACTGCTTGCTCCGATAATCACCAATAGCTCCAGCGTGGATTTTTCTTCTGCCAATCCAAAGTAGGTAGAGCTATACATAACATACTGTTCAGGTACACCGCTTTGTTCCGCAATTTCGTTTATCAGCAGTTTCAAAGTTTCGCTGTCCATATTTTCGGTATTTTTCACGCGAACCAAAAGATCGTAACAGTTTGCTTTTTCATACCGGCTATATAAGCCATCCGATACAATGACTTGATAAATACGGGACGCATTACTGCTTTGAATAATGCCGCAAACACGATATGTCTGATTTTTTCCAAAAGGCATATCCAGTGTAACGGTTTGATCCAGTTGAACCGGCAACCCTAAATGCTCCAAATAGGACTGTTCCACAATGATTTCATTTTCTGCCTCCGGCATTTTTCCCAGCAAGTCAGTAACGCCTTTTAGTTCAAGTGCATTTTGATCTCTGTAATACACATCCAAAGTATAGTCATTGATACGGCTCGTTCCCATTGCAGCCTCTTTGCCGACTGCTTCAATCTGGTTGTTATGTTCCAGTTTTTCAAAGACGGTACTGGTACTGTTAATAAAGCTGCCCTGATAGCGTCCTTGCAGATAAAGCCTATTTTCACGGTCTGTTCCGAGATTATATAGTGCTAATACCATCATCAAACTAACTGCAAAAGCAATCGTTATGATAATAAACGCATTGCGTCTTTTATCCGCTTTCATGCTTCGGTCTGCTAATTTTTTTACAATGGCGCTGGTGTCATTCTCAAAAGGCCATGTCATAGTTGTATCACCTCCATATTTGATAAGGCCATTGTAAACCCCAAATGTCCGCGAAATGTTACAGCGGACAAAAAATTTTATTTTTTTGCATTTCTCTGTTATAGCAGTTCAAAATAATAACTCTATTATAGGCAGTTATCAAAGGTTTATCAATGCGGCAACTGTAAACAGATTCTCTGCCAAAGACTCTTAAAACTACTGGCAAGCAATGCAATCTTACGTAAGATTGCGTATTTAGCAGAAATCCCGTTTCCGGAATTCCTGCTAATGCTTGTTGGTGACATATCCCCAAACCCCTGAGATCATTGCCGGTGGCAATGGCTGCGCGTTCCGTTGGAACGCTGAAAACCAAAAGCAGACAAATCTTATTGACGGGATTTTTCTGTGCTGCGCTGCGGTTGTGGTGGGGAAGAAATCTCTAATAGATATTCCACATTGGCCCGAACATTATGAAGTTCTTTCATATCATTTTTGGCCTGCTTATAGGCAGAATAGGCTTTCCGTTTTTGTTCCAGAAGATCGGTGTATTCCTCTCGGAGAGATTTGACAGAGGGGAGCTTTTTGATTCCCAGTTCGTCAAAATGATTCTTCGCTGTCTGGTGCAGTAAGATTTCCGCCTCATGTGCAACACGGAATTAAAAGGCTGAGCGCCAGCGGAAAAGATACCTCCTGTCTACGCATTTAGGGCGTTAAAAGTCCACGGAAATCAAGGGTTTTTCCGCATGGCCGGCAGGCAGGTGGATAAAGTTATCCTGTTCCCCGCAAAACGGGGTTCTAAATGCGGGAAAAAGGACAAAAAAGAAGCGCCAGATGCAGAGGCTTTGATACCTCTGCGCCCGGCGCTTTTTCAGCCTATTAGCTGATCTACATAGGTAATTAGAGGGTGCAGATGTTTCAGGCGAAACATCTCAAATAACTTATCTGGATTTACCCATTGAACATCCACAACTTCTGTTTCCTGTAAACGCATTTCTTCAATCTTTATATCCTTATGAAATAGCCAAACATCGTAAAAATCCTGCACATTTTCCCGTCTGCTCTGATAAATCAATTTTTCACTTCCGGGAGTAAGCAGTATTCCTAATTCTTCTTTTACCTCTCGGATTGCTCCTTGTAAACTGGTTTCCCCGGAAAGTACAGAACCACCCGTACATTCCCAATAAAGAGGGTATTGCTTTTTCGGATGCCGCTGTGATAAAAGATACTGCCCCTGCTGGTTGACGATCCATACACTCACAGATAAATGATACAGCCCTTTGGGTATGATTTCTCCACGGCACACTGTTATTCCAGACTTTTCCCGTTTTGCATTATATAAATCCCATTTTTCCATTTTCATACCTCTTTGTGTGGGATCGGTGCTTGCCGAAAATCAAGTAAGTAAATATCCGCAATCCTTTCTATTTCTGTACGCTGATCTGCGGAATACTTATCATAAATCCCGCCTGCTAACATACGGGCTGCCTTTGCGCTTTTAATTGCTGGAAGCACATCATCAAACACAATACAGTGTTCAGGTGCAACCCCTAATTTTCTTGCGGCCAATTCAAAGACATCCGAATATTCTTTTCCCCGCTGAACCTCATCTGTTGAACATAGAGCGTCAAATAATTCTAAAATAGAATTGTTCTTTAAGCATGGAATATAGAGCTTTTCCGGCAACCCCGTAGCAACTGCAAGTTTTATTCCATGTTCTTTTAAGCGCAGAAGATAATCAAGGGCATGGGGCAGCAGACCGACATGGTTACTGTATTCCTCGACCGCCATATTATTCCATTCCTCAATAATTCCCTCTACCGTTTCTTGCAATCCCAAAAGATCAATGGTATATTGTGCGGCTTCCTCAAAACTCCTTGCACATATTTCAGTTACATAATTTTCCGGGACAGGAAGATTTCTCTTTTTCAAAAACTGAATATCTATATGCTCCCATACATCCATTGAATCCAGAATTGTTCCATCTAAATCAAAGATTGCCGCATTAAAATCCATGTTTCTTTTCCTTTCCGCAAAATAAATCTTTCAGTTCCGCAGCAGCAGCTTTTATATCGGACTGCGCTATGATGGCAGATACAACAGCCAGCCCGTCAATTCCCATGGGCTTGAAACGCCCTGTATTTCCTTTATTGATACCGCCAATAACAACGATCGGCAAAGAAACGGCTGTGCGGATTTTCTGTAATTCCTCCATTGATACAGAATCAGCGTCGGTTTTAGTTCCAGTAGGGAACATTGCGCCAACTCCCAAATAATCTGCACCATCCTGTTGTGCCTGTATTGCTTCTGCAATGGAAGATGCAGATACTCCCAACAGCATATTTTCCCCAATTACTTTGCGGACGGCAGCCGCAGGTAAATCATGCTGTCCAATATGTACCCCCGTAGCCTGCACAGCCATTGCAATATCTATCCGGTCGTTTATGATAAGGGGAATATGGTATTTATCCGTAACCTGTTTCACGGCAACAGCCTGATTGTAAAATTCTAATGAGGACAATTCTTTTTCTCGGAGTTGTATCATTGTGCAGCCTCCTAAAATTGCCTGTTCTACCGCTTCTGTCAGGCTATCGCAGCTCATTAGTTGACGATCAGTAACAAGATAAAGTGTATAATCAAAGTTCATTTTGCACCTGCCTATTCTTTAGATAAACCATGCTGATACAATTCGTAGAAATGGTGCGTCGGGCCACAGCCTTTTCCAATCGCAAGAGAGTGTTCGATTGCCATTGTGACATAAGCCTTTGCAGATTCGACTGCAAGCGGAACACTTTTTCCCTTTGCAAGCTGGGAAGCGATTGCAGAAGAAAAGGTACAGCCTGTCCCATGAGTATTTTTCGTATCAATGCGGGATGTTTCAAAATGGTAGAAATTTTCTCCATTAAATAGGACATCAACAGCATTTCCTATATGATGTCCACCCTTGACAACAATCGCCTTACAACCCATGGCATATATTTTTCTTGCGGCAGCCTCCATATCTGAAACTGTGGAAATCTGCATATCTGCTATTTTCTCTGCCTCTGGAATATTCGGAGTAAGTACATCGGCCAGTGGAATTACTGTGTCTATCAAGGTGGAAACCGCCGTAGGATTCATCAATGGGCAGCCATTTTTGGCATACATAACCGGGTCGATTACGACATTTTGGGGCTTATATTGTAATAGTTTCTTTGCCACCGCTTTCATACATTCTGGTGTAGAAAGCATACCGATTTTTACTGCGTCCACTTCAATATCTTCAAATACGGCGTCAATCTGTTTTTCAATCATATCCGGGGTAATATCTTGGATGTCGATAACACGGCTGGTGTTCTCTGCAACAACAGAAACAATAACACTCATTCCAAATACACCGTGAGCAGAAAAAGTTTTCAAATCAGCCTGAATACCTGCACCTCCGCTGCAATCTGATCCGGCAATGGACAATACTTTTTTCATTTTGCATTTTCCTCCATTCTCTCGTTCCGATAGGCCATCTTCCAAAAAGCAAGCTCTAACAAACTTGCTTTTTCAAAAATATCAGCCAGATACTTTTTATTTGCTACTGATAACCCGGCACATTTATGCTCTGCAAAAGCAGACCATTCTTTGCAGCTTTCTGCATATTGTTCATCCGCATAATCTTTGATAAAGTCCCAATATCTTGACTGTCTGCTTGTAGGAACAGCCGCCAATTTGCGGAATATATAGCTGTAACTTAGCATACAGGGAAGAACCGCCATTAAAATTTCTTCATTCTTTCCATGTGACGCAATCTCAAACATGAAATCAATGTAATTTTGATTTTCAGGCAGAGGAGCGATCAGTTCAATATCATTATCCGTCATGCAAAATTGCTTTAGATAATCCAGACGCACTTCTGATTCCGTATCATTTACAAAATTCAGCATGGAATAGTAAAGCTGAATTTCTCTTAATGTATCAGCATGAAAAATTGCCTTGCCGTATATACGGGCATAGTTTTTCAGATAGATACTATCCTGAATCATATATCTCTTGAACTTTTCAAGAGGTAGCTTTCCAGTTTGCACTTCCTGCACAAATGGGGTAGCTGCACATTCTTCCCAAATGGGGATGTTGCGGGTTAAAATGTCTTTCATAAATGCCATGTTTGTTCCTCCTAAAATAAAAAAATAGAGCCTCTAAAACAATTAGAAGCTCTTTCAGACGCAATACGAGCGTAAGAAATTGCTTCCCTACGCCGGTATTAGCCGACAGGTCCAGAGGTCAGGTCTTACCTTTTTCAACTTGTTCAGTTCCCTCGCAAACACATATCATATCTTATTCAATTAAAAAAGGACATTCCCAAAACAGAGAATGTCCAAAAAATACGAATCTGTATTCTTTAGCTCCCTGCGTTGGTATTAGCCAACAGGTTCAAAGGGTCAGGTTTTACCTTCTCAACTACAAGGTAGTCCCCCTGCTTGAGTATTATTATAGTTAAGAAGTCCCGGAAAGTCAAGGTCTATAGAATTCAAGTTAGCAAACCTTATTGACGGGATTTTTCTGTGCTGCGCTGCGGTTGTGGTGGGGAAGAAATCTCTAATAGGTATTCCACATTGGCCCGAACATTATGAAGTTCTTTCATATCATTTTTGGCCTGCTTATAGGCAGAATAGGCTTTCCGTTTTTGTTCCAGAAGATCGGTGTATTCCTCCCGGAGAGATTTGACAGAGGGGAGCTTTTTGATTCCCAGCTCGTCAAAATGATTCTTTGCCGCCTGGTGCAGCAGAATTTCAGCTTCATGTTCTGTTCGGAATTTTTTGCTGTACCCGGCTTTGCGATATTCTACATAGACAGCCCGCGTTTTCGCATAGTTTACGATCTGTTTTTGCAGCTCGGCATTGGCGTTCATTTTTGACTCCAGATCTTTGATCTGAACGGATAAGGTATTGAAATTAGCGGTAGTGGCGTTGGCTTTTTCCAGAAGATCCTCATAACCCATATCGCCATGTTCTTTTAAGTAGAGCACTGCCTGAGAAAGCTGCTTTAGGTTGAACACTTTTGCCCAGCGCTCATAACCAGGGCCCTTGCCGGAACGGATTGCAACTTCAATATCAACCAGCAATCCAACTTTGGAAACCGTTTTTTTAGAAAAGGCATGGCGGGGTTTTACTGTCCGTGTACCGGCAATCCGTTCTTTGATGGCCTGTTCTGTATAATCGCCTTTGAGCGTATCGCATCGGGTATAATTTTCTTGTCCCGGAACTCGGAACCGAAGATGTTTTCTTTCACGGTTGACTTCCAGCCCAGCAGTTTCCAGCTTCTGTAGAAGTTCCTCAAAATCTTTTGGCTTTTCCTCTAATGCAGCATCAATAGCAATGCGTATCTGCTCCTGAAAGGAAGGCTGCTTTTTATTTCCCAGCCATGTGCCATAATGCTCCCGGCTGGGTTTCGGATTTTCTACAATCGAAAGTCCATGCTCCAAACACAGCTTGTCATTCATTCGCCGGATTGCCCAGGTAGAACCCCAGAAGTTGCGAAATTTTTTCTGACAGTCCAGTGTAGTAGAGTTGATAATGATGTGATTATGGACATGGTGCTTATCCACATGGGTGCAGACAACAAAGGCATGGTTTCCTTTTGTGAGCTTCAGTGCCAGCTCCCTGCCGATCTGATTAGCTTCTTCTGGCGTAACTTCGCCGGGCTTAAATGCCTGACGGAGATGGTAGGCGATCACATCATCTGCACCCTGGTTTCTGCCGGTCAGATTTGCATACTGTCGTTTGGACAGAAGAAACTCTGCATCAGCAAGCCGGGTATCACACTCATAGCCATAAATGAATTTTCCAAAATCGGTTTTCTGCGGATTTTCTACATAATCAATAATATCTGAGATCGCAGTAGAGATATTCCGACCTTTTCCTACATGCAGAGGCATCAGTCTTGTGGTCGCTATTTTCGTCACCTCCTTAACTTAATTCCAATCAGAGAAGTTATAATTGCAGAAAAAGAGCGGGGCTGCCTATGCGCCCCGCCAAATCTGCTTAACCAAATATAAAATCCTTTAAGGCACTGTTTGCCCCGCCAATGATCCCTACCAGCCATGCAGCCGCCAGAGGCAGACCGTATGGACTGATAAGAAAGGCGATCATAAGCCATGCAAGACCCGGCAAAAATCCTGCGACAAAGAACAGCACCAATGCCGCCAGAAAGATGATCCCAGAAAGAATCCCAAGTACCGCACCGGAAAGAACCACTAAAAATTTACATACCAGATAAAGAATCCCCGTAACCAGCATAAAGGGAAGTGCCAGTAATTTACCTATCAAACGCATACGCTTTGCCTCCTTTCAGAAGGGCATCTGCCCTTATAAAAATTTTACCGTGACGGCAAAAAGAAAGCAACGGCTTTCCGGCTGTTTATGAAATGTTTGCAAATCCCCGGATCAGTTTGTCCATGCCATCCCAAAGGCTGTCCAGACGGGTGCGGATGTCATCTATATCTGCGGCATAAATATTGCCGGTCTCATTGGCCCGTCTGGTATATTGGTTTAAGTTATTGGAACAAATGCGGAGAAGCCGGATCATTTCCTGAATATCTCCCATATCAAGGTGGATGATGTAACCGTCTACGGCCATCTTTCGCAGATATGCCGACAGGTTGGTAATGCCAAGTTCCGCCATGCGTTCTTTTACCAGTTCGGCCTCCGCTTCGGACATGACAAATTCGACGCGGACGGATTTTTTGTTATGCCCGCCATTCATCGTTCCAACCCTCTTTTATGAGATGAGACCTCCTGCGTCGAAACCGCCGTCTTTGCTCTTTTGAGTTTTTCCCGCAGGGTGGTCTTTTCCAGCTTATCAAGATATTCCTCCAGATTTCCGGCTGTCGCATGATAGCTGCGTTTGAGGCGTTCCCGTTTTAGAATTATCATCAGCTCCGGCTCATTTTCTGGCAGATAAGTCATTGTTTTAGGGGCTCCATGCTCTGGCATAAGCCGGTTCATAAATTGTCTCCGTTCCTGATAGGGAATCGTGATAACATTTCCATCCTCAAAAGCAACGGCTACATTTCCGATTGGACAGGTCAATTTTTTCATCCGTTCCACATGTTCTCTATAATTTAGCGGATAGAGATCGCCAAATATTTTTCCGTCCCTGACTTCTTTCAAAGAGATGGCATAAGCCAAAACGGGATCATTTGTCTGCTCCTGGTAAAACCGCCACACTTTGTTTTCATGGCTGCCCTCCAGATAAACTTCCCGTTCGCGCAGGGTATAGGTTCCGCAAGGGCGTGACATCCAAAGAAGCTGTTTATCCTCTGAACGCTCTGACACAGCCAGTTTTGAGATCAGTTCCTTATCCAGGTCAAAGTCCTCTTTATAATGTTGGGTATGAAGATCTACGATACGGGAAAGAGCACCCAAAAGATCTACATCCTCAAATCTTACCCCGGCCATCAGCGTTCCCTTTCCGGCACCGGAGGGATCATCTGCCTTGCTTCATGCTCCGGTTTGTCTGCTTTCAAACGGTCCATCAAAGACGGCTTTGCTTCCGGCACCAGCTCCCGGATTTCTTCATCCGTCTGTCCGTCTGTCAGATCCGGGCGCACAGGAGGTTCGTTGTTCAGCCTGCCATCCAGCATATTGTAGTTGCCGGTCTGACCTTCCTCATAAAGTTCTGCATTGCGCAGATAACTCTCCGGCGCCTGAAATGGCTGTCCGGCAAACAGAATTTCTCTTTGGGTGGTAAACTGTGCAAGGACCCCATTTTGCAGTCTTGCAAATTCTTCATACTGGCGCAGGGTAAGCCCTCGTTCCAGCATTTCCGCCTGGGTATGCGCCCAGCCTTCTCCATAGAGAAAATAGTACATGTCGGGCTGATCACAGACAAAACACAGGGAACCGTCCTGATTGTCATAGTAAGATGGCTGCATATTCTGGTAATGGCAGCGTTCCTCACGCCCAAAATACACACGGTTGTCCGCACCCAGCATAGCGACCATACCCGCGTAATTACTATGGACCGCAGAGCGGATTTCTACCAGCGGATCTGTTTGAGAAGGAATCTGTCTGCCCGGAATCTCATTTTGTTTTTCCGCTGCATCATTTCTTGGTATCACTTCTTCATGGCTGCGTGCATCCAGCTCCGGTTGAGATGTTCCTTTCCGAACAGCACCGGGCTCCGGTTCTTTTTCTTTCACATAGTATCGGACATTTGCTGTCGTATGTTCGTTGGCTTCCTTTGCATAGTTTTCAGCAGCAGCTTTGGTATCAAACTCCAACGGTTTTCCATTTTCCTTGCACCAGCTTTGTGCCGGTCCGAAAATAGAAGTGCTGCTTCGTACTGCCCATACACCATAGGCCCGTTTCTTTTCCATTCCGCATCCCTCCTTATCGTTCCTGCTGTTTGGAAGTTTGTTGCTTTTTTACCGGGTCTGCCGGTTTTGTTGCTTTTAGCTGCTGACGGAGAGAATTCTTATGCTCCAGTTCGGAATCTGTGATGTTGACATATTCGCCAATGATACAGAGCGCTTCTCCATAACTGCCGGAAACAAATACCCGATCAGACATTTCTTTTGCCTGTTCTTTCAAACCATGCTCCCGCAAAGTACGGGAAGCAATACCCAGCAGATTAAAAATGTTCCCATCTGCTCCGATCAGCGGACAATCCGGTTTATCTGCCAACGCTTCCGGTGTTTCTATAAATCCGCCTAAATAATTCGGCACAAAGTCCGACAGCCATGTGCCGCCATAGACTTCATGGGTCTGTAAACGCCACAGGGCAAGTTTTCCTATATCCAGTTTCACATCATCAAACGGGTAAAGCAGACAGGTCAGTTCGCCGTGCTGAAAAGCAGCCACATTCTCAAACTGACAGCCATCTTTCAATATGCCTGCTTTTGTCAGCATTTCATTGATCCCGTCCACCCACTCTGTCAGATCCCCGCCACAGCCCTGTAAAATCAGTCCTTCCTTATCCGGCATGCGGCGAAGGTCCTCCGCGGTAATCGTGTTGATATTCAAAAAATCGCCTCCTATCGTTTTTGTTAAAATATATGTTTTGTCCGCAACTTAACCTCATTTCAAAGCACCGGAGTATTCTTATACAGCTCCCTTGAAAACAGGTGCAAAAAGCCCTTGAAAATCAAGAACTTTTAAGGCTAAGTTGCGGACATATCATGGTTGGTTTTGCCGCTTCCGGCGTTTGCGTTCCCGCTCGGATTTCCGTCTTGCATAGACCCGGCAGGCAGCGGAACAATATGCCTGGCTGGTTGTAGGAAGATATGCCTTTCCACACACAGGGCATATTTTCTGTCTCATGGAGGTGTCCTCGCCGGTAATGGCTGATTCCAGTGCTGCATCCACCGGCAGCACCGCTTTTTCAAAGTACCTGCAATAAGCACCGGTCCACCATTTATTCAGCATGTAACAAGGGCTGTCCAGAGGAAGGCAGATCTTATCCTGGGAGTCATAGTTGGCGCAAAACTCCGTAACCAGCTTTCGGATCGTAGCCCGCTCCGAGCGGTTCAATTCTCTCTCCGCCATAACGCCTACCTTTCCGGGGCTCTGCTTTGCCGACCGCTGGAAATTTCGGTTGTATCAGTAACATTCCTGGGCTGTGAAAGGGCATCGGCGATAGAGTTCCGCTTTTTCTGTTTTGGTTCATGGTAAATAAAAAGTTCATTTTTTCCTGGTACATACAACAATCCATTTTCTTCGCAGCGGAAAATATCACATTCTTTGTCTGTTGAAACGGTATAAAAGTCTTTGTAATCATAAGGTGCTTTTTGCCGATCCTGATAGGTACACAGCCCTAAGTTGGGGTCACTTGCCAGCCGTTTCGATATGGCGAAAAAGTCGCCTTCTTTTTTGTGAAATTTTCGTATGGGCGTGAAGTGATAACCGCCATATTCAAAGGTTTTTCGATCGCTCATTTACGCCTGCCTTTCTTTACTGGAAATTCCAGCTTGAAATTCACATATTTACCGCCGGTATCATCCAGAATCACTTCCGCATCATAGGTCTTTCCTGTTTTTTCACTGTAAAGCCCGGACATAGAAATACGGCCCTCTTTCAAAAGAGCCGCTGCCACAGACTTTGTGATGGATTTTTTCTTGCTGGAAAAGAAACGGTTATCTTTCCAAAGAGCAAAAGAACATTCCCTGTTGTCGCAGAAAAAACCTTTCTTTCCTTCATATACCGGGGCTCCGCAGCGAGGACATACCCCTACGGCTTCATGTGCAGTTCCTCTGGAAGAAGGAAACAGATCCGCAAAACGTTCTTCCGGGGTAGTATGTTCTTTTACCAGCGTCCGGCTCATATCTGCAATCTGATCCATAAAAGATGTTGCCGACAGTTCGCCATGTTCCACTTGTTTCAGCATGGATTCCATTCTGCAGTTAAGATGGGAGATTTGATATTGTCCGGCAGGACTGCGATCAGGTTCTTTCCTTTTTCCGTAGGAATGAGCTGCTTTTTCTTTCGCTGTACAAATCCGGCAGAAACCAGCTTTTCCAGTGTTGCCGCACGGGTAGCCGGAGTACCCAATCCTTTACGCTCGGCATCTTCCGGCATATCTTCCGCACCGGCAGTCTCCATAGCGGACAGCAGTGTGTCCTCCGTATAGTGTTTCGGCGGTGAAGTTTTCCCTTCACGGAGACTTGCTGATACAGCTTCAAAAGTCTGTCCTTCCTGCAGCACAGGGAGAGCGACAGCTTCATTTTCTTTGTGTTCCGTTTCACTCTGCCTGATACTCATACGGTGAATCCGTTCCACCTCTTTCCAGCCGGACTGTAAAATAGTCTTTCCTTTTGCCGTAAAAGTATATCCCTGGCAGTCCAATATAGCGGTGACCGCTTCAAATCGGTGTACCTGCGTTGTGGCACAAAGCAGTCTGACGGCAAGCAGGGTAAGCACATCCCGCTCCCCGGAAGGAAGCTCTGACAGGTCTGTCCGTGCGATTTCCACAGTTGGGATAATGGCATGGTGGTCAGTCACTTTGCTGTCATCTGTTACCCGGTCAATGTCCGGCTCTCCGGCGTAGCCTTTTCCAAAGGGCATATTGTCACGCAGCCACAGGATCAGGGAAGCGGCGGTTGCCTGCATGTCCTTCGTCAAATACTGGCTGTCCGTTCTCGGATAGGTTGCCAGCTTCTTTTCATAGAGAGATTGCACATAATCAAGGGTCTGTTGAGCCGTATAGCCATAAATACGGTTACATTCCCTTTGCAGAGTTGTAAGGTCATAAAGGCGGGGAGGCTGTATAGTTTTTACCTGCTTTTCCACAGAACGCACAAAAGCGGAGTTGTGGTCACAGTCCATACGGATTTTTTCAGCCTCGGATCGTTCCGTCATTTTTACGCCGGAAGCAGTAAAACCTCCGCAGGCGATTTCCGGCACATAAAAAGGCTTACTGATGAAGGATTCAATATCCGACTCACGCTGTACCAAAAGTGCCAGTGTCGGTGACATAACACGGCCGACATTTAGGGTGACACCATACAGGACAGAAAAAAGCCGGGTGGCATTGATCCCGATCAGCCAGTCGGCTCCTGCCCGGCAGACCGCCGCATCATAGAGCTTATCGTAATCACTGCCGGGGTGGAGATGGTCAAAGCCCTCACGGATCGCCGCATCCTCCATACTGGAAATCCAAAGGCGCTCCATAGGCTTTTTACATCCGGCATATTCATAGACCAGACGGAAGATCAGTTCTCCTTCTCGTCCAGCATCCGTAGCGCATACCACGGAATCCACCCGTTTGTCCTTCATCAACCGGCACAAAAGGGCAAGCTGCGTTTTCTTATCCTTTGGCACTTCATATTTCCAGTTTTCCGGTAGGATCGGAAGATCCTCATACCGCCATTTGGCGTACTGTTCTTTGTAAGCCTCCGGCTGTGCCAGTTCCAAAAGATGTCCCACGCACCAGCTCACCAGATAGCCGGAACCTTCGAGATAACCGTCTTTTCTTTCCGTTGCGCCTAATACTGCTGCCAGTGACATAGCAACAGAGGGCTTTTCTGCAATCACAAGTTTCAATTTTTATTCCTCCTTCATAGTTTCAAATTCTTTATCCGCAAGTTTTCCGGTTTGCATAAGACACATCAACATAACGCCGGAAGCCATTCCTCCGGCAAAGGTAAGGAAATGTGAAATCAGGTTCCACATAAGCATTCCTCCTAAAAATGGGTAAAGAAAAACGCCCACTTCAAAGTGAGCGCATCAACAGGTATCTATTTTGTTTTTGGTTTCAAGTGATCCGGCAGGACGATCTCTCCAACTGGGATTTCCCGCAGTTCCTTCTTCATCCGATGGGTAAAGCGGATCGTCTTTGCTGTACCTCCGGTTTCCCGTCCGTCATATACAGCGATCACTCGGTCGGAGTGTTCCACCATATAACGATTTCTGTGGGAGTAGACGCTTGGGAGATATTTTTCCTGTATCACAACAACATCCGCACAAGCCTCCAGCAGTTCACGGGTTCTTGTTTTCTTATTTAGGCTGTCCAGACGCTTGCGGTAAGGGATCACTGCGATCAGCTCCAGTGCCGGGGTGGTCTGCTTTCTTTCCAGCACCAGCTCCACAAAATACTGGTCTACGCCATCTGCAAAACCGCTCATAAAACAGGTGAACCCATCTGTAACAGCAGCATCGATCTCATGTGCCAAGGCTGTTTTTATTTTGTTGATCTCATTCTGCGGTAAATCCCTGTGTCCGGTAACACAGCAAGTTTTTCCTTTCATCGGTCATCCCTCCATCTGATAGGTAAAATTCTTCATTTTTCACATAGTAATAGATTTTATTTAGCAAGTCAACGATAATACCCTTTTTCTCTTTGCGGATAATAAAGGGGTGTAAGGTACAATCTATTACAGAATGGGAGGTGAAGGCGATGTATGAAGATTTTGTCCCGGAACGATTAGCGAAGCTGCGGACACAAAAAGGAGTTTCCGCACGCGATATGTCTTTATCGTTAGGTCAGGCAAACAACTACATCAATAATATTGAGAATAAAAAGTCACTTCCCGCTATGCAGTCTTTTTTCTACATCTGCGAATATCTGGGTGTGACACCGCAGGAATTCTTTGATGAAGGAAATACCTACCCGGAAACCTTGAAGGAATTCATTGCAGAGGCAAGACAGCTTGATCCTCAATCCATGCAATATATCCTTGGTATTATGAAAGAACTCAATAGCAGAAAGTAGGCGGTCACGGTAATGGCCGCTTTTTTCGTGACTTTCTTTATTATATTTTATAATGTTCTCGAAATGTCCGCTCCCTATACCGATAAGTATTCAAAAACTGTTCCCCAAACAGCCTTTTTCTATTCGCCGGTACTGCCAAAGCTGCCGGTTCCTCGCTCTGTTCCCAGATCTGTTACAAAATCCGCAATGACAGTCGGCGTGATCACAAGCTGCCCGATACGGGCTCCCTTAAAAAGAGACTGCGCCTGATTGCTTACATTGCTGATGATCGCATGGATCTCTCCTCGGTAGCCGGAATCCACAGGCGGCAGTTCACAGACCAGACCTTTTACCGCCATACTGGTACGGGGAAAGATATATCCCGCATACCCATCCGGTATTTCCAGTCCAAAGCCAAGAGGAATTTTGGCGATTTCTCCGGGCTGTAAGGTGCAGTCATAGGCAGATAAACATCTGCTCCGGCATCATTGCCATGAGGACGGTAAGGACGCTGGTGCTCCGGCACGCCAAAATCGATTAGTTTTATTTTCATCGGCAGCCTCCTTCCCAAAGAGCGGGATAGTCTTTTTCTAAAATATCCTCTGGCGTCATATCTGCCTGCAGTTTTCGCCCGCAGGTCATTTTCCCTTCCAGACATCGATCCAACTGACAGAAAGGCCCGGTCAGTGACGGGGCAAACAAGGCAGGGCTTAGGTCATAAAGTTCTTTCCAGACCTTTAACAGCACGATCCTTGTTTCATCTGTATTTCTTCGGCATACCCGCTGGCCGATGATATGTTTCCACTGATAAGGGGTGGCGCTGATGAGCAGTACATTCCGTAATCCCTGGGGCGTGGCATAGCCGGCCGCATCGTGCCCGCTTCCGGCAGTGCACAGGGCTTCATAACATTTCATGCTTTCATTACAACTTTTTAAGTACAGCTCCTGTACCACAGCCGGAGCCGTCATAATAGAATACGGGACAGCGAAATCCGCCTGTCCCGTATAGTTGCTGTACTGCAGCGATGCACTCATAAATTTTACTTCGTTCTGGTGGCGGGTGATCTGCGCCAGAAAACGCCTGCTGGCGCCGACAATGGCTACCGTGATCACCGCAAATTTCTGGATGGTAGGATGGGGAAGCGCCCCCATAGCTGCTACTGTCTGAACGCTGAATGATTTTTCGTAGAGCTCCATCAGGTCGTCCATTGAGGCAATCTTATGTCCCTGCTGGGTAAGTCTTGCCGCAAAGACCATGTTTTTTTCTGCTTCCGCTACCGCCTGGCAGTTCAAAATTTTTACTTCAATCTGTTTAATTGGTATGTCCCTCCTTTACAATCGCTTTCAGTAAGAACAGATAGTTAAGACTGTCTGTGATCTTTTCGTCCCATGTGTCCATCGGATAAACTGTTTCCTCGGCAAAGCACATATCGTATAGAGAAACAATATGCTTTGCCAGCATACCGGCAAGGGCACGCTGGGGCGTTGTGTGCTGTAAAGCTGCCGCTGCCTTAAATGCACCCAGCCGGTCCGGATCATCCCCGGTGTATTCTTTGGTTTTCCGTTTCAAGGTATCAGCACAGAGCCGCACCTGTTCGTCAAAAACGGCATTGACTTCATTTTGCGTAATATAGCATCCCTCCTTTGAAAACAAGAAACCGGCTATTCTAAAGCATCTTAGAATAGCCGGCAAATAAATGGATATGTAATTGTTTATAGTGTATTAATCTCTTTTTCCAGTTCCTGGACCGCTGCTATGACTGTCTCAAATGTCGGAATATCCCCATACAACATATCCTGCATAGAGTTATAGTCCGTTTCCAATGCTGCGAACCGATATTCCGGCGGGAGTAATTTTAATGTGCCCGGCACAGCCTCCGGGTACTTCGCCCATGCTCTGGGATAGAATTTCATTTTGAAATCTACAACTTTCTTCAGGAGATCCAGCCTGGAAAAAGCAGCTTCTTTGACCGGTGTTGCAGCCATGCGGTAGAGATCATAATAATGTCTGGAATACCGCTGCGGCATTTCCAAATGTTCCGGTCTGTTCGCTTCATGGTGCAGGATTGTGGCTTTTTCCCAGAAGGTCCGTTCCGGGGCAACGGTAAGGATTGCAGTTTCTTTTTGCTCAAAAATCTTCGGATAATATTTTGCCGCGTATGGTTCGATCAGCGCTGTTTTTGCAGGAGTCCACGCTGCCAGCGCACCAATCTCTAAACGGATCACCTGTAAAGTCGCCGTATTCGTAAAAAGGTGCGGATAGGCGAAAATGACCGTCTGTTTATCCTTTTCATCTATGTAGACATTTGCTTCACAACCGATTTCCTGGGATAAGCCGGCTTTGACTGCCGGGCAGAATGTTTCGGACAGAAATACCTCTGCACGCACATTGGCTTCTTTGTTAAAAGCATCCTGTTTTGTATTGGAACGTTTCTCCCATGGTTCATCTTTGCCATATCCCAATACACGCCAGTCCAGAATCAAATCAATATCTTCTGAAAACCGGCTGATCAGGTGAAAGGCTTTTGAAAGGCTGGTACCACCCTTAAAGGTGATGGACTCTTTCCATGGTGAGCGGTGAAATAAATAATCCAGCGTAAAACATACCCAAAAGTCTTTTTCCACGATGGCATCATTCAGCCCCATTTTATCTGCTGTATTTCTGAACAGCTCCCTGCGGTCGTTATCTGAAAGTCTTGCTATATTTCTCATTGTACCTTTTCACCTCCACAAATCTGCCGTATCGTATCGTAAACCCAATCCGTAGACTCGGTTGCTTCCTTCAAACAAGCCTGTTTATCCTTGTCTGTCAGTTTTTCGGAAAGCATCTGTATGACTTCTGGCGTAACATTCGATCTGCCAAGCGTTTTTAATGCCTGTATAACCAAACTTGTCATATAGGACAATCCGGTAATCTCCTTATTGGTCCGGTGCTTAAATTCCAGCTTTGTAGAGTTCCACTCGTAGGTCTTATATGGACCATCGCTGATATAGGACCATACTGCTGTTACCTGTGTTGAAAGACCTAACAGGTTCAATGCTGTATTCCCACATGGGGCAATCGTCCAGTGATAACTTCGTGCCAATGCGTTCGCCACCGCTTCCGGGTCTGCCGCCACATATTCATCCAGAAGTTTGCTATATTTTGGTTTTTCATAAACTCCTTTCAAAATACGGCGCAATGTTCCTGATTGCACTAAACGGCTTAAACTTTGACGAATAGTGGATGTATCTGCAATATCCGCAAAATCAGACATCACAAAAACAGTTCCATCTTCAAGAGAAAGAACACGCTCTCGTATTCGTTTTGTATATCCGTTGTCCACAATACCGCCTCCCTTCATGTCACGAATATTATATATTATTCGTGACATGATTGCAATAGGTCCTATTCCTCTTATTTTGAGTGTTCCCATTAAAAATCTGATTTATACATCAAAAATCAAAAATTTTGCAAGGCAGTACAGTTTTCATATATGTCACATATTTTATATATTATTCGTGACATCAGGCAGTTGGCAGGTAGATCCAGTCGTGCATCAGGCACACGCTGGGTTCATCCTCCCTGGGAACCAGACGGTAGGTACATTCCCCATAGACCGTGCGTTTGTCCTCGATCTCCATGCCATAGGCTTTATAAAAGCGGTATTCCAGATTGGAGATAATACAGCGCAGGGTTTGCAGAGCCTCCCTTTGAGCTGATACGATCAGGTCACGGTCAATGCTACGCTTCAAAAACAGCAGCGATTTGTAAAGCTGTACCTCTGTGCGGTAAGGGCGGCAGTCTTTCGTTTCCAGCCATCCGCAAAAAGCGACCGGTCCGCTCTGGATCACACTGCGGTCCGGGTGATAATACTCATAGCAGTCCAGGTTTGCCGTATTCAGAAGATAGAGCATTTCCCGGACTTCATTTTCCGGCATGTCGTAAAACCGCAAAAGCGAGCGGTAAAGATGGACATAGCCGGGAATGGAAATCATGGTATTTACCATAAAATAAAATCCTCCTTGTAAACAGCAGGTGCGGGAGCTTTTGCCCCCGCACCGTCTAAAATCTATATTTCGTTATCTACTTTCACGAGTTTTCCCATGACAAGGAAGCGTCCTGTGCCGCCCGGCGTACAGGTAGAAAGGGTCAGTACCTTATCGCTGCAGGTCACAGTCACATCACTTTCCACCGCAGAACGTTCCTTCATAGCTGTAAGCCAGGTAGTATAAGCACCGTCATCCTTCCAGGAAAGCTGCCAGGGAGAAGTTTCACTGCCGGATTCTTCCGGCTTTGCTGCAAAAGCCGCAAAGATCTCCATGACATAACCCCCCTTCGGAGTAACGAGATACATCTGCCTGTGAGCATCAAAGTAACTTTGTTCATCGTACCGGTTCAGCAGCGCAAACATGGAACCATCCCGCATATTATGACCATAAATGATCGTATTGCGGTCTGAAAAATCTGCCTGGTTTTCATAATCGGCAAACAGGCAGCCAACCTTGTTATAGGTTCCGTCATAAAGATGGTTCAGGTAATATTCGTTGTTGTCGGTCTGCGTTACCGGATAATTGAGCACCGTATCAGGAAGGGAAAGCCATCCGATGATGTCCGGTCCATTTTCACGGAGCGTTTCAAAGTCTACCGAAGGCAGGACAATATCGGTATCGTCCCGTTTTGGTTCTGTCGGATCGGGTGCCGACTCCGGGGAAGCTGTCTGCTCCGGCACTTCCACATATCCGGCAAGATCTCGATAGGCATCTTTACTCTCAGCATACTGGTTCAAGTCACGGAACACCAAAAAACCGCTGCCAAGAGCCACCAGAACGCAGAGTGAAAGGACAGAAACCCCGACAGCCGTTCTTTTCAGGGAAGTCCTGCTGTATTTTCCCTTTTTGAAATAATACACAGCAAATACGCTGCCGCCGATCAGTGCGGCTGCCAGCAGTCCGCCATACAGGAAAATATACGGATCATCCCCGGTCTGCGGTACCGGCTTTTGAGGGGGGGAAGGATTGGAGGGAACAGAAGGCTTTTCCGGGTTCTTTGGGTTATCCGGCTTTTCCGGTTTTTCATTAAAGAACTGGACCGTAGATGTCTGATCTGCCTTGATCTCCACCGTAGCGGCATCAGGAATGATGTAATCCTTGCTTGCCCGGTTTGCAACTTCTGTTACGGTATAAATACCGACACGAAGGCCCTTAACTTCAATCACGCCGGATTTTGGAGTGGTGAATGTCTCGCAGTAGGAGCCGTCCGCACTCTTAACCTCGATGGCAAAACCATCTTTGCGCCCGTCGCTGGAATCCTTTGTGATCTTTAAGTTGCCGCGGTAAGCCTCATTGGTAAATCCGTGCCCGGCTTCTCCATTTTCCACAACTGCGACCTGTCCATCTTCTGTGATGGAAAAATAGTAAGCGTTTGAGTCAGGCTGATAGCCCTCCGGCGCTTTGCTTTCTTTGATAAAGTAGCCGCCAGCCAGAAGGTTTTCCGCCGTATGATAGCCTGCATCGGTTTCTTTCAGCGTACCGATCTTTTGATCGTCAGGATCATATTCCTGGTTGGCGTTGGAATCCGCATACAGGTCGAACACTGCACCGGGCAGGAAGCGCAGGAAAGAATTCTTGTCTTTCTTATCCTCCTTTTCCACAGGGGACGGTTCCTCCACAGCTTCGGTTTTAGTTACCTGCACACTGCCGCGGATCAGGGTGTTTTCCACACGGATCTCGATATGCTGTCCGTCTGCACCGATATATACATGGTGCTGCTGCGGGCTTACCGTATAAAGGTCAGGGGCAGAGATCTCCTTGACGATCCAGTGTCCGTAAGGAATGTTCTCAAAGGAAAAACTGCCGTCTTTTCCGGTAATAGCAGTAAGCAGCGCATTTTCTTCAGTAAATTCTTCGGTATCAGGTCTAAACAGACCCATGAGCGCACCGGCAAGCGTGACATCCTCGCCGCCTTCCGGGTTTTCCCCGACTTTTACACCGTCTACACGCCCACGGAGAAGTTCATTGGAAACAGCCTCGCCTTCATTGACAAGGATCTGTACCAGGGCGGTTTCCTGACCAGCATACTCAAAGACAACCGGATATTCCTGATCCGAAAGGATATAGGCGCCGTTGGTTGTGCGTTCCTTGACATAATAGCTGCCAAAAGGCAGGTCGGAAGCGAAGGAAGCGCTGTAACCGCCGGATTCCTCAGACGAAACAGAGACCACTTCCAGAAGTCCACCTGCCGGGATTACGCTGCCATCTGCCGCCGTCAGGTCTGCGGAAGCATAAAGTCCAAAGGAAATATCCTTATATTCCTCGTTCATGCCAAGACCGAACAGGTCATCGGTCTCCATTGCCTTGAAAAGTGTGACATCCACTTTCTGGCGTTCGTCATAAAGACCGGCCGCTGTCTGTGTAACCTCTACGGTCTCACCCGCATAGGTCAGTTCCACATATTCCGGTTGAGGATTCAACACACAGCCGGAAGGCGCCTGACGTTCCTCCAGACGATAACGGCCAAGATAGAGAGACCCGCTTTTCGCTGTGCCGTCCTCGCCGGTCGTAAGTGTTTCCACAACCGTATCTTTTTCTGCCCGCAAGGTACCGTCACCGGTATAAATATCTTCATCTGCGATCACATCATAGACCGCTCCAGGAAGTCCGGCAACCTCATATACCGGTTGGTACAGTCCGTCGTTTTCCTGGACAGAAGCAAATACTTCTCCGGTCTTTGTGATGGTAAGCTGACCTTTCTGCGGCATATTGTACTGAGTGACCGTCACAACCGCCTCGCTGCCGTCAATGGTAAACGGTACCGGCTGATCGGAAAGCACATAGCCATAAGGGGCAGCCACCTCATAAAGTTCATAATCCCCGGCGGCCAAAGGCTCCGGCAGCATCAGCCAGCCCTCGTCAGAAACATAGAAGGTATCCAGTGTTTCCGGGTTCGGATAGTAGACGGTCTGGGTGATAAATTCCCCGGTGGAAAGATCCTTGATCTGAAAACCGGTTCCGGTCACAGGGATAATCTTTCCGGTCTCTGCGTCACATTTTTCAACTTTCAGACGGGCTGTGATGGTGCGGTTGTTCAGGATATAGCTGTAAGTCTTTCCGTCAGAGGAAATGAATACCGTAAAGTCCGGGACAAAGGCTTTGCCTTCCTCGCCTGCGATCTGATGGACCGTATAATGCCCATAAGGAAGCGGTTTACTAGAAGCAAAACCATCCGCATCCGTGGTAAGAAGGTCACGTTCACTTTCCTTTGCCGCGTCATAGCTTCCGGCTGCCTTTAAGTAAACTTCAAAGACTGCGCCTGCTTCCGGGCGTTCGATGATACCGGCATTGGGATCGTCGGTATTTTCGCCCTCAGGCACATCCGGGTCCAGGTCATCGGTGTGCTTGACAAGCTGGATATTTCCGTAAATAACCGTTTCCGTCACCTGATTTTCTGTGGTATTGAGTTCCACTTCATACAGGGAAGGGGATGCACCCACTTCATAAATGGTTTCATTCAGAAGATACCCGGTGCTCGGTTCGATTTCCCGGATCGTCCAGCCATCCCCGCATACATAATAGCGGGTCATAAAGCTGCCATCCGGCCCGGTAGTATAAGTGTCGATCAGTTCGCCATCACGGAAGATCCCATAGGTCGCTCCTGCAAGCGTGGCATCCCCCTGGGCATTTCCGGTGTCAGCATCACTCTTTACCACATGGACACGGAACTTCTTCAGGATATTGCTGAAATGTACCGAAGAAGTCTGCCCGCTTTCAATGGTCACGTACTGTGCGGAAGGGGTCACATAGCGATCCACCGGAAGTTCTTTTACCAGATAGGTTCCCGGCAGGAGCTTCTTTTCAATCTGGCCGTTTTCTCCGGTCGTAACTTCCTCATTGACTTCATTTCCCAAAATGTCCGTACCGGAGATATGGAAGGTGATACCGGAAACAATGCCGTCCTCACTGGTCTTGACAAGTTTTGCGGTACCGTAAGTTTCCGTTTTGATCTTTACAAAGAAGGAAACCGGATCGCTGGCGCCGGTCATCATGGTCTGGTAGCCTGGTCTGCCCCAGATCAGCATGTCGTTTGCCACCGGGATATTCTTTCGGAATTCAAACAGCACCGGGTCCATCATCATCTGCCTGCTGGTAAAGGTGTATTCATTTCCGTTTCTTGTCACAGAAACGCCGCTGCCTTTCAAAGCCTCCAGATCGATCTTCAAGTTGTTGGTATCTGTGACCGTCAGGGTATAGACCTTTTTTTCTACATCCCATTTCAGTTCCAGTTCCGGTGCTTCGCTTTTCTTAGAAGAAGTAAAGGAAGGTACTGTGGAATGGGAAGCGACCTGTGCAAGAATCCAGTCATAGGCTTTTTCTGCCGGTCGTCCGGCGATCACGCTGAAATACTGGTCGGCGTCTGCGTGGCCGTTTCCGTGGCGGCTGTACGGATCGCTTCTAAGTTGCTGCTGGTATTCCCAAAGGATGATCTGGGTTGCCATCTTATAGTCATCCTCGTTGATTCCGGAAACAGGGAGCGCCGCACCGGGTTTCCAGCCATAGATCGCAGTCAGGGTGATCCCCCTCCTTGCCTCGGCAGGAAGCAGGTTCAGGTATTGGCTGTTGGTCCCGCTTTCCGAAACATAGGTATTTTCCGAAGTATGGTAAGGAATCCCGCTCTCCACACAGTAAACCTGGTGGCTGATCCCGTCAGAATCCGTCAGCATATAGTGCCGGTAAGCATTGCCCCCGGAACTGGTGTGTACATCGATGGTTCCGTCTGCATGGTAGGCAAGATAGGTGTAAGGCGCCGGGGCACGGTAGTGGTTCCCATCAGAGCCCACATACTCGTCGCCCAGCCAGGAGCTTGCCGTCTGTCCGACAGACATGGCAAAAGCCTGAGCCGGAAGAAGCCCCAAAATGCTTGCCATACAAAGCAAAAACGCCAACAGCTTGCGAAAGCCGCGGCGTCTGGTTATGATATGTTCCATGAAAAAATCCTCACTTTCATAAAATCTAAAAGGACAGCCTTATTTGCTGTCCTTGTCGTCAAAATCATCCTCGGAAAGATATTCCGGTTCCCCGTATGCCTCATCCGGGTCAAAGCCTTCGCCATAACCGTCATCCTCAAATTCCGCATCGTCCTCGGCCTGCTGTTTCGGACGCACGATTTTTACATAGTAACCGATCCCGCCGACCGCAAGTAAGGCAGCAAGGATAAACAGGATCGTGCCGACGCTGCCGGTTTCTTTCTTCGGCTTTTCCGGTTCTGCCGGTTTTTCAGTTTCCGCCGGCTTTTCTTTTCCTTTGCAGCCATTTAAGTCATTTTTGCAGACCGGACAGCCGGTATTAACCTTTCCTGCCTCACATTTTTCTGTGCAGTTGCAGCTTTCTTCCTGGGGAATCATGCTCATGCTGCCATTGTTCTTTTCTGCAAGCGCCATCAGGTCGGACTCTGTGACGCCGTTTAAAAAGTAGACATTGTTATCTTCCCGTTTCCCGTCGATCACCAGATAAAAGACATTGCCCGCGTCCGTAGTGATGGTGTAAAACTGCTTTTCCCCATCCGTACCGCTGATGTTGTCCTGTACCGTTCCGGTGCCTTCCGGGGTAAATGCACCTTCCGGGATCGCAGAAGTATTTTCCTGCTGTCCGGTACTGTTATCTGAACCGGAAGAATTTCCGCCGCCGGAAGGGGTTGCAGCGTTTGAGCCGGAAGGTTTTTCTTCCTTAGGCGGTTTTGTCTGTGTACCGGACGGACTCTGGGGTGCTGCCGTAGCAGGTTTCTTTTCAGGAGCCGGTTCTTTGTAATACGGATTATCCAGCTTTACCACATCAGAACGGTTGCCGGCATAATCTTTTGCGTATATGCTTACCTGTTTTTCTGTTCCGGCATAATCTTTCAGTGCGACCGACGCTTTCCCGTCGGTGAGGGAGTTGATACGGTTTTCATCAACAAAGACCGCCTCCACGCCGGATAGATCGTCACTGCTTTCTATTTTCAGGGCATCGCCCTCCATGGAAGCAGTCAGCGTTGGCGGTGTGGTGTCTTTGGAACCGCCGGCATGAGCCGTTACAGGTAATGCGCTGACACTTACAAGAAGCGTAAGCGCCAGCAGCAGGGAAAGTTTTTTAAGCCTCATGCACATCCTCCTTCTCCTGCGGTAAAACAGTTTCCGAAGGGGCTGCCTGCTGTGATTTCAAAAAATCCGCAAGCTGCTGGGGCGTCAGTTTGAAACTGCGCGCCACCGCTACATAATCGGTATTTTCCAGCTCTGTTTTTTGTTCCTCCAGCTTATGGAGCTTTGCCTGCATTTCCGCAATCTTTGTTTTGGTCTTTTCAATTTCCTTTTCCAGTTTTTCAATTTTAGGATTCAATTTATTACCTCCAATCTGTTAAGGCAGACGCCCAAATGTATAAAAATGCTGCTGCCAGTAGCTTGTATTGATGTTTGCATAAGAAATCGGGTCTCCACAGTGGATCATCATTCCATTTCCCACATAGATCCCTACATGGCTTGCGCCGTTGGTGTTGTAGGTTCCCTGGAAGAAGATCAGGTCGCCCGGTTTTGCATCCGCACTTGATACCGGCGTACATACACCTAAAAGACCATCCGCGGTCAGCCTTCCGAAATTCCAGCCAACGCCGCAGTTGTTGATCACCCAGGACACATAGCCGGAACAGTCAAAGGAAGTGGAAGGGCTTGCGCCTCCCCATACATACGGATAGCCAAGATATTTTTCCGCCTCGGCCATCATTGCGGCAAACTGTTCATCCGCAAGGGCTTCCGGTGGAATGTCATAATCGAAGTAGTTTCCTGTGCCGCCTGAACCAACTTCCGGCAGGTGCCGTTCGCTGGTATCGCCGGTATCGGCAAAATACAGGGGATTCAAATACTGGCCGTCAACCAGGACTTCTAAGTGCAGGTGGGCCCCGGTAGAATTTCCGGTATTCCCGACCTTTGCGATCACATCCCCGGCTTTGACCTCCTGCCCGGCAGAAACAAGGATCTGGGAACAGTGCCCGTATTTGGTCGTCAGGGTATGTCCTTCGTATGCCTCGCCTTCAATAGCGACACACAAGCCATAACCGCCGGCATTTCCCGCAAGGGTGACCGTTCCGTCATGCCCGGCAAGGATCTCTGTGCCCTCCGGCATCCCGATGTCCACACCGGTGTGATAGTTCTTTTCCCCACTGATGGGATGTACCCGGTAGCCGTAATAACTGGTCACATAAGGGAGCCAGTTGGTGCCAAAGACATTTTTGACATACTGGCGGTTTCCTTTTGTCTGCAGCAGGATCTCGCAGATCTCTTTCTGGTCTGCGTTCATCCGGGAAACGACCAGGTTTTCCAGAGGTATAACCGTGAGCTTGACATTTAAGATGCGCCATTCATAAGGCACTTCCTCCTGGGTTTCTTCCCCGGTTTCCGGATCAACGGAAGTTTCGGTGCGGTAACGGATCTCGGTTTCTTCTGAAAAGGACAGGGTATATTGTTCCTGGAAAAGCTGCCGCAGCACGCTTTCCACTTCATCGTAAGTAAATCCCTGATAAGCAGAAGTCAGATACCCCATCAGCACATACGGGTCATGCTCGATTGCGCCCAGGTTATACCGGTATTCGTCATAGCCGGGGCGGTCTGATTCCACCCGGTCTATTTCCATTTGCAGATCCGTTTCCCATTCGGTATAGGTAAGCTCCGCCTGGTTGATGTCCTGATCATCTGCAAGATAGGTAGAAGCAGCCAGACTTCCCAAACCGCCGGTCCCGATATTGGAGAACGTGGAAAACAGGGATGTGATCAGGAAAATTACCAAAAGGAGAAGCAGGAGGACAAGGCAGATTACAGGGTGCCGTTTGACCGCATGGACAATACCGACGCTGACCCTCTCTGTTGCGACTGCGGCATTTTTTGCCTGTTTCCCGGCTTCACGGGCAGCCTTGGCATACTGCCTTTTCAGTTTTTGTTTCTGCCATATCCGGGCAATCGCATGTTTCTTCAGCTCCGGGTGGTCGCTAAGAGCCTGCCGGTAAGCAAGTCTTGCGTTTGCTTTTGCTGATTTTTGCTGTAATTTCGCTGCCTTTCGGTAGGGGGCAGTTTTATGCCGGTGATATGCCGTGCGAAGCCCTGCCTCGCCCACAAGTTCAGAGCGGTGGGCTGCCTTGATGCCCACATTTTCATCCTCTGCCTCATAAATCTTTTTATGAGCGTAACCAATGGCAGTATTGGCGCCCGCCTTGACCGGACGCAGGGGTACAGGTCCTTTTACATGGACCTTTTGGGATTTGACCTCCTTTTCAAATTTTAAGTGTTTTTTGGCTTTTCCGGTCTCCGGGTCGGAAACCGTCTCCATGCGCAGTTTCTTCCGGGCAGGTAGACGATTTTGCGCCTGCTCTGCTTTTTGTGCAGTCCGTTCCGCCTTCCGTCTTGCATGGGTGAGCTTTTTATCCTTTGTCTCCGGCGGTAGTTCATCCGCAGTAAATTCCAGCTTGGATGTTTTCGGCGGTTCGCTATCCATACCCTTTTCCTTCTGCGCTGCCTGTTCCTCCGCCTGTGCCGCTTCCTGAAAACGCTGCTGATATTTGTTCCCATGCTGGTGTGTTCGGTAACGGTGTTCCTGACCGGATCTGTCTGTGCTGTCCGGTGTGGCTGAGCCTTCGGAAGAAGGAGCATATTTTCCGGTATCATGGTCTGTCACATCCTCTGTTACAAAAGAACGCCTGGAAGCCTCCTGCCGGAAATTGCTTCGCACGTTGTCCTGTATCGGGGGCGCTGTCCTGGTAGCATCCGGTGTCTCAAAGTGTTCCGAAAAACCATCCAAAGCGGTTGCATACGCTTCGCCCTGTTCCAGCAAGGACGCCGGTGTTTCCGGTGACAGATGGGAAAATTCCGTCTGTACAGGGATGTCCTGCCTGTGTGTCTTGCCGTTGACAGAAGAAGGGGTGTCCCGTGCCCTGCGCAGGTCAAAATCCTGTTCGGTCTGCCTGGCTGCCGGTTGATCCTCCCCGTGGGAATCACGCACCGGCATCCGGGTATCTTTGCGCTTCCTTTGAAATTCCCTGTCGTGTGCCATTGTTCTCACCTCCGATCCATTTTAATTTTTGTCTCACGCTTTGGTCCCCGCTACTTCATCCGGTCTTGTGGTAAGCACGCTGTACAAGAGTGTGTCCTTCGGGAAGTGGTCCACAAAAGGGATGATCACATTTCCAAAGAACAAAAGCCCCTCGCCGGGACCGGAATGGGTCACATACGAAAGCTGGTGCGGGGAGATTCCCAACTGCTTTGCCAAAATCTGACGGTCTCCCTGGGCCTGGTTGAGCATATAGATAAAGTCCGAGTTCTCAAAAATATTTTCGATCTCACGGGAAGCCAGAAGGTCCTTGACATTCTGCGTTAAACCTGATGGGATTCCGCCCCATTTACGGAAGCGTTTCCAGATCTCCACGCTGAAACTTCCTGTCTGCCCTTTCAAAAGAAGATGGAATTCGTCGATATAGAACCAGGTTGTTTTATGTTTGGAGCGATTGGCCGTGACACGGTTCCACACCGCATCCTGCATGATCAAAAGCCCGATTTCCTTTAAGGCTTTTCCCAGTGACTTAAGCTGGAAACACAGTACCCGGTGTTTATCCATCTGGATATTGGAACGGTGGTTGAACACGTTAAGGGAACCATTGACATAGATTTCCAGCGCCGTTGCGATATTCTGTGCCTCCGGTTCAGACTGTTTCAAAAGCAGCTCGTAAAGATCACCTAAGATCGGCATATTTTCCGGGCACGGGTCCTGCAGGTATTCCCGGTACACCAGTCTGGTACAACGGTCGATGATCGTCCTTTCAATGGGGGAAAGTCCTTCTTTGCCGCCGATGATAAGGTCACACAGCGACAGGATAAAATCACTTTTCAAAGTGATCGGGTTTTCATCATCGGAATAGTCCAGATTGATGTCCATCGGGTTGATGTAGTTCGTGGAAGTAGGGGAAATATCAATGACCTGCCCCTGGGAACCGAACTGCTGTACCAGCGGCCCATACTCATTTTCCGGGTCGGCGATAATGATGTCGTCCTCCGTCAGAAGGAACACATTGACGATCTCACGCTTGGCAGAGAAAGATTTGCCGCTTCCTGGGGTACCGAGAAACAGCCCATTGGGGTTTTTCAGCGTTTTTCTGTTCGCCATGATCAAGTTATTGGAAAGGGCGTTCAGGCCGTAATACAATGCCTCGCCCTCCTGGAACAGTTCACAGGTGGTAAACGGTACAAAGATCGCTGTGCTGCTGGTCGTAAGCCCGCGCTCAATCTCAATCTGGTTCGTACCAAGAGCAAGCGAGGACATAAGCCCCTGTTCCTGCTGGTAATCCAGCCGTTTTAAGGCACAGTTGTATTTCTGTGCCACACCCGAAGCGGCAAAAATATCATTGAACAGCTTCTGACGTTTGGCAGCGATATTTTCCACCAGTACCGTCACAAGGAACATGCGCTCATTGCGGCTCTGTAAATCCTGCAAAAGATTTTTGGCTTCTTCTCCATAGGTGGCAAGGTCGGTGGGAATGATGTCCATGTCATACCCAGATCGGACCGCTTTCTTTTGTTCCTCAATGGTCATTTTCTGCAGGTCCGACATTTTACGCTTGATGTTTCGGATCGCCTGCGCCTGGTCGATAGACTGGATATGCAGGTTGACGGTCACGGCGTCGTTTAAGTCAAGAAGATCCGCTAAAAGCCGGTCGGTAAGCTCCGGCGCCAAAATCTGCAAAAAGGAGACAGCACCGGAATGATCGCCTACCCGGAATGTCTTTCCATCCTTTGAAAAAGACAGCCCGGATGGGGAAATGAAGTCTTTGGTAGAAAGACCGGTCTTAGGCAGATCCGACCACTGGAAATGAAACTTTTCCTGACCGTCCGGGTGAAGCTGGCTGTGAAGAAGCTCCAGACGTTCCAGTCCGTTTAAGGATCTTGCCTGGACTCCAAGGGTCTTGAAATTTGCCAGCACATCCGTTTCAATGCGTTCCAGACGCATTTTCGCAGTACGCAGGTCATCTGCCTCGATCCCAAAGGTAATGTATTTACGTTTGGTGAGACCGTTATTTCCTTTCTGCAACTGGTTCTTTAACATATCCCCGTATTCCCTGCGGATTCCGTCATACTCGTCGCCGCGGGGAGGGATGTCAATGCTTCTGGTAAAATCCTGCATATTGGCCCGCTGGTTGATAAAGGTAAGCTGCACATGGATCGAGGCGTCGAAGTAATTTAAGAAATCGCAGTAACCCTCGAAGATCTGTGCTTTATCATCTGCCTGTGCAAGCTGATAGTTAATATCAAAAAACTGCACCGTTTTGGTGTAAAGGGTATCAGTCAGCCGGCAGATCCCATCCCGGTACATTTCACGGTAGGGAATGCTCTGCTGGACCGTCTGCGGGGCATCTGCTTTCAGCCCGGCAAAAAAGCCGCCTTTTTTAGACGGCTTGGAACGGGCAGACTTAGTTTTGCCCTGCTTTGCATCGGCTCTGGTCTTTTTGGCCTGCCTGATGTTTTTTTGCAGACGCTTTTCCTGAGCTTCCTGCTGCTTGTTTTTTGGCAATCTTTGTAACCTCCTTCTTTGACATAGATTTATACAGGTTATCCGTCCTGTATGGACGGTCCTTCGGCCAGAGCTTATAACGGAGCCGGTTCTTCAAAATCTTTTCTGCCGGCTGCCCGTCACGCTCATACATGGCGAAGAAGAAAAAGGGCATCATCAGCCCGATCATCAAAAGTACAGCCGCCGAGTTCCCGATCGCCCCGCGGGTAAAGAAATACACCGGAAGGCCGACAAGCCCGGCAAGGCTGAAACAAATAAGCTGGCGCTTCGTCAGATTGAAGGCCAGCTTGGTCTTAACTTTGGTTAAATCCTTTGGTACAGGTACATAAGGCATCTATACACCTCCCATCGTAATATAGTTTCCGGTCCATTAGCGTGCACCAAAATCGCGTACCGCTTTCTCCGCAGCCGGACATTCCCGCACTTCCTGAGCCGCATTTTGCAGCCGTGCCAGGACAGAAACAGCCGGTCCTCTCTGACACAGGTATTCCTGGCTGTCTCGGATTCCGGCAATATTTTCCCGAATATCCATATCCACGTCGAACACATCCGAAACTGGCAAAAGCCAACGGTCTGCAAAGTATTTCAAAGGATTCTCAAGCGCCAGCACATCATCCAGCATTTCATCCCCGAACTCAAACTTTGTTGTCAGATAGGAATACGCCTCCTGCATGGCTGTAATTTCAGCAGCTTTTTCAATTAAGGATTCCTTATCCTTTGACATAAGGCTTTCCCGGTAGGCAAAGTAATTCTGTCCCAGTCGTTTCATCAGGAGCGTATATTTGTCCTGTGCGGAAGGCTCGCTTGTGAAATGTTCAAATTTTTGCTCTGCATCAATTTCTTTGAGAAGATCGCAGATCGGGAAACTGTGTTCATGGTTATTTTCTTCCCAGCACCATCGGGCTACATCCAACGGGTCCTGAAAAGAAAGAAGTGCCTCTACTTCCGCCGGAGTAAATACATGCTCAACCTCAGATAATAGTGGAGTTCCGAAAATCCCTGCAACTCGTAAATGCTGCCGATGTTCTGTGCATCCAGCATATCCGCATGAACCTTCAAACACTCGTCCAGCCGTTCCATAAGCAGCCGCTTTGCATCTTGTTCTATCAAAATCACCCCTTTCGCTCCGGCATAGTCAGCGTACAGTTCACTTCATTGCCCCATACATCCCAGCCGGGAGTCTTTTGTCTTGCAAACAGTTCCACTCTGGCTGATCGCCCATGAGTTTTACGATCTTATCCCGCACCTCGTCCGGTTTCTTGCTGTGCTGCTCAATATGGGAGATCACAAACTGATGGATTCCCGCACACTGGCGTTTCGGACGGCCTCTGGTTGCCAGCAGGCAGACCTCCGCGTTTGAGCGGGTCCAAAAGCCCATGCCATAAAACCAGCTATCCGCTTTCCGGTTCTGTTTGAGCCATAGAAAAGCCAGCGTTTTATATTTGAACCCCCAGGCGTCGATCACCCGGAAGGCTTCATTGAGCTGTGGGAAGGTCGCCCACAGAAAGAGGGCGCTGTCTTTTGCGGCAAGTTCCGATACCGGCAGGGCACAGATTTCTTCAATGCTCATTGTGGGGTAATGGTTTTCCGCAACGCCGCTTCCATGTTTCCTGTCATAATGCCAGGGCGGATCGGCATAGATAATGCCGTACTGTTTCGTTTCCGGCATTAGCGAGCCTGCTCATTCTTAGATGGGGCAGGTTTAGTCGGCTGTTCTTTGACCTTACCGGCATTTTCCTTCAATGCACCGGTCAGGGAAGGCTTTTCCGCAGCTCCCTTTGTTGCTTCAAGAGTTGCCTGCAAATTTTCAATAGCCTGCCCGTACCCATCGATTAAGGCATCGTTGAGCTGCTTGCGGAACTCTGCCGTAACCGGCCAGCAGACATCTTTCCAGTTGCCTCCCTTATCCTGGGTTGCGGGCATATTGACATACAGCCCCTTTTCACTGGAACAGATACGGAAGCCGTCAATCTTAAAGCATCCGCCAATCGTAACATTGGCAAACGCCAGCAGGTTTCCCATTGGGGCGATCGGACGCACGCGGACATCCAGCTTCATGCCGTTTGCCATTTCCGGCGTCTGTGTCTCCGGCGCCATTTTTTCTGTATTGGTTTTACTCATATATAAAATCCTCCTTTTTAGAATTGGTTTTGTTCATGCTATCTTGCATTAAATATGGATTTGGATAACGAACCTGTCTTAAACAGGGCAAAAGCCAGCAGTACCGTATAACCCGCCGTTCCCCAGATCGCGCCGTGCACGTCGCCGGACGATGGGATAGACTGGACCAGCACTGCATAAATGGCAACACAGATCAGGATCAAAAACCCCTGAAAGCCCAGGGCAAAAAGGGAACGCAGATACCCGGTTCCCATTTGTCCCCATTCCCGGTTTGCCATTGTGGAAAACGGGATCGGTGCAAGGCTCACGGTTAAATAAATCTCGATCATACGGCCATATACAATGACAAAGATCACGATGGACAGTACCCACATACACAGATTGATGATGTTGGTTTCCAGCCACAGTCCAATCAGTTCCCACATTCCCATTGCTTCAAGCTGGGTTTTCAGATCAGACAACGCCGCCTGCACATCCAGGTTCCCGTTTATGACACCGGCACTTTGCGACACCACATTTTGGGCCACATCAAAGACCGCCATCACAATCGTAAAACAGTTGGTGAGCAGGTAAGTGGCAACAAAAGTCTTGAAAATCCACTTGAAGATGTTGAATGTATCGAATTCGTGCATGTTGTTCTTTTCGAGAATCATCTGGATCAGTTCATACACCAGAACAAAGGTCAGGATCATGCCCGCAATGGGAATGACGACGGTTTCTGAAAGATTCTGAATCATGGAAAACACGCCGCCATTCCAGCCCTGCGGGGTCTGTCCTACCTGATTTGCCACATCCGCAACCTGATTGTTGACGGAGTTGAAAATACTGGTGTACTGTCCGGTGATCGCATCGATCAGGCCCTCTTTAATCCAGTCTGTTATCCATTCAAACAGACTGCCCATAAGTCAGCCCTTAACCGAACAGGCCGGAAAGCAGCGGGATCAGCGTTGCACCAACCAGAGCGATACCTCCGCCTGCCATAAGCTGCTTGATCCCCTGGGATTTTGCACCTGGGTTATCATTTCCGTAACCTCGAGAAGGTTTACAACACCCCATGCGCCCAGACCTGCGCCCAGGGCGATCACAAGGATCTTCAAAGTATCAATCGCGCTTGCAAAAAATGCCATATAGTTCCTCCTTTAATTTCAGAAATTTTAATTTGTGATATGGCCGTATCAGGCCGGAAACAAAAAAAGCCGCCGCACTGTTTTTAGAAAAAAATCTGTTTCAAACAGCACGGCGGCATGGGGCAGGAAAAATCCTGCGGTTATTTACTTTTCAGGGAGAATCACGAATCCTCAAAATATCCTCCTTTCATCGTGACAAAAACAAAGCCTGCCAGGGCGTCATGCTTTGACAGGCAGGAACAACTTTATAAAGTCTGGGAAGCCAGATCTTCGGCTGTGACTTCATAATTGCGGTATCGTTCACCGGGACGCATCGGCATCCGGGTAGAAAGAAACTTTTCGATATTAAAAGCGTTCTTCTCATTAAAATCGGAAAGCAGTTTGTAATTTGGGTGTTTGGTTATATCGTATTTCCGGGAGAGGAACGGCCGCACACCCCTGATCTGCAACAGACATTTACCCCCGTCCATGACTGCCAGTTCATCCACCGACATCAGATCCTTTCCCAGCTTTTGAAAATTTTGTCCGTGGGATTCCTGATTGCCCTTTGTGACACTGGTGTTATACAGGTCGATGGTCTCTTTCCCCAACAGGGAGTTCCAGCTTTTTAAGGTGGTTTCTTCTTTGCCTCCTAAGAAAAGGGAGGCGTCACAGTTACCGATGATGGTGTCCATGTTGTCTTTATACAGGGCTTTGAGTTGGCTTTGCGCCTGCAGCACCAGGCAGGCAGAGATCTCACGGCTTCGGATGGTCGCCATAAGACGCTCCAGGTTCGGGATCTGCCCGATATTTGCCGCCTCGTCGATCAGGCAGCGCACATGGATGGGAAGCCTTCCACCATATACATCATCCGCCCGCTCACACAAGCGGTTAAACAAAATGGAATAGATCAGACTGATCAAAAATGCAAAGGTCCCGTCCGTGTCACTCATAATAAGGAAAAGAGCAGTCCGTTCATCTCCCAGCATATCCAGATCCAGTTCGTCATACATGGTAATTTCCCTGACTTCTTTAATGTCAAAAGGAGCCAGTCTGGAAGCACAGGAAATAAGGATCGACTTGGCTGTTTTTCCGGCAGCGAGCTTATATTTCTTATATTGACGCAGGGCAAAATGATCCGAGTCTTTCTGTTCCAGCGCGTCAAAGAGAAGGTCAACGGCATTTTTGAACGACTCATCATCCTCACGGACTTCCATTGCGTTCAGCATTTCTACCAGTGTGGCAAAATTCTGTTCGTTTGCCGGAGCCTCATAATAGATATATCCGATCAGTGCCGTATAGAGCAGGGTTTCTGCCTTGACCCAGAAATCGTCTCCGGCTTTTCCTTCGCCTTTGGTATTGGCGATTAGGGTAGTGACGATCTTCAGAATATCTTTCTCGGAATGAATGTAGGCGAACGGGTTAAAGTGCATACTTTTCTGGAAATTGATCGTATTGAATACCCGTATTTTATAGGACTCATAGATGATCTTTCCTTTTTCATTACGCACAGGCTTTCCGTCCTTGTCCAGCTTTGGTGTGCCTCGCTGCAACATCTTTCCGCATTCCACAAGGACTGTACCTTTCGGATCGGTGACGACGTAGGAACTGTGCATTTGCATCAGATTGGGCTTGATGAAAAAGCGCGTTTTTCCCGAACCTGATCCTCCGACTACCAGTACATTTTTATTTCTTGCATTGGCCGGATTTTTGGGCCTTCCGTTTAACATCAGTCCTTCACTTTGGGTAAGAATGATATTGTTTTCCGGATTTGGGTCCATAAACGGGGCAATATCGGCTTTATTTCCCCATCTTGCAGAACCATATTCCACATTTTTGCGGTATTTCTTAGCGTCTTTCCCTCTAAGATAGACTGCCAGCCGCATAATGGCTGCACCGCAGAAACCGATCAGCCAGTCCATTGCCGCCCCCGGCCACATACTCTGAAACGCAAGGGCAAAGCCTTCGGACAGTCCTAACAGCTTTTGGGAAGCGTCTGCTCCAGGAGCCAGCCGCACCGCTTCGCCCAGCTTGGCAAATACCAGAAGGAACAGAACATAAGGCAGATGGAGAATGACCTGTTTTTTCAATGTTTCTGCATCAATCTTCATCGTTCCGGTCCTCCGTGTTCTTTGTTCTTTACACGGTCACGGCCAAGCGACTGTGCCAGTTCTTTGAACTTATGAAGCTGTGTAAGCAGCGACGGTCTGGTGCTGCGTGTAAGGTCTTTCTTTGTATATTCCTTAAAAGCTGCCGTCAGTGCATCCGCCTGGTTTGCCTTGAAATATACCGTCCATTTTGGGGGATCGGTCCCAAGTTCCTTTTCTATATGGTAGCGTACCTGATGTTTTCTGGCATACCGTTCAAAAGAGCGGATTCGCCCTGAAACTTCAATGGTATTGGCTCCGGGGTCTTTATAAGTCAGCCGCTTCATGCTGTTGCGCCCGACTTTTGGCATTGTGCGTTCCTGTTCCATCTTTTGGAGTACCGCAGCAATAGCCGCACGCAGTACCCGCCCTGACAGTTTTGCTGCCTGTATAGAAACAGAAACCGTTCGTTGTTCGAGTTCTTCCTGCAAGAGCATCCTCCTTTCTGATAAAATCGGTATTTATAATATGGAAATAACTTTTTACCGGCTTTCCCCAAGAACCTGCTGTCGGGAAGCGTGTTCAAAGGCTTTTGCTGCCTGATCGACCTGAATTTTAGCATGTTTCAAAAGCGTCTTGATGATCGTAGCCGGGCGTTCCTGTTCCTCCAGATGATCGACCATCCCTTTGCACTCATCCGGGAGGTATGCCGCCATATCTTTCAACACATCGGAAAAGTTACCCATAAAGCCCCAGCAGCTATCCGACAGCTCCCCGTTTTTATAAAGCTCAAACCCATAACATTCGCCACGCAGATAGGAATCATAAGCGGCGACTTCGCTGCGCATCAGTGCGTCCGCTTTCTGCCGGATGGCGCCGGTCATCTTGTCAGCGTCAAATTCCTTTAGGGCATCTTCTTTGGAAACATAGATCCAGCCGACCTGTCCGCTGTCCCATTCTGCATGAGGAGCCCTGCCTGAGAAACTTTCTGTACTCATGGCAAGACCTGAGTGGTCGTAGAGATAGAGGGGGAGCATCAGATACTTTTCCGAAATTACTTTCTGCATTGCTTCATCGATCGCCCGTTCCTCTGTCTTTGGTCCATGCCGGAAACGGCTGCTTACAATGTTTACCATCCGTTCATAGCGTTTCATGCCGGCTTCATCATGTCCTACGGTATCTAAATACATTTCCCGCAGGAAGTCATCTTTGTCCATATGGTTGTGATGGTCGCCCAGCGCATAGCGGGGATGAAAGCATACCATCGTCCCAAAATGTTCATCTACCTCACGGGGAGAGATCAGAATATCGTCCGGCTGCACCATAAGGGCATAAGGTTCATTTACTGCCATTAACATAATTGGCTCCTTTCTTTCTACAAATCCGGGCCGGAATGGTGCATCATCGGTTTTTCCCGGTGCTCATTGGTTGCAGGCTGCTTGACTGCAATGATCTCGCCGGCAAGCCTTGCAAATTTTTCAGGGTACTTGAATTGCTCCCCATATTTCTCCATCAGATCCGGGGAAAGGTCTGTAAAATTTTCCTCGCCAAGACCAACGATCAGAAAATTCCCGGACACAATATCATAGATGTGGCCGTCATCGTCAAAGAGAGCTCGGTTCAAAGGCAGCCCCATCAGCTTGCCTTCTTCATTGCAGATCAGAGCCACCGGGTCCTCATACGGATAGACCGCCTGAATATCTCCGCCCACTGCCGCCTGCAAGGATTTCAGACCACTTTCGATCTCCGCAGCATAAGGGGACTTGCCCGGCTCTACCATTAACACTTTCATAACTGTATATCCTCCTTCTTTTTCATTGCCGTACCGGGAGTGGTTGGCGTTTTTTCCTGAGTTTTTGCCACAGAGAGCTTCCCCAGGACGGAAGGCTTCTCCTGGTTTTCGGGTGTAAAAATACCGCCCTCCGAAACCTCGGCGGCGGCATGTTCCGTTTTGGCCTGTTCCAGTCCTTCAACCGTATAGCCAGGTAAAAGAGTACCGTGAACCATAAAATGGTGCTCATATTCTTTCGGGATCGGCGGGGAAATTTCCGTGAATAAATGGGAATAGGCTTTCTTTCGCCCGTCCAGGTATTTTATGGCTGCGTTCTTATCTGTATATCGTTTCTGGTTTTGTCCGGCAATCTTTGCTCCATATCCCTGCTTCGGGGAATGAATACGGACTTCCCATGTCACATACCAGGCAATCGGAACACTCTGTTTGGTTTCTCTGTCATATTTCGTATCTTCCCAAATACTGCAGGTCATCTGATAGACCCGGTTGCTGATTTTCTGATCCGCCCTCCAGTTATCGGTGTCTTTCCACTGGTTGCCGGTATGTTCGATCTCCGGTGTACGAAGATATTCCAAAGCCCGGTTGATCGTCTGTGTTGCCGCTGCCTGCTGTTCCCACTGTTTTGCAGCAGCCACCACGATTTCATAGGCTTTCTGCTCCCCGTCAATACTTCCCTGGCGCATGGCTTCCAGGCTATCGGTTCCCATTGTGATCAGAGTAGAAATATCCACATTTTCACAAACTACGCTGTGTTCAATTTTAAGCTCTGATCCCGGCGTCAAGTGGTCGCCATACCGGTAGGCATGGTAATCCCTGTTTTCTTCCAAAATGCTGTTCACCTCCTGCTATATTTCCGGCTCATGGTTTTTTCTGAAAATCGTCTGTGCCGGTGATTTTTTATCTGCCGGTCTGTTTGCCGCAAGCTGATCCATCACGGAAGGACGGCCGACGCCGAACATGGATAGCTGACCGTCCGCTGCCTCACGAAGTTCAGAAACAGAGAGAGGAAGCGTTACATCGGCATGGGTCAATAGCTGTTCCCGTTTCAAATCCTGAATGATCTCGTCAAAAACAGCGTTGATCGCACGGCGTTCTTCCCCCACAGGAAAGGCTTTCAATACCTCCATTTCTCCGTCTTTACCGGAAACCAGGGTAAGGGCACAGTCGGCATGGCCTGCCAGATAATCCGATGTGTAGGGCAGTTTGTCCTTGATATAACAGGCAAAGGCTCTGGCTGTCATTTCCACATTGCTGTCCCAATAACCGCCGTCTTTTTCACATTCTTTTCCCATGCGTACCGAATTACGGTAAAAATCAGTTTCCGTCCGTCCAATCTGCGGAGCTTCCTGCGCCTGCATCCTGGAAAGCATACGCTCAAAAATTTCCAGCCGTTCCCGTTCACTTTTGGGAATTACCCGGCCGGTAACATTCTTCTTAAATGCGCTGATCTGTCCCACAGAGCCGGGTTCGCCGGACAAAAATGCTTCCCGCAAGACTGCGTAGGTTTCCATCTGTTCCTCATTGCCATACCGTTTCAGAGAGGCAAGAACCGAGGAATCCAGCCAGCTTGCCGCATTTTTCCGGGTGCGTTCTGTTTGTGCTTCCGTGCGCTTTGCTGCCTGTTCCGGTGTTTCCGGTTTATACTTCATGGTGTCAATGAGTTTTTGGAACGGCGCATAGAGGCGGGGCTGTTCTGACAGCATCCCTTTTGCGCCCATCTTTGTACCAAGATAATCGTCAAGTCCATGCCACCATTCATGTGCCAGCGAACCGGCCCCGTGCATTTTCGTAAGATTGATGACTGTACGCAAAGGTTCATAATGAGCCGCAGCATTGCCGCTGCCTCTTGCACCAAAAGCGATAGCAAGCGTTCCCTGATAAGCAATATCTTTATCGCTGATCTTAAGGGCTGACGCCAGATCCTTTAGTGCTTCAAATCCCATGTTAAGGGAGGTCTGACGGTCGTTCTGGTTCATCCAGTTTCCAAACTCGCCGCCGCGGAATCCAAATGTATCAAGATAATGCTGTCCGGTGATCTCCACGCCATTCCGATAATCCGGGCCGGTACGTTTGACATGGGCGAGCTGGGGAGGGACAAACCGGATCTTCCCATTTTTGTTCCTGCCTTTGGCAAGTTCCTGCACCCATTTCAGGGCAGCTTCTTTGGTCTCAAAATTGGTCCGCAGGATCGAATAGCCTTTTGTCACATAGTAGGTACCGGGTTTCCAGTCCTCATTTTTAGAATAGGTATGTTTCCCGTCGTTGAAGTGGATCGCATAACCTTTCGGTATTTTCTGCTCTTTGGAAACACAAAACTGTTCCTTTTTTGCTTTCTGAGTAAAGTTGCGCTCAAAATATTCAGCCGAGCGGATCAGCATAGTATTGGATAATTTGTTTGTAATCACGGGATTGTCCTGACCCTTTTTCGTTGCCCGGTAATGGATTCCGCTTACCCAGCCCTGTACCTTTTCTAAATATCCATTGTCAACGAAAAAGCGGTCATAGGCTCTCATGGCATCCTCCACAGTACGGACATCTGAAAGCACTGTCTGCAATTCCCGGACTGTTTTTATATACTCCTTTTGCCTCGCAGTCCGTTTTTCCGGGGTGTCATCCGTGCGGTAATACTGAGGAGAGGCGTTTAAGCCGTCCCTTGCTTTTTTGATAAAATAGACCACGCCAAGAGGAATCCCTTCCTCCAGCATGGCTGCATAGTCCGGCTTTTTCCAGACATTATCCTTTTTCACAAATTTTTCGGCTTCGCGCTCATTCATGGCTTCCAGATCATCCGCATACAGCCCGCGGTCTTTCCACAGGTCTTTTTTCGCACCGCCGATCTTTTCACCGAAATCTTCATGCACTCCTGCCAATCTTCATCACCTCCAGTCAGTGTAAAATTCTTATCGCTCCGGGGCAGGGCGACGTTCTTCGTTTTTGTGAAGTTGTGGGAGGTTTCCTGTGAGCCGGTCAGTTTCCCTGCGGATCAGTTTGTCCAGAGCGCCTAAATCCTCCGGTGCAATGGCAAACTCCCGGTAATTTTCATACCACAGGCCCGTAGAGATTGCCGCGATGGGCGCAATTTTCTCCGAACCGGATGGAAGAAGGCGATACACAGGGGCTTCGTCATAAAGAAGCATCTGCTTTGCCGTTCCCTGTGGTATGCGGTACTTATCCATATCCGGGTTCTGGGCTGCCTCCATATATTGCATATTCAGGCGTTCTTCTAAATCCTGGGGCATATAACGAAATGCCTGATCCATCCACTGTCTGAACATCGTGGAATAGTGGTACTGCCATTCCGTAACTTGATTCGGGGCATAAGAAAACCCCCAACTTTTCAGAGCATCTTTTTCGTAAAGCTCCATTTCAGTCCATTCTTTCAGGCTGACCGTAGCCGCTGAACCATCTTTGCGTTCGATATTGACGCCGCAAGGATAGAGGATATTTCTTTTTATATCCTGCCGCAGCGTGTCTAAATCCATCATCAGGACATCTCCGTACAAGTGACCGCCCTCTCTGCGATCCGTATGAAACAGGAAAGCCCTCGCTCCGATAAACTCCGTTGTTGAGATCATTTGATAAAGATCCGCCGTAGAACAATAAGCAAACAAAGCGTCGGAAAGCCATATGTGATTTTTTCCCATGATGGCAATGGAATCAGCCCCGGTATTTGTCGCCAGAGAACGCATATTAAATTCGCATTCCCTAAGAAAATCTCCGGCAAAAATATGGAGCTCATACGCAAAGACGGATAAGTCTGTATCACGGATCAAATGAATCTGCGGTAGTGGTTCCTGATTCAATCAAATTCCTCCTTTCATGTGAAGCAGCTCTTTGACCTGCTCATTTTCCGCAAACGGCTGGCTATCTGTCTCCGCCATTTAATCAATCCCTCCCATCTGCCGGTAGCTGCCCGCCGGCAATCTTGCCGACAATCTCCGGACCGGTTTCATAAATCTGCATGAGGCGTTTTGCTGTGCCGCAGGGCTGTGCAGCTCCGCTGGTCCAAAGACGCACTGTGGATGGGGCAACATTCATCAAAAGAGCAAAGCCCTTTTCGTTCATGTCCAGCTTTTTCATCAGCGATTTAACCATATCGGGGCCGTAGTCTGGACACCGGGAAGCCTCGGCAATCATCTGCAAAGCGGTATTTTCAATTTTTTTCATTTTCAAATCCTCCTGTTATTTGTTTTCCAGCCTTATGCCGGAGCAAAGCTGATCTGGTTGTGTTTCATCCTTTTGGCAAAATCCGGCAGCGAATAATTTACCCCGTCAATTTCTGCATGGGTGTCATCCAGACGATGACAAACAGCAAAGTGCCTGTCCCCGTTTCCATAGAACAGGCAGAGTAAACCATTGTCGGGAATGGAAAACAGCGCTTTTCCGGCGCTGTCTGTAAAGCAGATATGTTGAGATCCATTCATGTTGAAATCCTCCCTAAATTGAAACAGCCGCCTCTTTTGGGCGGCGTTGGTGCTGGCTGGTTTGCAGTTGTTCCCGAACCAGCAGCAATTTCTCATTGTAATCTTTTCCCATCCGGGGAGGGTTGACACTTACCCGGATATGACGGAAACGTTTATCCTCGTGAAGCATGGTCTTGATTTTCCGGGCATTGACAAATCCGGCAAGGTCGTGGTCCATATAAAGGGTAACACGCCGTATCTCCGGGTGGCGTTCCAGGAAAGAAGTCAGCGCCACATGGGAAGTACCGCCCAAAGACAAGCGATAACCATTCCATTTCCATCCCTCCAGCTCTTGAAGTGTCGCATGGGAAAGCGCATCAATAGGAGCTTCAAAGACTGCCACATGCCGGCTGCCCGGACTTTGCGGGGGATAACAAAAGTTATATCCTTTGTCGCTGCCATAGACATCCTTTTTGAGATTGCCGCTGATACTGCGCATACAAGCAAACTTCGCTTTCCCGGAATCATCTTTCCCAACAAACACACAAACCGGTTCTCCATGATACCGGGCTTCGTAAAAAATCCCGGCTTGTAAACACTGGCGAATGACTTCTGAGCTGATCCCCCGTTTCTGCAAATAGGAGACCGCAGCGGTCGCGCAACGTCTGGCCCAGGGGAGAGCGAATGTTTTCTTTTCCGGCTCTTTTGATACCTGTATTTCTGCCGTACTTCGGTAAGCCGGTTCCTGTGGGATTTCGCCACCTACCAGAGCATGAACCGCATCCACAAGACCATATCCCCGAATCTGGATCAGGTAGTCCAGCGCATTGATACTCCGTCCGCGGCTGTTCCAGTACCAGTACCTTTTCCCGGTCACATATACTAGACTGTCATGCTCCTTATGCCGGAAATTAGGTCCATCCTGTTTCAGCACGCCGGGTTCATGGAATTGCAGGTAAGTAAACAAGTCAGCTTCCCGCGCTGCCTGAATCTGTTCTTTGGTTACGCCGGGCATAGTACCGGCACAGTGTTTCTTTTCATTGTGCTTTGCCTCCTTCCTGTGATGAAATGAAAAAAGACACCCAAAGGTGCCTAACAGCCGTACAGGTCGTGATTGACCTCGGCACGGTAATAGCTGTCCATTGTAGCCGGGGCATTATACAGCGCCGCCAGCAGATACGCTTTGATGTTTCCGACCTTCGTTGTGTTCTTGTCGATACAGTCAAAGACATACTCTAAGTGGCCGGAATTGATCTTCAGGAACCGGCTCTTGACGATCTCCCTCGGAAAATCATCTCCGGCAATGCGAATGTAAGGGCGTTTCGACAAAATCACTTCAAGCATAAGTTCAAGGGCTTCATCCAAACGTTCCTTGCCATACCGTAAGACCAGTAAGTCATATTCAATATTTTCTTTGATGATTTCACGATAGGCTTCTATCAGCTCTATCCGATCCATCCCATCCGTGCGGTTTGCCGCTTCCGGCTCTGCCGGATAGATTGATGGATAAGTTATTGATTTATCTTTTTTTGATTTTTTTGTTTTTAATGGATTAGTATTTAATTGTGCCGGATTTTCCTGTTCAGGTTCCGCCTGTTTAGGTTTTGCCTGTTCTGGTTTTACCTGTCTTGGATTTTCCCGTTTAGGTGAAAGCCCTGTGTTTTCGGTACTTACAGGCTGCTCATGGATCGTATATTCAATGTCTCCCAACTGCCCGTTATCATAGCGGAGGCGCTGTCTGGTGAGATAACCATGCCGCTCCAGTTCCTTCAGGGCAGTAGTGATAGAATCCACACCATCCTTGCAGATATGGGCGAGTCCCTTTGTGGTATAATCCCAATCTTCCGGCAGCGACAACATAAGTGATAAAAGCCCCTTTGCCTTTAAGGACAACTCCGTATTGCGCAGATGGTGATTGCTCATTATCGTAAAGTCCTTTGTTTTCTCTACACGGAATACTGCCATTGTACCGCCTCCTTTCTTCGACTATTCCGTTACAAGGCATGATCCCTGCGGTCATAATGGAGATGACCGTCAGAGACCTTCGCATGGTTTTTCAGTTTCACTTCGCCCCGTTCCTGGCTCTCTAAAAATTTCTGATAGCCGGCATCTGTAAGGAACAAGCGCATCTTATCGCCTTTGTCGCCAACAGGGGAATCGTAAGACAATACATCAAAGACGATCATGTGCTTTACTTCTGGATCAAAGCGTTCAAGTGCCATGATGTCATGCCCCTTCAATTTTTCTGCCCCTGATTGTTGTCTGGCCTCGGCGATCTTTTCTCCAATCGTCCGGGCTGGATAGGGCAGACGGTAATTCTTCTGAATATCTTTTACCAAGTCCATGCACTCTGCATTTGACAGAACACGAAGTTTTGCCATAAGACCTTCTGCCGCCTCCCGCTGTTCGGAATTATTTGAATACCGCACGGTCATATAAAGTTCATTCAGGATCTTTGTCTGATAATCGCCCTCCACTTGAAAGAGCAGCTTTTTTTCCATTTCGTTTAATTCCATGTGGATCTCCTTTCTCTCGAAAATGAGTATGAAAAAAGGGCGTCCACCTATAAAAGTGAAACGCCCACGGCAACCAGCGGTCAGACATAAAGCCGGACCGCTGGCACTATTAAATTTTGTCGTTAATAAAACAGCCTCCTTTTTTCTTTATAGTTTTCGTCAATTTTCAACTTGGAAAAGGAATTGAATAAAAGACGACAAACGCTCAAACCCCTTGAAAATAAAGGCTTTTTCTGTTTGTCGTTATTATACCGTAACGGCATTCTCATGCGTCATTGTTGGTTGAAATGGGATTTCAGCCATTGGCGATTGCAGAACGGTTGGGGCATGAGAAGATTGAGACTACCTTGAACACATACTCACATTTGTATCCCAATAAACAAGCAGAATTGGCAGAGAAGTTGGAAATTGCCAATGGAGAGGAGTAGCTATGAGCGGAGTACACAAATACCCAACAATCAGTTTTCGTATTTCCCCAAGAGAGAGGGACGAAATAGAAGCAAAAATCAAAGCGAGCGGTATGCAGAAAAAAGATTATTTTGTACGTTCCTGCATTTATAACAAAGTGTGCGTAGTCGGGAAAAAAGAAGTGATATATCAACTGGTTGAGGAATTACAACTTATGCAGTACAACATTGCGGAAATCCTAAAGCAATTTGAAGAGCAGGAAATCCTGTTATCAGACGAAGGATTGGAGCAGATGAAAAATGACTGTCTGGATATGCTGAAAGCCATTATATGGATGTTAGACGGAGCAAAGTATCTTTGGCAGGGAACTGAAAAAAGTCCTGACAGCGGCAACTGTTAGGACTTACGAAAAATCGGATAACCTTTGTTATCAAGATATTTACAAAATCAGTATAACAGAGGTTCTCCGCAGAAACAACAGAATTTTTGAATGGAGGACTTTATGGAAGAACAGAAAATTGAATTAAAAATTATCAATATGGCAGATATTCAATCGCAGGAAATTGAATGGTTGTGGTATCCGTTTATCCCTTATGGGAAATTGACAATTATTCAAGGCGATCCGGGAGATGGAAAAACAACACTTGTATTGAATCTTGCAGCCAAATTATCAAAGGGTATCGGACTTGATGAAGATATGCAGGTATCAGAGCCTATGAATATTATTTATCAGACTGCCGAGGATGGATTAGCAGATACAGTTAAGCCAAGACTTGAAGTGCAGATGCTGATTGTGAGAAAATTATGGTTATTGACGAAAGCGAAAAATCTCTTTCTATGATAGATGAACGTTTGGAACAGGCGATTGTTCAAACCAATGCACGATTACTTATTTTAGACCCGATACAAGCCTATCTGGGTGGCGGAATGGATATGAACCGGGCAAATGAAGCAAGAGATATGACTAAGAAATTAGGACTTTTAGCAGAGAAGTATAAGTGCGCGATTATCCTAATTGGTCATATGAATAAGGCTGCCGGAAACAAGGCGGCATATCGAGGAATGGGTTCGATTGACTTTTTTGCAGTAGCAAGAAGCGTTCTTTTAGTCGGCAGAATAGAGGGACAGAAAAATACAAGAGCAGTTGTGCAGATAAAGAATAACCTTGCCGCATTCGGACATTCAAAGGCATTTGAACTGACGGAAGAAGGCTTTCATTGGCTGGGCGATTATGAAATTACGGCAGACGAATTGTTGGGAGGAATCACCCCGAAAGCAAATAAAAAGGAGCGGGCAAAACAACTCATTTATGAATTGGCAGAAACAAACAGCGTGGTAAAAAGTGAGGATATTGTTAACCTTGCCGAAGAAAAAGGAATTTCAAAACGAACATTGGAAAATGCGAAAAAAGAGTTGGGTATTAAAGGAAAACGGATTGGAGAATCATGGTATTGGAAACTTGATGAAATCGTGAAACCGTAGATAAGAACGCAACAATGCAGAGTGTATAGAAATTGCAGAGACGTAAATGTAAGGTTGCAAAAACTAAAGACATTGCATTGTTGCGGAGTTGGAAAGGAGAGCGTATGAAACAAATACAGATACCGGAGCAGTTATTTATGGAACTTGTAAAATTTCATTTGCTGGATATGGAAGAAAATTTACCAAGTATAAAACAAGGATTAGAAGCGAAATTGGATGCTTTGGTAATGAGAGATTTATATTCAAAATACAAAACTGCGCCCACAGAGGAAGAACGGGAACAGGCGAGAAAAGAATATCTGGACAAACGAGGAGTGCCGGAGAAATTCCGGTGGTAATTCTTCTTTGATGATAGAAACAGGAGCGTCACACGCACCTGTAAATAACAGATAAGGCAGGAAAGGAGTGTTGCGGATGTTGAAGCAGCCGGAAAGAGAAAGCAGAAATGTGAATGCTTTATTTTATGAGATGGAGGGCAGACAGATACAAAAAATGAACAAGGTACTGGCAGACGTGGAACTGACAAAAGCAGAGGAAAAAACTCTGATATGGCTTGCCGGATGGGAAGAAAGTACCGTAGAACATCTGCTGTCAGTCATAGAAAAAGCAGCCCGAATATGGGCAGATCAAAAGGGCGGATACGCCCATAAATATAAGCGTAAGTCCGAGAAGTAATCGGATTTTGTTAAACAAAACAAGCCCTCGGCGCTTGAGAGCGAAATACACCCATCGCACAAACTTTGTTTATGCTCTGTGTATTTCGCCCTGCCGGGAGCTGTACCGCCAACAGGCGGATAAGTTCGTAAACAGGTGCCTATGCACCTACTCACAGCAAAGCTGGCGAGAGGCAGGGAAGGAGGATGCTTATAGGCAGACATTCATTTATCAGACAAAGTAAGCTGTCCGATGTGGCAGGGCGTATTGATTATATCTCCAATCCGAAACGACAGGAGTATCTCTATGAGACCTATCAGACAGAAGGGGCAACACCGGAGTTTTGGAAAAATCTTGCAAGAGAAAATCAGTTGGATTTTAAGGCGAGCGGATCGGCAGGGAAATGTATCGAAGGGCGTGAGTTTATTATTGCACTTCCCGAAAGTTTTGTTCAGTACAGGGCAGGTGATGTGGTAAGACTTTTTACGGAAACTTTCCATAAAAGATATGGTATGGAGTGTAGTGCCGCCCTTCATCATAACAAGACAAAAACGAATTATCATATCCATCTGGTATTCAGCGAACGGAAAATGTTGGAGCAGCCTGAAGTGAAGATTGCCACTCGAAATATGTTTTATGATGAGCAGGGAAAACATAGACGCACGAAAAAAGAGATTTTAGACGAGCAGGGAAATATCCGAGCAGGGTGCAGCATTATCTCGAAAGGGGAAGTTTATGAAAGTCATATCTTCACAAAAAAAGAGGAATGGTTTAAGGACAAATCATTTACTAAAGAAGTGAAGGAACTGTTTACGGATACAATTAACTGCTATGTAAAAGAAGAATCAGAAAAACTTTCTGTATTCCAGCAGGGAGGTGTTTATCTAGCAACGAAGAAAATCGGAAAGAACAATCCGAAGGCAGAGGAGATAAAGGCAGACAATGCGGCAAGGCAGGAATGGAATCGGACAGTTGATGTGGCATTAGTCGAGGGTGTTCCTGAAAAGGATATTTTGAAAATCAAGCAGGAAAAAATCACAGACAAAACCTTGCAATCTATTAGGAAACACGGTTGGCTGCCGGATATGTTCCGTCTGATTATCCGAGGTGCGAAAGACTTTTTACAGGAAGTAATTTTCAAATTTAAACTACCGCCAAAACCTGTGTCAAAGATTGATTTACAGGAGTGGAAAGATATGCAGAGGTATGTATGAATTGCAGAGACAGTCCATGGAGATAAAACGCACACAGCAGGATATTTCTTCTTTGAAAAAGCAACTGTCAGAGTTACGAGGGTTCTTTAAAGGCAAAGAGCGAAAATCTCTGGAAGGGCGAATTGAACTGTTAGAGGATTTGGAAAAGCGTCTGCACAGGAGTATGGAGCAGATCGTAAAACGTGAAGGGTATCCAAATGTGCAATCATTTCAGAAGGTCTATAACAAGGCAGAAAAACTGATTATGGAATACAATGAAGAACTGCGAGCATGGAAAAATCAGACGGAGCAGAAGAAAGAAAATCCGTTAGAACAGCCGAAAAAAGCAAGTGTACTGGAAAAACTACACCGCTATCAGCAGGAAGGCAGACAGCAGCCGAAACGGTCAGTTAAGAAAAAATCTATGGATAGAGAACGATAAGAAAGGTGGAAACGATTATGAAAAAAACAATATTTGAAGAAATGGGAGGAATTTATATCAGACAAGGGGATTATTTTATCCCCTGTCTTACCTTGCTGGAGGAAGAAGAACAAAGATTTATAGGCGTATGGGGACAAAGACATTTACGCTATCTGAAAGAATATCGCAGGAGTGTATATTTGAATTTACTTACAAGTGGAAAACTGAATGATTATTTGGCTGATATAGAAGAAGAGGCACAGGAACGCTTTGAAAGGATTGTAGAGCAGATGAAACAGGCACATGGGATCACGGAACAGTTAAAGGCAGAAAATCAGATGAAATGGGTAGGGAGAATGAACAATATACAATCGTGTGCAAGGGAGATTGTGGATAAAGAAATAATTTATCAATAGAGAAGGGGATATGGTGGAAAGCAAGTCTGGAAACGGCGTGATTTTTACTTTACAATGAAGGGAGTTGTTGTATAATTAGGGATGAAAAGAAATAAATTCTAAATAGTCGAGGAGGTGGACGATATGGCAGGTGTAATGATTGGTACTATAATGTGCATTTTAGGTCTATATAGTCTTATTAAAGGGAAACTTCCTTTTATAAAAAAGTATGACGGTGTAAAAAAGATAAATTTACATTCGAGAATTGAGGGGACGGCTGTATTATTAGTAGGGACTATGGTAGTCTTTCAGCATATTATACCAATTAAAACTGTTATTTTAATGATTTCTATTTTACTGATTTGTATTTTGACATTGATACTTGAAATAGTATTGAAAGCAATATAAATCAAATCCCAGTTGGTAGAGGAGATGGATTATGAAAGATAAAAGTATTTTAATTAGCGATTTAATCTATGGAAAAATTTATTTGTAAAAATATAAAATCTATTTTATAATAAACATGAGGAAGTGTTGTTAAAAATGAAAGGAGTTTGGATATGGAGTATATTTCATCATTTACATATTGTGATACAATACAGACAGAAATGACACCACAAGGTCCGCAGCAGCAGATTGTTAAACCATTGCAAGTATTAACACCAATTGCAATACCGGGCAACTTTTCGTTTGCTATTGCATGTAGTATTGCGGGATTTGACACATCGAAAGAAAATAGTGTTAAAATAATGTTTTTAGATCCAAGTAATAATGTGTTGTATGATACGGGTGATGTCAATTTTCAATTGCCAACAGAACAAATCAAGCCAAGTGGAATAGCTAGTATGCAATTTAATATTGATATAAGAAATTTGGTGTTTAGAGAAGCAGGTTTATATTCTACCAAAGTAATATTTAATAATATTGAATTAGGGGAATACAAGATACAAGTGATAGTAGGTGAATAATGATGATGGCGATAAACCGAACACGTGGAACTGCAATAGGAGGCGCACTGTTTGTAAGTTTGTTGATATCGGGAAACAGCGTTTCAACAGTTGAAGCAAATTGCTTGACAGATAAATATACAGAGATTATTCGTTCTGATACAGCAGAGATATGCCAAACTTATACGATAAAAAAGGGTATGAATTATTCTTTACCTGGATATTATATGTATAAGGCAAAAGATTTGAGTGTTGAAAATGTAGTTATGAACGAAGAAAAAATATTTAATTTAAAAAAATTAGATCAAATTGCATATTTAGAAGATGGATGGAACGGCAACACGGCGAGGGCTTTTGAAAAGCAATTGATTTCCATGGTAAGAAGAATAATTACTGCGTTAGATGTTCAGCCGGAGTTATTTCCAACAGCGTGTGATTCCGTACAATTTGAATATGAAAAAGAAAACGGTGCATATTTGGAAATTGAAATAAATTTAGAAGATACATGGGAAGTGTTTGAAGTCAGTAGTGACGGTCAAGAAAAATATTCCTCAATAGAAGCTGATGTAGAAGCTATTGCTAAGGTGGTGAATAGTTTCTATGGATAACACATTTCCTAATTGTGAGAAATTATATAGAGCAGTTTTTCCAGAATCTTATATGCAAATGTTTTGGCGAAAAGATGGAACTGTTTCATCGGCTGCATTCACGGACAAACAGGGCTTATCTGTTGAAAGAGGGGATTTTAGAGAAGATGAGAATGTAATAGAAGAGATGCGCAAATTTTTTCATGGCTGTATTATATCGCTTACAGTTGAACAGTGCAGAGATGTAGATGCAGTAATTAAGTATAAACCAAGTAAAAGAAGTGAGCATCATTCGGAAATTCATGGAAGCGAGGAAGTTCCTTTGCTAAGTAAAAGTCAGAGGAAAAAGTTAGCGGAGAGGGCAAAAATTGAATATTATGAAAAGTAACAGAGTATATTTGAGCATTTTAAATATACTCTGTTTTTTCTTGGGGAAGATTTTAATATAAAAATACTGTATGGCTCTATTTTGGCTCTAATAATTTGGTACGAGAAAAAAATCAGATAGAATTAAGAGAATATGAACATAAAACAACATAAATGTATACTAAAAAGTGCCTAGGTTATCTTATCCGCACCCGAGTTTGAGTAACAAAAAAGCTCTTTACTTATTATTAGAGCGTTAAATATACCCGTTGGAGAACAAGACGTTTTCCAACGGGTTATTTTGAATTTAGTTCAGAAAGGGGACTTTATGTATAATACTATTGTAACACTTAAAAAAGGCGAGGCCGAACGATCAAATCTGGCGGTGCTGGATCTTTGATAATGAAATAGAAACTATTATGGGAAGATTTACAAACGGAGATATTGTGACAGTACATGATTTCGACGGATATCCTATGGGAAATGGTTTTATCAATCAAAATTCTAAAATTCGTATACGTATGATGACTCGCAAAGCAGATCAGGTAATTGATCATGATTTTTTAACAATGCGCGTGAAAAATGCATGGGATTACCGTAAGACAACGGTAGATACTTCATCTTGCCGAATTATTTTTGGTGAAGCAGATTTTCTTCCGGGACTTGTCATTGATAAATACGAAGATATTCTAGTAGTGGAATGTCTGGCGCTTGGCATGGAAGCTTTTAAAGAAGAGATTGTGGGGATTTTAAAGGAACTTCTTCTAAAAGATGGCATCTTAATCCGCGGAGTCTATGAGCGCAGCGATGCAAATGAGCGCACAAAAGAGGGATTGCCAAAGGTAAAAGGCTTTATCGGGGATGAATTTGATACTACTGTGGAAATTATTGAAAATGGTGTGCATTATCTTGTAGATGTGGCAAATGGTCAGAAAACAGGATTCTTCCTTGATCAGAAATATAATCGTCTTGCTATGCAGCGTATATGCAAAGGCAAAAAGGTATTGGATTGTTTTACCCACATGGGAACATTTGCGTTGAATGCAGGTATTGCCGGCGCAAGTGATGTTACCGGACTTGATATTTCTGAATACGCAGTTTCTCAGGCAGAAGCCAATGCACGCTTAAACGGACTTCAGGATACAGTTCACTTTCGCTGTGCGAATGTGTTAGATGAATTACCAAAACTTGCTGCAGCAGGCGAAAAATATGACGTAGTTATTCTTGATCCGCCTGCTTTCACAAAATCAAGAGAAGCTACTAAGAATGCAATCAAAGGATATCGTGAAATCAACATGAAGGGACTTAAGCTTGTAAAAGACGGTGGCTATTTGGCTACTTGTTCCTGCTCTCATTTCATGACACAGGAGCTGTTGGCAAAAACCGTAAAAGAAGCAGCAAAAGCAACACATAAAAGACTTCGTCAGGTGGAATTTCGCACACAGGCTCCAGACCATCCGATTCTGTGGGCAGCTGATGAAAGCTATTATCTAAAGTTCTTCATTTTCCAGGTTGTGGAGGAGAAATAAGAGCCATTGGGGACAGGCGACGGTATTTTACCTGTCCCCGATGGCTCGCCATCGTCTTATTTATTCTGAAAATTTATCACTGTAATGAATATGCATGTCTTCCCAGTCAGTAAATAATACATAGAATACTCGACCGTATTGTTGACTATTTACGATTCTTCCATGATCAAGTACAGAAAGATAAGAGCCGTCAGCTTTTCGAAGATGAAAGTGAATATAATCATTTTCGTTGCCGCTGTCAATTTGTTCCCAAATGCTTGATTCTATCTTTTGCTGTTCATCTTCCCTAATCAGGTTGCGAAAGCTTTTTTTGGCAAGCCTAAATAGTTCATCCATATTTTTATAGCCTGTCATGCGAAGAAACTCGTGGTTTGCATAAAATAGCTCGTCATCAGTTTTGTCAGCCCTGTATATAATAAAAGCGCCCGGAAGATGTTCGGAGATATCCTTGAGGGCAAATCCAAGTTGTTTGCGAGCACCTAACTGAAGACCATTTCTGTAAGCCATGCATCCATTTTTTCCATGAAGTTTTATCTCATAAAGAGCAGCATCTGCACAGCGCATGAGCTGAGAACGGTTGGAAGCAAAGGTTGGATATTCAGCATATCCGAGCGAAATATAAAATTGATATTCCTTTCCATTGCATGAAAATACCCTTGGAATTTTTGTGAATTGCTCCAACTGTTCTTCTGCATCGTCATATGTGCAATTAGGCAGAAAAATACAGAACTCATCACCACCGTTTCTTCCTAGTAATGCATTAGATGGAAAAAAGTTTTTCATACTATCAGCAAGATTTTTTAAAGCTTTGTCGCCGTAGGCATGTCCATAGATATCATTGATAAATTTAAAGTCATCTATGTCAAGGAGTGCGACTACAAAATGTGACTTCGGATTTTTTGCAATCATTTTTTCCGCTAATTCATCAAATCCATAACGATTGTAAATATTGGTAAGAGAATCCATGTGTGCCAGAGCTTGAAATTTGTTTTTATTTTCTTTCGATGATAACCATACCCAGGTAAGACATGACATAATCAATACGATAGAAGTAAAAAATCCAATGATTACAGCTACAAAGGCAACATTTCCCCAACCACTCTTAGGCATTACCTCAAATTTCCAGTTTTCCTCACCTATTGTAAAATCATAAGAAACGGAGCTTATTATTTGACCATTTGACTGACAAACAACTTCATACAATGTCATTAAGATAAGTGATTCTTTATGATCTTATTCCAAAAATAATTCCATTGAGCTATTTCTTTATAACACAACAAGACAGATGGTTTACATCTGCCTAAAATTAGTGTATAATGACGCTGACTTAATATATTTTATATATAAAGTTTGCGGTAGGCCGTGATTTCAAATTGCGTGGAAAGGAACGACCCAATCGTATCGGCAAAAGTTCCCGCTGGATGAGTTTTTCAACATCTGGTGGGGACTCTTGTTCTTTTGCAATAAAAAATTTACGACAAATAAAAATCGCATTTGTGAAGTTCACTTGATATCCATATACCCTATTAGCCTTTTGTGAAATAGCTACCTTTGCTGTAATCATTTCGCAAAAATTATATAAAAGCAATCTCGACCAGATTTCCTGCAAAATAAAGTCATAGTTTTTGGAATGAAATGCATTCAAGCCGATAGTATATTTTAATTCACGAAAAGAGGTCTCAATTCCCCAACGCATATGGTACAGTTCTTTTAGTATCTCAGCTGTTATTTCAGTTGGTAGATTGGTTAGTATGGTTTCGCAGGTTGTCTCTGTAAGATGGAAGCGAACAATGCGAATCTTCATTGGATAATAGGTGGATTCTTCTGTAAAGAAATCAAAAGTCTGTTTTGAACGAATCCTTTTATATAATTCCGGATGCTTTTTTACATCAGTGGTTTTCTTTTTCGAGATATAAAAAGAGGTATTTACATCAAAGGTATCTTCATCAGGCAATTGATTTTTTACAGAAGCAGCAATACCATGGCTTGAAGGATCTTTTGCTCGTATGATATAATACATGCCTTTTTGCTCGATGTGTGCAATTGAATTATAGCATTCATATCCCCTGTCCATGATAAAAATAGTATTAGCAGGACCATTATACTGATCGACCATATATTGTAAAGCTTTATGTTCATCTTTTTTATGGATTGGCTGGATTTTGGCATCAATATATATACGTTTCTTTAAGTCAAAAAGGCAGCTTAGATGAGTAACATTATACTCGTTTGATTTTCCACTTTTTCTTAAAGTGCTTTCATTCGTAGGATCATATGGAAGCATAACAGAAGATCCATCTATTGCAAGAGGTCGATAACCATAAATCGTTTTATATCCTTTATCAAATGCATTAAACGCATGAAAAAGATGTTCAAATGCACTAGGAAGAATCTGAGCTCTTCGCTGAATAAAAGAGGATAATGTCGGCATATTGGGATCGAAATAAAAAAACTTCAAAAGTTCACTGTTTAACGATCCGGCGCCAATCGAAAGAGTGCAAAGAAGGGTTTTCGAAAAAGACCATTTTTTTATTCGTGAAAAATCATGGTTAGGATTTCGAGTATAAAGGGCATGATTTTGGCCCATCTCATCAATTAAAGAAAATAGGTATTTCTTTAGAATTTTAGAAAAGTTCAAACTATGTACCTCCATAATGTTTGTTCATTATAAGAAAGACATAGTTTGAACGATTTGTAAATAATAATTTTGAAATTAATCAAAAAGGGGACAAGGCTCGGAAAGCAGAATTTCTTATCTTAATGACATTGCAACTTCATAAGTATTGTCCCAGGGAGAGGCAGTTTTTGAAAGTTTATATTCATAACCAAAATTTGAAAGCGCACTGATCGAGTCTGAGAAAATATCAGGAACACGCAAAATGGCAATCGTAAATCCCCAGAAATATTCATTTCCACTTTCATCCTTCAAAAAAAGCGGATTTCGGACAGCAATTCCAGATTCTCCCTGCTTTAACTCAAAAGGACCTTGTACAATCAAAGTATGGTTGTCTCTTGCATAACAGGAAATTCTTCCGCGATCTTTATCATGAATAAGATCAATCTTACCTACCTCATTTCCAGCAGCAGGATAAATAACTGTTACAATGCCATCTGGAGCAAGCTGCACACTTTCAATGTAATCAGAAATAATATTGTTTGCAATAGTGTCAAAGTGGTCAAATTTTCCATTTTGGCTGATCAAAACCTGCTGTAAAGTATCAGTAATTGCAATTCCGTTAGTGATCTCATTCTTTATACGCTCACCATAAGCTTCTGCATTTAATTGCGCTGTTATACGTCTTTGCTCTTTGCTTCGTGAGTCTGCTTGGTATGCAATAAAACCAACAAGACATATGCCAACAAAAAAGATAATAAGAGGCACAAGCGTTTTTTTCTTCACCCTGTCACCTCCTTTTGCGCATCATATATTTGTTTTTGCAGTAAAAAATTATAGCACGAAAATTGATGGTGTCAAGAGTTTTAGTTACGGTTCAGCGTTTTACTAGATCTGGACAAATTTCATGCTTACATGAAACTTTGTTTTTCTTAAATAAAGGTTGTCAAATATTTTTGTATTAGGTATAATTAAATAGTTAAGTGGCATCGGAAAAATCAGTAAGCCCAAAATTAAGGAAAAGAATAAGGAGGAGTTTAATATGAATGTTACTGAAATCAGACGTCCAGCTGATATGGAGAGAATTACAACGCCAGAGCTTGCCAAGGCTTTTATTGAGGAGCAGGTTGCGCTGATTAAAGAGCAGGTGGGAGATAAGAAGGTTCTTCTTGCACTTTCTGGTGGAGTTGATTCATCTGTTGTTGCAGCACTTTTAATTAAAGCGATTGGTCAGCAGCTTGTATGTGTTCATGTTAATCATGGTCTGCTTCGCAAGGGCGAGCCTGAGCAGGTAATTGAAGTGTTCCGTAATCAGATGAATGCGGCATAAAAAATAAATCAATATCAAGTGCAATGGTATTTTCACATTTTCTTTGCTTGTCTTTTGGTATATTTTCGTTTTGGTTTTTCAATCCCTTGGTCTTGGATATATCTTTCTAGTGTTTCAATGTTTGCGCCTCCGGTAGTGGTAATGAAATAACTGTCTGACCAGAAGCTATCCTTCCAGAGCTTATCTTTGATCTCATCCCAAAATTTTGCTCGAACTTCTTTTGAAAGTTGGGTCTTAAGACTGCACACAACAACGGATGGAGCTGCTGTTGCAGGAAGTTCAAACAGGATATGGATGTGATCGGGTTCTCCATTTAGTTCGAGAAGCTTTCCCTGATAACACTGTTCAATCAGATGAGTAGCATACTGTCTCATGTGTGTAATGATGGGTTCTGTCATTACCCTTCTGCGATATTTAATGACAAACACTGCATGATAAGTGAGTTTGTAAACGGCATGTCGTTTTCTGTTTAAATCGTCCATAAAAAACCTCCATTCATTTTACAATCGATACTTGCAATATCTCTTTAAATGTGCTATAATAATAGCATATTTAAAAGGATATTGCAACAGTTAACCTATTTTTCAACCGAGGTAATTTGCATGGAACTATCAAGGACAATCAATTCGGATAAGCGTTACTATTTAGATAAGAAAACCATTGAAAATGCCGCATCGCTTCTAGAGACGATGCGTGTATTTAATGATGCCAAAATGGATCTGTACAATGCACTCTATGATCAGAAATATTTAAATGCAGGGCCGTTACTTGACCATGCCTATCCTGTCTTTTTGAAAGAAAAATACAAAACCAATGATTATTATAATTCAGCAATCTATACAGCAGCTTCTGGACAGATTTCTTCACAAAAGGAACTAAAAAAGTATTATAAAACGACAATCGCTGCAGATTTAAAGAATCGTGATGAAAAGATTCA
>QUFP01000010.1 GCA_003478935.1 Firmicutes bacterium AF25-13AC
TGTTAGTAAATAAAACGAACTATATTTTACTATTATACGAACTTTTATATCAAAAAGCACTTTAAACAGAATAAGAATTTTATTAGAAAAATAGGAGATGTATTACAGAATGGCAAATAAGAAGTCACTTGCTCTAACTAAGGAGCAATATGAAAATTTGATTGGATCGATGAGAAAAGGAGGTAATACTTTTAGGGCAAATGATAGGATTGCGACAGCACTTGTCCTAGAAGCAAACCTTGGACTTAGAATAGGAGATATTTTAAAGCTTAGACTGCAGGATATTGTGTTGGATGGAGGACGGTATCGCCTTGATATTACAGAGGAAAAAACACAGAAGAAGCGTATATTTACAGTCCCACAGCCGATTTACCAGTATCTGAGAGTATATTGTATTGATCACGACGTAAAAACAGATCAGACTATTTTCCCGATTACTGAGCGTACTATACAAAAATATCTTGCAAAAGTGACATCTGAACTTGGATATCCCAATATTGGTACTCACAGTTTTCGTAAGTTTTTTGCAACGGAAATTTATGTAAACAATAATTATAATATCATTCTTGTACAGCAACTTTTACAGCACAGCTCTGCGGCTATTACGCAGCGCTATATCGGTATTTCAAGTAAGGAATTAGAGGATGCACTGGCAGGACATATTGAGCTTTTATAAAAAATAAAAGGCTGTTTTGATGCTCATACATACAAACACCAAAACAGCCCTCTGCATTATTTATTTTATTCCATGTTTTAATATAGGATTTTATTTAGTGAGATGTATTGTCGCGCTTTCTGTTCAGGTAAATATCCAGCTTTTCCTTCATGTTTTCTGGAATTTCCTTGGAAACAGGACAATGCTTTGCACATGCCATATGCTCAGTAAATGCTGTGATAAAAGCAACATCCTTTGCCATATGCTCTGCCTTCATGACATCCATTGTATCATAACGATTGTGGATGGTAGCTGTATTTCCAGATGCAATACGTGCAAAAGAAACAGCAGGAATACCCTTATCAGCGAATGGAGTAGAGTCACTAGAGTAAACGCCCTGTCTTGCAGCCATTCCAAAACCTGTCTCAGAAGCAAGGTATTCAATATAGTGAACAAGCTTTTCTTCAGAAGTACAGCAGGCAATAAACTTACCCATGATACAGCCGATCATATCCAGATTGATATTTAAAACAGTCTTCTTTAAGTCTTCCTCATGAGCTGCAACATATGCCTTAGAACCAAGAAGACCTCTTTCCTCACTGCCGCACCATAAGAAGCGAAGGCTATAGCGATGTGGATGCTGTCTGAAATAATCTGCAATACCAAGAAGGCCAACACTTCCAGACATATTATCGTAAACGCCCTGTGACAGTGGGGTGGAATCATAGTGTGCACTCAAAACGATCATCTCATCTGTTTCACCAGGAAGATCTAAAATTACATTATGAGAATCGCCCATCCATTCATCCTGATTTAAAACAATCTTTGCATTAGCTGAATTCTGATTTACGAGCTTGATTGCAGATTTTGCATTGATATTGACACAAGGAATTTTTTTATTGTCACTTCCTTCACGAACAAAGCTTCTAAGTTCACGAAGATCAATATCTTCATCTGCATAGTTTGCATTTCCGTCATATGTAATAATGCCAACAGCGCCATTTTCAATTAAATCGCGATAGCTCCAGTAACCAACACCGCCATCGAGCATAACAATCTTTCCCTTACACTGAGCAAGTGAGCAGGCATCAGTATTTGGCATATAATAAAATGGTGCTTCAACAGTACCGCTTCCAGCACAGCGATATCCCCTGCAAGGAATCTCTTTTCCATCAACAATCAATACTGCTTCATGTATATCACACATTTCAACCTGAAATGCCTCCAGACGAGTTTCAAATCCCATTTTTTTGCAGCATTCCTGCAGATAAACTGCACAATCTGCTTCCTCTTTTGTGCCACTGATACGTACATGTGCCATATCCTTAAGGATTTGCATCATTTCTTCCTGATAATTTTCTGTAAACAAGGCCATTTTTTCCCTCTTTTCCGCAACGCCTTCTTTTTTTTAATAATTCCCGCGTATGCTTGTTTTTGTATTATCACAAAGTCCATTATAAGAGTAGAAAAATATAAAGTCAAGCATTGACAAAAAGTGCTGCACATAAAAAATAATCTTACAGAATAGAGTGGTAGCAATCAGATGCATATAATAAGGAAGTAAGGCTTGAGCAAAAAAATCAAACATGGATTTACAATCATTGCCCTTTTTTGTACTGTTTTTTTAATGGGTCGTGGGGCAGGCTATTTGCAGGAAACAGCTGCAGCCGTGTCATATTCAGAAAATTGGGGACTTGGCTTTGGTGCATCAGGTACACAACCAACAGGAAATGCTTCTGCTAAGGAGCTTGCAGAATACGATGCTTTTTATATTGGAAATGCAGATGAAAAAACAATTTATTTAACATTTGACTGTGGTTATGAAAATGGAAATACTGATGCCATATTAGATGCGTTAAAAAAACATAATGCAAAGGCAACCTTCTTTGTGGTTGGCCATTTTTTAGAGTCTGCACCTGATCTGGTGAATCGTATGGTGCAAGAAGGCCATACAGTAGGAAATCATACATATCACCATCCTGACATGTCCTCTATATCAACAATAGAAAGCTTTAAAAAAGAACTTGATGATGTACGCAGTCTGTATAAAAAGATAACAGGGCTGGAAATGGCATGGTATTATCGTCCACCGCAGGGAAAATACAGTACACAAAATTTAAAAATGGCACACGAATTAGGTTATAAAACATTTTTCTGGAGCCTTGCCTATGTTGATTGGAATGCTGACAATCAGCCAACACATGATGAAGCATTCTCCAAATTAATTCCAAGAATACATCCTGGAGCAATTGTACTTCTGCATAATACCTCAAAGACAAATGGTGAAATTCTAGATGAGCTTTTAACAAAATGGGAAGAAATGGGATATTCCTTTAAAACACTTGAAGAATTTTAGAAAGAGCTTGATATTTAATGCAATTTTTGTTATACTTTTTAAGTATTAGGCGCGTAGCTCGATCCACGGCTGTCAGGGAAAATCTCTCTGGCAGCCGTTTTTTTTGATTAAAATTCAGAAAGGAGCAGCATATGTTCAAAAAAATCTTTCCTCTGCTTCGCGATATTGCAATCGTGATCGGCGGAAACATCATTTATGCCTGCGGTGTCGCCTTTTTTATTCTTCCAGGCGGATTAATCACAGGAGGAACAACAGGAATTGCCCTGTTTATTCAACATTTGTTTGGTGTTCCCATTTCCACCTTCGTACTCTGCTTTAATGCGGTGATGTTTTTTCTGGGACTATTAGTACTTGGCCGCAAATTTGCCGCGACAACCATTTTGTCTACATTTGTATATCCGATTGCACTTGAGATGATACAGCGCTTGTCAAACGGCTTTGTCATAACAACTGATCCTGTTCTTTGCACAGTGTTTGGCGGATTATGTATTGGAGTTGCGATTGGAATTGTCATCCGTACAGGCGCTTCAACAGGTGGTATGGACATTCCGCCTCTTGTATTGAACAAGCTGTTTCGTCTGCCAGTATCTGTAACAATGTACGTGTTTGATTTCATGATTTTAATTTTGCAGGCATTTTCATGTACCGGGGAAGAGATACTATACGGAATTTTACTAATTCTAATTTATACAATTGTTCTGGATAAATGTCTGATGATCGGAACAGAAAAGGTTGAGATTAAGGTAATCAGTCATGAGCATGAGAGAATCCGTCAGGAAATTTTACAGGAAATCGACAGAGGCGTTACCATTTTAAATGGACAGACTGGCTATATGAGAGAAGATACAGAGCTTGTCTTAAGTGTAGTATCCAGCCGTGAGGTGGGACGCGTCAGAAAACTTGTTCACAGCATTGACAGCAGCGCTTTTCTTATCATTAGCCGTGTGACTGAAGTTAGAGGCCGTGGCTTTACTGAGGAAAAAGAGTATAAATGATAGTAATGCCTTAACTGTCGGATTAGGTAACTTTTTGTAGAAATAGCAGGAATGGGAACTTGTATAGGGCAAATTCTTTGTGTAGTATAGTGGCAGATGGGTTCGTTTGCCCATCTGAATAGAAACGGATTCTACATTAATTTTAGCGAAATTAGTAATCCGCAATATGGAACAATTACGCAAAGCGTATTTGAACTTATAGAGTAGGAGGAAATACCGCATGGTAGAGACAACTATTGCAAACAATCAGCCTGTAAGCGATGAATATCTCGAGAAGATGAATGCATACTGGCGTGCTGCAAACTATCTGGGCGCGGCTCAGCTGTATCTGTTGGACAACCCACTGTTACGTGAGCCACTGACAATGGAGCATGTAAAGAAAAAGATCGTAGGACACTGGGGAACTGTTCCTGGACAGAACTTTGCTTATGTTCATTTAAATCGTGTCATTAAGAAGTATGATCAGGATATGATTTTGATTTCTGGTCCTGGACATGGTGGAAACTTCTTCGTAGCAAACACCTATCTGGAAGGTACCTACAGCGAGATCTATCCAAATATTGGTGAGGATATTGACGGATTGAAGAAACTGTGTAAGCAGTTCTCTTTCCCAGGTGGAATCTCCAGCCACGTAGCACCAGAGACTCCTGGTTCTATTAACGAAGGTGGTGAGCTTGGTTATTCACTTGCACATGCATTTGGTGCTGTATTTGATAATCCAGATCTGATTGCTGCATGTATCGTCGGTGATGGCGAGGCTGAGACTGGTCCGTTGGCTACCTCTTGGCAGTGTAACAAATTCTTAAATCCAATCAATGATGGTGCAGTTCTTCCGATCCTTCATCTGAATGGATATAAGATCAGCAACCCAACTATCTTTGCACGTAATACCCACGAGGAAGTAGAACATTTCTTTGACGGATGTGGTTGGAAGCCATATTTCGTAGAGGGTAGCGATCCGATGGAGATGCATAGAAAGATGGCAGATGCACTGGATCAGGCGATGGATGAGATCAAGGCTATTCAGAAGAATGCCCGTGAGAACAATGATACTACCAGACATAAGTGGCCAATGATCGTTCTTCGTACACCAAAGGGATGGACTGGACCGAAGGTAGTAGACGGAAAGCAGATCGAAGGTTCCTTCCGTGCTCATCAGGTTCCGATCATGATGGATCAGCCAGAGCATCTTCAGATGTTAAATGACTGGTTAAAGAGCTATCATCCAGAAGAACTGTTTGATGAAAATGGCAAGCTGATTCCTGAGTTAAAGGAGCTGGCTCCTAAGGGCGATAGAAGAATCGGTTCTAACCCACATGCAAATGGTGGTAAGTTGCTTCGTGATCTTCGTCTTCCAGATTTCCGCAAGTATGGAATTGATGTTCCGAAGCCGGGTGCTGTTGAGGCACAGGATATGATCGAACTGGGCGGATTTGTAAGAGATATCTTTAAGTTAAACGAGGATTCCAAGAACTTCCGTATCTTTGGACCAGATGAGACAATGTCTAACCGTCTCGGCAAGGTATTTGAAGTAACCAACCGTGACTGGAATGATGAGAAGTATGATTCCGATGAATTCTTGGCAGCAGATGGTCGTGTTATGGACTCTATGCTGAGTGAGCATATGTGCGAGGGATGGCTGGAAGGATATCTGTTAACCGGACGTCATGGTTTCTTTGCAAGCTACGAGGCATTTATTCGTGTTGTAGATTCTATGTGTGCACAGCATGCAAAGTGGTTAAAGGTTTGCAATCAGCTGCCGTGGAGACAGTCTATCGCTTCCCTGAACCTGATTCTGTCCTCCAATGTATGGCAGCAGGATCACAATGGATTTACCCATCAGGACCCAGGATTCTTGGATCACATTGCAAATAAGAAGGCAGATGTTGTTCGTCTGTATCTGCCACCGGATACCAACTGTCTGTTGTCCTGCTTCGATCATTGCATCAGAAGCCGTGATTATGTAAATGTTTTGGTAACTTCTAAGCATCCAAGACAGCAGTGGCTGACCATGGAGCAGGCTGTAAAGCACTGCACACAGGGTATCGGCATCTGGGAGTGGGCAAGCAACGATCAGGCTCTGAGCCAGATATCGTTATGGCATGCTGCGGTGATACACCGACACTTGAGACCTTAGCAGCTGTTACCATTCTTAGAGAGGCTCTTCCAGAGGTTAAGATTCGTGTCATCAACGTTGTCGATCTGATGAAATTAGAGCCAGCAACTGAGCATCCACATGGTCTGACTGATGCTGATTATGATGCACTGTTTACCAAGGATAAGCCGATCATCTTCGCATTCCATGGCTATCATACATTGATCCATGAGCTGACCTACACCAGAGCAAACCGCAACATTCATGTTTACGGTTATAAGGAAGAGGGTACCATCACAACACCATTTGATATGCGTGTTCAGAATGAGATTGACCGTTTCCATCTGGTAAAGAGTGCTGTTCAGAATCTACCTCAGTTAGGAAACCGTGGTGCTTATCTGATTCAGAAGATGAATGATAAGCTAGTTGAGCATAAGCAGTACATCCATGAGTATGGTATTGATATGCCTGAGATCAGAGACTGGAAGTGGAACGCATAAGGCTCTAAAAAATAAATTTCTAAAAAAAGACAGGAAAGCCTTCAAAGCTTTTCCTGTCTTTTTCTTCTGTATTGAGCCGGTGTACAGCCTCTTCGCTCGACAAAGATTCGATAAAAATATCCTTTGTTGCGATAACCAACTTCCTCTGCAATCTGTTCAATTGTATTATCGGTATCAGTCAGCAGTTGTTCCGCCTTCTCTAATCGAAGCATCTGTAAATATTCGGTATAGGTCATTCCAGTTTGAGACTTTAACAGTCGATTAAAGTAATCCTCGTGAAAATGAAATTCCTTTGTTAACATCTGAATTGAAATGTGATTCAAATGTAACTTCATAAAGTCAATAATTTGGTTCGACAAAATTGCATTCATGCGTTGCCTCTGCTGTTTGGAGAGTGAAAACTCATACTGAGAACCAAGTAGCTGAAAAACACGAGTCAAAAGTCCTCGACAAATCAGAGGCGTTGCAATGTCATGACGTGCTAGCTCTTGTAAGACAGACAGAAGCGTATTTTCCATATCCTCAATAAATTGTGCTTCGCGTGGACGAAATGTCAAAAACTGCTGCAATGATTTTTGCTCCAACAGCGCCATATGAAGAAAAGATGCAATATCATCGGCAACCGTGTGAAAACTACTGATGCTTGTAAACATCGCATTTGTGATACCAAAAAACACAATCGTGCATTCACTTTCGTCTAGAATTTCCTGATGCAGACAATTCTTATCAATCAAGCAAAACTCGCCAGAATGGAAGATGTATTCGGTTCCTAAAATCTTTTGATGATATTCCCCCTCCATCACATAGAAAAATTCTAGATATTCATGTGAATGAAGCTGCGTTCTTGTACCCGCCACAAACTCTTTTTCATAGCAAAACGGATATGGCTGTGGAAGAAAAGTAGCAGAGAGTTTGTGACCATCATGAATATTCCAAAAAAGAGCAAATAAATGCTCATCATCTGGCAGAGGAAATGGACGAACACCTTGAGCAGTTGAGGCAGATTCTGGAATTAAAATGCCAAAGCGCTCATATGCATCTGGTGTTTTAATTTCCTCACCGCTTGCCTGATAAATTGTATTTTTTACATATTGTAAAAGTGACATACATCATGCCTTTCTATTTATTTTCTTATTAATTGAATCCTGAATTTCTAAAATGCTAATCTTTTAAAATGGTAAAATCCCGTGACAAGCGCCACGGGATTATATACCAGCTATTCTGTATCAAATTCATATTTTGCAAAACTAATTCTACAAAATTATTTCTTCTTCTCAGCCTCTGCCAGCTTCATTGCGCGAACCTTTAAGGAAAGACCGAACAGGTTAATGAAGCCCTCTGCGTCATGATGATCATACATATCTCCAGTAGCAAAGGAAGCAATGCTTTCATTGTACAGGCTGTATGGAGAAGTAGTTCCCTGCTTGATGATATTGCCCTTATACAGCTTAAGATTAGCAGTACCAGTTACATATTCCTGGCTCGCCTTTATGTAAGCGCGAAGAGAATCACATAAAGGTGTAAACCACTTGCCCTCGTAAACAATATCTGCAAAACGGTTGTCAACAGTCTTCTTGAATGCCATGGAATCACGGTCAAGAATCAGCTCCTCAAGCTGCTTATGAGCTGCCATAAGGATAGTTCCGCCAGGTGTTTCATAAACACCACGAGATTTCATACCAACAACACGGTTTTCAACGATATCAACGATTCCTATTCCGTTTGCACCACCAATCTTATTTAATTCAGTAACGATTTCAGAATACTTCATTTCTTTTCCGTTTAATGCAACCGGAATACCCTTCTCAAAAGAAATAGAAATCTCAGTAGCAACATCTGGTGCTTTCTCAGGAGATACGCCAAGAACAAGCAGATGATCATAATTTGGTGCCTGAGACGGGTCTTCTAACTCCAGACCTTCATGGCTGATGTGCCACAGATTGCGGTCACGACTATAGCTGTTATCAACAGAGGAGAATGGAAGATTAATGCCATGCTTCTTGCAGTATTCAATCTCATCTTCACGTGATTTCATATTCCAGGTTTCATTACATCTCCAAGGAGCGATGATCTTTAAATCAGGAGCAAGTGCCTTAAATGCTAGCTCAAAACGAACCTGATCATTTCCCTTTCCTGTAGCACCATGACATACAGCAACAGCTCCTTCTTTTCTTGCAATCTCAACAAGCTTCTTTGCAATAAGCGGACGTGCCATAGAAGTACCTAACAGATATTCATTCTCATATGTAGCGTTTGCCTGAACACATGGAGCAACATACTCATCGCAAAACTCATCTACTACATCTAAAATATAAAGCTTCTCAGCGCCAGAGAGCTTTGCACGCTCCTGCAGACCATCAATCTCGTTGCCCTGTCCTACATTAACACAGCAGCATACAACATCATAATCATAATTTTCCTTCAGCCACGGAATAACAGCAGTAGTATCAAGACCGCCAGAATATGCTAAAACAACTTTTTCTTTCATAATAGTATCTCCTCTGTTTTTTTCACTTTTTGTTGAAAACCATATCAAAACGATATGCGTTGTTTGTTTTCTGTACACCACTATACAACATTACTTTTTGAAATGCAATAGGAAAAGCAAAAAAAATCAAAAAAGCACTTGCATAAATGCAAATATATGCGTATAATACTGAATATTAGCTGATAACACGGTGCATATATTCAGTTACTGTGTATAAAATTATAGCACATGACTATTTTATCATAGTAAAGTAAAATAGTGGATTATACTTGATTTGACCTCAAAGTGTGTTATACTTGGCATAGAAATTACAAAATTAAAGAAAGGATACAAAAATGGCAATTACAAAGATAAATGGAGGCGTAACAGCTCCAAAAGGTTTTTTGGCATCAGGATTAAATGCCGGCATTAAGAATCAGACAAAAAAAGATATGGCAATGGTTTTCAGCAGCACACCATGTGCAGCAGCTGGTGTATTTACCACAAATCTTGTAAAAGCAGCACCCGTCAAGTGGGATAAGGAAATTGTAACAACATCTCCTTATGTACAGGCAGTAGTTGTAAACAGCGGCATTGCAAATGCATGTACAGGCGCAGAGGGGCTTGGCTATTGTGCAGATACAGCAGCAGAGGCGGCAGCAGCTTTAAACATTCCTAAAACTGCAGTTCTTGTCGCATCAACAGGCGTAATTGGCAAACAGCTTCCTATTGATAAGATTAAGTCTGGTGTAACAGCTCTTTCTAAGGTACTTGGAAGTAGCAGAGAAGATGCCAAGCTTGCAGCAGAGGCAATTATGACAACTGATACTAAGAGCAAAGAGGTTGCGTGCACATTGGAATTAGACGGTAAGCAGGTTACAGTTGCAGGTATGTGCAAGGGCTCAGGCATGATTCATCCTAATATGTGTACTATGCTTTGTTTTGTAACAACAGATGTGGCAATTTCTCATGAGTTGCTTCAAAAAGCATTAAGTGAAGATGTAGTTGATACCTTCAATATGATTTCTGTTGACGGTGATACTTCTACAAATGATACTGTACTTGTAATGGCAAATGGACAGGCAGAAAATACACCAATCACAAAGGAAGGTGAAGACTACAAGACTTTCTGTGAGGCCCTTCATTTTATTATGCTTGAGCTGTCAAAGAAAATTGCTGGAGATGGAGAGGGCTGTACATGTCTGTTTGAGGCAACTGTAATTGGCGCAAAGGACAAAAATCAGGCACGAACAATCGCAAAGTCTGTTGTATGTTCTAGTCTGACAAAAGCAGCTGTATTTGGTCATGATGCAAACTGGGGACGTATCCTCTGCGCAATGGGCTACTCAGGTGCACAGTTTGATCCTGAAGTGGTTGATATCTGGTTAGAGAGCAAAGCTGGTACTATTAAAATCGTAGAAAACGGAATTGCAACAGATTACAGTGAGGAAACTGCAACAAAGATTCTTTCTGAGGAAGAAGTAATTGCAAAAATGGATATTAAAGAGGGAAATGAGACAGCAACAGCATTTGGCTGCGATCTAACCTATGAATATGTAAAGATCAACGGCGATTACCGCAGCTGATAAAAAGCTTGTAACAACGACTACCCATAAAAAAGAGGAGAACACAAAATGGAATTAGACAGCAAAATTATGGAAAAGGCCGCTACCTTGATTGAGGCATTGCCTTATATACAGAGATTCAACAGAAAGATTATCGTTGTAAAGTATGGCGGAAGCGCAATGGCAGATGAGGAGTTAAAGCGAAACGTCATTAAAGATGTTGTTTTGTTAAAGTTAGTTGGCTTTAAGCCGATCATCGTACATGGAGGAGGTAAGGAAATCAGCCGCTGGGTATCTAAGGTTGGTATGGAGCCGCGCTTTGTAAATGGACTTCGCGTAACTGATGCTGATACGATGGAAATTGCAGAGATGGTATTGAATAAAGTTAATAAAAGTCTTGTCTCTATGGTAAATGAGCTTGGAGTAAAGGCTGTCGGTATCTCTGGCAAGGATGGTCAGCTGCTTCGCTGTGATAAGAAGCTGTCTAATGGACAGGATATCGGTTTTGTAGGTGATATTAAAGAAGTAAATCCAAAGATTTTATTTGATCTTCTTGAAAAAGACTTTTTGCCGATCATTTGTCCAATCGGATTTGATGAGAAATGTCAAAGCTATAACATCAATGCAGATGATGCAGCTTGTGCAATTGCACGTGCTGTTAAGGCTGAAAAACTTGCATTTTTAACAGATGTTGAAGGTGTTTATGCAGATCCAAAGGATAAGAATACTTTAATCTCTGAGCTGACAACTGATCATATGGAAGAGTTGTTAAACAGCGGTAATATTGGAGGAGGTATGCTGCCAAAGCTTCAAAATTGTCTTGATGCTGTCTTAAATGGTGTATCAAGAGTTCATATCATGGATGGTCGAATTGCTCATTGCCTGCTTCTTGAGATCTTTACAAATAAGGGCATTGGTACCGCTATTTTAAAGGCAGGCGATGACCATTTTTACACACCTGACGAAAAGTAATTTATTTCACAGAAAGGCACTTTAATTATGGAAACACAGACAATTATTCAGACAGCAGAAAGCAGTCTGCTTCATACCTACAATCGCTTTCCGATCGTTCTTGATCATGGCGAGGATGTTTATCTGTATGATACTGATCAGAAAAAATATCTTGACTTTGCAGCAGGAATTGCTGTATTTGCACTAGGCTACAGCAATGACGCATACAAAACGGCAGTTAAAGAGCAGGTTGATAAGCTTGTACATACCTCTAATCTGTTTTACAATGAGCCAGCAGCCAAGGCAGCAAAAAAATCACGCAGCTGACAGGAATGGACCGTGTATTCTTTACCAATAGTGGAACTGAGGCAATTGAAGGAGCTATCAAGCTTGTTCGTAAATATGCCTATAATAAAGATGGACGCACAGATCATGAAATTATTGCCATGAAGCATTCATTCCATGGAAGAAGTATGGGAGCTCTTTCAGTAACAGGAAATGATGCTTATCAGGCACCATTTAAGCCGCTTATTGGTGGTGTTCGTTTTGCTGAGTATAATAACCTTGAAAGTGTAAAATCACTGATTACAGACCGTACCTGCGGTATTATCTTAGAGGCACTTCAGGGAGAAGGCGGAATTTACCCGGCATCAAATGAATTTATGCAGGGACTTCGCGCCCTCTGCGATGAGCATGATATTTTACTTGTCTGTGACGAAATCCAGTGCGGAATGGGACGTACCGGAAATATGTTCTGCTATCAGAGCTATGATATCGTGCCAGATGTTGTCTGTGTAGCAAAGGCTCTTGGAAATGGTCTTCCAATCGGTGCATTTTTATGCCGTGAAGAATGTGCAGCACTTGTACCTGGCGATCACGGTTCTACTTATGGCGGAAATCCACTTGTGTGTGCTGCTGCTAATGCAGTTATGGATCAGTTTGAAGAATTGAACCTGACTGCGCATGTAAAAGAAGTGGGTGCATATTTGTATGAGCAATTAGAGCAGTTAACAGCTAAATTTGACTGTATTAAGGATCATCGTGGCATTGGACTTATGCAGGGAATTGAGCTTACAATTCCTGTAGGTGATGTGATCAAAAAGGCTCAAAAAGAGGGCTTAATTATTATTTCTGCATCAGGAAACGTAATTCGTTTTGTTCCGCCGCTTGTCATTGAAAAAAAGCATGTTGATGAGATGATTGCAAAATTAAAAAAATGTCTTCAGTAAATGCATGATTTTTCCTTTCTCGGATACACTCTTATTAAGCAGCAAAATCAATTAGAAAGTGTATACGATGGAAAGTGAGGTATTATGTGGGGTATCATTCTTGCTCTTATTTCAGGGGCACTGATGAGTATTCAGGGGGTATTTAATACAGAAGTGACAAAGCAAACAAGCCTGTGGGTATCCACAGGCTTTGTCCAGTTAACAGCATTTTTCGTGTGCGTTATTGCGTGGCTTTGTACAGGACATGAAAATGTGGCACTTCTTACAGAAGTTCGCCCATGGTATCTTCTTACCGGCGGTATTTTAGGAGCCTTTATTACAATAACAGTTGTTCAGAGTATGGGATCACTAGGCCCCGCTCAGGCTGTCATTATTATTGTAACTTCGCAGGTAGCAGTTGCATATCTGATAGAGCTGTTTGGCTTGTTTGGCAGCAGTCAGGCATCATTTTCATGGAGGAAAATCCTTGGACTTTTGATTGCCATTGCGGGAATCGTGTTGTTTCGATGGGAGAAGGCTTAAAATAAGAAAACGAAAGTTTTTCAGAAAATTGCAAAAGCCCCTTGCATACTGACGCATATTTTTGTAGAATGATAGTATCGGTGCAGCAGTATGCCTGCCGAAAGGCGGGATAGGATGAAAAAGACACATCAGTGGATGCTGTTTTTTCTTTTTCTGTTTTTTGTGTCTGAAATCTTGGCATGCACAAAAAAAGAAGAAAAGCTTGTCTTTTATCAGACAACACAGATACAAAAGATGGACGATTCCAAAGAGGATACGCAATTTTTTCAGGAAGAAGCACAGACAAGTCAGGTGTCCGAATCCAGTTTGCATGAAACAACACAAGCAGCAGTCGAGACGATTGCTGTTTATCTGTGCGGTGAAGTTTGTAAGCCTGGTGTCTATGTACTGCAGGCAGGATCACGTCTTTATCAGGCAGTAGAAGAAGCAGGTGGCCTGACTGCAAATGCTCAGGCAGAGGCAGTAAATCTCGCCCGGATTCTTGCAGATTCGGAACAGATTTATATTCCAAATATTTCAGAATCAATCGACCAGATTGAAAACGAGACACAAAATGTCATATCATCTGCAGCAGTAGTTCCCTCTGCATCATCGGATGGCTTACTTAATATAAATCAGGCATCTGAATCTGAGCTGATGCAGCTTCCTGGAATTGGTCAGGTTAAAGCCGCAGCAATTGTGACATATCGAAACAGCAATGGTCCGTTTTCTTCTATCGAGGAAATTAAAAATGTACCGGGGATAAAAGAAGCAGCCTTTGAGAAAATCAAAGGCATGATTACAGTTTTTTAGGTAAGACAGAACAGGAGTGGCTCGAAGGTGGCAAAGATATTAGTGGTAGACGATGAAAAGATTATAGTAAAGGGCATCCGGTTCAGTCTGCTTCAGGATCAAATGGAAGTAGACTGCGCCTATGACGGAGAGCAGGCAGTCGAGATGGCAAGAAACACAGAATACGATGTGGTTCTTCTTGACGTAATGCTGCCAAAGCTTGATGGTTTTCAGGTGTGTCAGGCAATCCGTGAGTTTTCCAATATGCCTATTATTATGCTGACAGCAAAGGGAGACGATATGGATAAGATCCTTGGTCTTGAATATGGTGCAGATGATTATGTTACAAAGCCATTTAATATTCTTGAAGTTAAAGCACGCATCAAAGCCATTATGCGAAGAAGTAGCAATACTATGATTCATCCGCCGCAGCCACCGGAAAACAGTACAGATATTGTCACTGGTGATCTGCGTCTTGATGTTCAGGGCCGCCGCCTGTTTATTTTAGGCAGTGAGATCAATGTAACTTCAAGAGAATTTGATCTTCTTAAAATTCTAGTGCTTAATCCAAATAAGGTCTATAGCCGTGAAGAACTGTTAAACCTTGTTTGGGGGTATGAATATCCTGGTGATGTGCGTACTGTTGATGTACATATCAGAAGGCTGCGTGAGAAGATTGAGCGTAATCCAAGTGAACCGAAATATGTATTTACAAAATGGGGAGTGGGATATTACTATAAGGCATGATAGCAAAACGGGATCATAATTTTTTCTGGGGAGCTTTCGCTTTCGTATATTTTTTCTTCTCATGATTATGGGATTGCTTCCGCTTCTTGCAGGCTCTGAGATGATTAAGCGTTCCTATCGAAGTTCCATTATTGATCAGAAGCTTTCGGAGCTGCGTTATACATGTCAGACTGTAGCAGGACAAATGAGCGGAAATTCTCTGGCGGAAGCAGTAGATGATGAGATGACACGGGAATTAAATTTCCTTGCGGAATACTGCGGTGGACGTCTTCTTCTTGTAGACAGCTCTTACCGTATTTTATTTGATACATACGGTGTAACGCAAAATAAATACTGCATTTCTGAGCAGATTATTGATACATTCGGCAGTCGTCCGTATGAACATTATTCACAAAAGACAGAGTATCTGGAGCTGGCTGTGCCGCTTCGGACAAGAACGATGCTCACAGATGGTGATGATAGTATTACAGGAGTGCTGCTTCTTAGCTCGTCTGGTGCTTGGATTGCCAAAATGATAAATTCCATGAATCGACAGGTCCTTTTGATTGAAATCACAGGCTCTATGATTTTGTTCGCACTTAGCTTTATTTTTGCTTGGACCAGTTCAACACCGTGGAAAAATCTTGTAACGACACTCAATCAGGTGCTTGATGGAAACCTCGATGTTACATTTTCGACAGAAGGCGGCTATAATGAAACAAAAGAGATCATTAATACATTTAATCAGGTATTGGAGCGTCTGCGTTCAATTGACCAGTCGAGACAGGAATTTGTTTCTAATGTCTCTCATGAATTAAAAACACCTATCACATCAATGCGTGTGTTAGCTGATTCGTTGATCTTAGGTGACAATGTGCCTGTTGATATTTATCGCGAGTTTATGCAGGATATTTCAGACGAGATTGACAGAGAAACAAAAATTATCAATGATTTGCTTACACTTGTTCGTATGGATAAAAATGCAACTGAGCTTAATATCAGCCAAGTTAATATTAATAATCTTGTCGAACAGATTTTAAAGCGCGTGCGTCCAATCGCAAAGACGCGTTCAATTGAAATCGTTTTCGAAAGCTTTCGTCCTGTAACGGCAGATGTTGATGAGACGAAGCTTAGTCTTGCTGTTACAAATCTTGTGGAAAATGGTGTAAAGTACAACAATGACGGCGGATGGGTACGAGTATCTGTGAATGCTGATCATAAATATTTTTATATTAAGGTATCTGATTCAGGTGTTGGTATTCCAAAGGATGCGCAAACAAGAATTTATGAGCGTTTTTATCGCGTAGACAAGGCTCGTTCACGTGAGACTGGCGGAACAGGTCTTGGTCTTGCTATCACAAAAAATGTAGTGCAGCTGCACCATGGTGGTATTAAGCTAAACAGTACACCAGGAGAGGGAACAACCTTTCTTGTTAGAATACCGCTCAAATATATTGAGTAAATTAAGTAAATGGAAAGGAAACAGAATATGAAGAAAAAATTAAATCTGGTGATTTTTCTTTTGCTTTTATGTATGGCAGCTGGATGCGATAAAAAAACTGTATCAACAGATGGAATCCGTATTTATTATAGAGCTTTGTCAGAAAATGGCATTAGCTCCTATTATTATAAGCCGACAGGTACCGATCAGGAAACAGTTATAAATGAATTGTGGGCAAAGCTGATTAAAAGTGATACTGAAAAAGCACGTATAAGTCTTATTCCGTCTGATTTAAAGCTTGTGCGTTTTTCAGTGGAAAACAGCAGCCTTGGGCTTTATTTTGACAGTTCCTATCAAAATATGGACACTGTGTCAGAGCTTTTATTTAGGGCAGGTATAGTACGAACCTTCTGTCAGGTTGAAGGTGTGGAGTCGGTAACATTTTTTGTAGACGAAAAGCCACTTACAAATAGTTCCTTTGCACCTCTTGGTGCTCAGACAGCTTCTGATTATGTGGATATTATAGAAAACGGACTTAGCAGTCAAAAAAAGACCACACTTACTTTATACTATGCAAATGAGAAAGGGGATGCTCTTGTAAAAAAGATTCAAAATGTTGTATATGAGAGTTCCTATTCCATTGAAAAAGATGTAATCAACCGCCTGATTCAGGGACCTTTTGAAGATGAATATTTTCGAACACTGCCTGCTAATCTGCAGGTGATCAGTATAAGCGTTAAAGACAAAATTTGTTATGTCAATTTTGATTCGTCATTTCTGACTGATGCGCTTTCTATTGATGGCAATTTGATTGTATATTCGATTGTAAATTCATTGACGGAGCTGCCAGATGTCCAGCGTGTTCAGATCATGGTGGACGGCGACAGCAATATCGTATTTCGCGATATATCACTGAGCAGTCCACTAGAAAGGAATTTAAACTATTGAAACGACCACTCCTTGTTCTTGTAGTTTTTTTTCTTGCAGGAGAACTTCTTTGTATAAAGAGCCTTACAATATCAATTATTTTAAGCGCCGGCATTTTGATGCTGGCGCTTATTTTTATGCTGATACAAATTGTATGCAAAAATGTCTTTTTCAAAAAAATGCCTTTCTTTTTGTGTATCTGCGCTTTTTCTTTTTTTACAGGGGCAGTCTGCTGTTTTAGCGCAAATGCACATAGTCATATTTATGATACACTTTTATCAATGCAGTACTCAAAAGAAAATACATTGGATGACGTGTTTGTCGAAGGCAACGTGACAAAGGTAGAGGAAAAATCGAAGCTTTGGATTTACTTAAAAAATGCCTCTATTAATAAAAAGGCAGCAGGGGAGGGTGTTATTGTGCAGATTCCTGTCTCGGCACATTCCAACCAAAAGCGTCCTCTTGCCGGAAGTAAAATTTCTGTTTATGGGAAATTATCATTATTTTCACAGGCTTCAAATCCAGGCGAATTTGATTCAAGAAGTTATTATCATAACTTAGGATATGATTTTTGCCTTAGTGGTAAGACGTGGACACAAAAAGGTAGCCGATATGATCCTATTGCTGAGTGTCTGTGGCAGCTAAAAGATGCCATAAAGATGAGACTCTCACGGCTTTTAGAAGGAAATATTGCTGATTATGGCATTTACTGTGCCGTGCTTTTGGGCGACAAAAGCGAATTAGACAAAGAACAGAAAGAACTTTTTAAAGATCAGGGAATAGCTCATATCCTTTCGGTATCAGGACTTCACATATCAGTAGTTGGACTAGCTGCATGCGGTTTGCTTATGAAATTAACAGGATCATTTGCCATTTCCGGTATGGCTGGAAGCATTATTGTTCTTTTTTATTCTGCCTTTACTGGAAATGCAGTTTCGACGATTCGTGCTTGTGTCATGTATCTTATTTTAATGATCGGGCGACAAAACGGCCGTATTTATGATATGCCGACGGCAGCGGCAGCAGCAGCCCTCTGTCTTCTTATTTTTCAGCCGCTTGCCATTTTTCAGGCCTCTATGCAGCTTTCATTTGGCGCAGTGCTTGGAATAAGCCTTGTTGGAGATATCTTTAAAAAAATTTTAATGCCTTCTTCTGATAAAACAACTGTAAGGATTAACCGCTTTTGCAGTGTTATGGGACTTTCTATTGCAATGCTTCCTGTGCTGTTATATCATTATTACCAATATCCGCTTTATGCAATTTTACTTAATCAGCTTGTCATACCTTTTGCTGGTATTTTACTTGTATCACCGGCCGTAGCACTTGTACTTTCTTTATTTGCACCGGCTTTTGGTGCTGTATGCTTAAAGGCAGGCCATCTTGTCATTTATTTTTACACTGTGCTTTGCAAACTTTCAAAAAGCCTTCCAGAATCAGCACAGTATACTGGAAGACCAGCTTTATGGCGAATTGTATTATATGTTACACTGTTATTCACAATAGGCATGGGAACTAGGCTTATATATGAGAAGCGAAAAAGAAAACAGACAGATGATGATAAGGAAAAAAGAAAAAAAGACAGACGCCGCTGTCAGATTGCTGCTGTTTTTCTTGCCATAGGCTGCTATATATTCGGCTGCGTTTTTTTACATGCAGATCACACAAACAAATTGGAAATTACTGTACTTGATGTAGGTCAGGGAGATGGTATTTTTTTAATGCTTCCTGATCATACGACAATTCTTTCAGATGGCGGAAGCACGAGCAAATCTATGCTTGATACGTATATATTAGAACCTTTTTTAAACTCACAGGCATTCGCCGGATTGACTATGTTTTTGTATCGCATGCCGACAGTGATCATATTAATGGGATCATAGGATTGATTGAAAATGACGCAGATCGGATAGGAACGCTTATGCTGCCGCAGAGCCAGTCATCAAAAAAGCAGTTTGAACAGCTGTTAACAGCAGCAAAAAAGAAGCAGATTCCAGTTAAGTGGATTTCAAAAGGAGATGTTTTTTCATTAAAAACGCTGCCAGATTTGTCTTTTGAAGTGCTGTGGCCGTCAAAAAACGAAAAATCAGATGATACAAATGAATCATCACTAGTGTGGCGCCTTAATTATCATGACTTTTCTATGCTTTTTACGGGAGATCTTCCAGGTGACTGTGAGGATGAGCTTGTCAGCTTAAAGCCGGTAACTGTCTTAAAAGTTGCACATCACGGCTCTGATTATTCAACAACTAAAACATTTCTGCAGCAAATAACACCGCAGCTTGCCGTGATTTCCTGCAGTGAAAATAATAGGTATGGTCATCCTGGGAAACAGCTTTTAAAACGCTTAGAAGAGGCAAAAATACCGTCAGTTTTGATTACAAAAGACTGCGGTGCAATCATAATACAAACTGACGGTTATCGTGTAGAAGTGGAAACTTATCTGTCAAAGCAGTCTTGATATTCGCTGTCTGTCAGTCCGGCACCATTTTTAGCAACAACATGGGCAGAAACCTTATTCGCCTGTGAGAGTGCCTCTGCCCAAGAGCAGCCATTTGCGCGGCTGGCCATGATCTGACCAATATGACTGTCTCCGGCACCAATTGTATCTGCAACAGTTGTCTTTATGCCATCAACCTCTGTTAAATTATCTTTTCCTGCCTCCAGACAGCAGGAGCCATCCTTACCTTTTGTGATAATTACGGTATTAGATGTTGCATTTTGAAGAATCTTTGCCGCCTCTAAAAGAGATACAGCGCTAAATTCATCTACTCCACATTTAAAATCAGAGACCGTTAAGCTGCTTAGCTCGAATGCTTCCTCATCGTTTATATGAAGAATAGGATTTAGATTATATAGGCGCTTCATTTTCTTTTCACCGATCTGTCGAATACGAGGACCTGGTGCAAAGAAGATCTGCGGACCGCGGTGCTGTTCAAGCCATGAAATTAGATCGTCACCTGTTGGCTCCTCGATTTCAAGGCCGCATACATAGATCATAGAAATCTGTGAAATGTCAATATTTTCCATCCACTCATGATTAAAGGTATATTCTGCACCATGCACCGATAAAAATGTACGTTCTCCGTTTTCGTCGACAAGACAGTAGCAGCAGCCATTTTCTGCATCTACATTCACATGAATAGGAAGTTTACGTGCCTGAAACGACTTTCTTATATAATCGCCATATACACCAGTTCCAATAGGTGTCACAAACATATACGGGACACCTGACTGACGTACAATATTAGCTGCGTTATAGGCACAGCCTCCAAGTGCGAGTGTCTGGCGCTTTGGCTGAATATCCTCTGCTGTTTTGGGAAGATGATCAATTTCAATGATTACATCGACACATGTACTGCCGATCAATAAAATTTTAGGCATTGATGATTGCATTAGGTAAATCTCCTTATATTTTTTCTTTACTGTCACAAAGAGATTATAATTCCTTGACGATGTAAAGTAAACACCATTTGCTTGATTGACGGCAAAAAGAATGATACAATAATACAAAGATACCAGGGTCAAAAGGTCAGAAATCCGATGCAAGCTTGCTTGCAAGAGGATTTTTGATCTCTTGACTCGCCAAAAACATGAGTAAGTAGCCATTTTTGAAGAAAAATGAGCGGATTACGAATGTTTTTGAAGATTGCGAGAGTGCAAAGCACGTAGCAATCTGGTATCATACAAAACATTAATAGGAGTCTTTATGGAAAAACTCAGACAAGATATTCGTGCCAATCAGTTTGAGCGCGTATATCTTTTATATGGTGAGGAACGATATCTGGTTCAGATGTATAAGAATCAGTTAAAAAAAGCAATCATCGGCGATGATACGATGAATTTGAATCAATATACCGGGAAAGGTCTGCCTGTACAAGAGGTGGAAAATGCGGTAATGACAATGCCGTTTTTTGCAGACAGACGTTTGGTTCTGCTAGAGGATACAGGATTATTTAAAAGCAGTGATGAACAGTGGAGTAATCTTGTTAAAACAATTCCGGATAGCTGCCATGTCCTTTTTGTTGAGCAGGAGGTAGATAAGCGAAGCAGAATGTATAAGGCTGTAAAGGAATGTGGCTATTGCGCAGAGATGACGCATCCTTCAATGCAGCAGCGTACACAGTGGATTTTAAAGGGATTTGGGCGTTATGGGTTAAAAATCACACAGTCTGCACTTGATTCGTTTCTTGAAAAAACAGGTGATGACATGGAAAACATCAGAAATGAGATGGAAAAATTGGCTTCTTTTTGTATGGGAAAAGAAGGCATCACAAAAGAAGATGTTGATTTTGTCTGTACGGAACAGATTGAAAATAGAATCTTTGATATGACACAGGCCGTAGCAGAGGGAAAGACACAGTATGCTCTTGAGTTATATGCTGATCTATTAGCATTGAAAGAGCCGGGAATGCGTATTTTATTTCTGATTGCACGTCAGATGAACCAACTTTTATGTGTAAAGGAGATGGAAGTCGGACGTCAGAATAAGGATCAAATTGCAGCTGCTTTAAAGGTTCGTTCGTTTGTAGTTAACAAATTGCTTGGACAGGCAAGACAATTCACCATTGATCAGCTGATACGCTGTGTTGAGCGTTGTGTTGAGCTTGAAGAAGCTGTAAAAAGAGGAAATATGAATGAAAGGATTGCTGTTGAGATGGTTTTATTATCAATTGCAAATCGTGAATATCATGCCTGACTAAAAAAAGCTGCCTGCATGAAGCAGACAGCTTTTTATGTGTACAAGACACAAATTAGTTCATAGCGTTAACAGCCTTGTTCATACGGCTGATCTTTCTGGATACAGTGTTATCATGATAAACACCCTTGGATGCAGCCTTTCTCATTACAGACTCAGCCTCAACAACTGCAGCCTGAGCAGCAGCCTTATCACCTGCAGCAACAGCGCTCTCTACCTTCTTGATGTAGGTCTTTACCTTAGAACGAGCAGACTTGTTTCTATCTGCCTTTGCCTGACTAACTAAAACTCTCTTCTTTGCGGACTTAATATTTGCCATGGGGCACCTCCAAAATTTCTTGTTTTTTAATCTTTTTATAGTTTGAAAACGATACTGTGTATCACTCGAAAACACCGTTTCAACACAAGTGGTATCATAGCCTAAAAACATTGATCTGTCAATACATATTTTCAAAAAAAATGCAAAAAATACAAAAAAGTTTTACATGTAAAACAAGTAGGAGTTTCTAATAAAGTTTTACATGTAAAACTTTGAATACTTTCATGAACCATTTTAACTAAGGAAGGTGAAAATATAATGCTCAATGTAAAAGACAACAAAACAATGATGTATACTGATCTCGCTGTTGAAATTCAGGAAGAATGCAGTGGCAGGCAAGGTGAGATTCCAGGCGTTGTACTGGAACAATACAAAGAAGATGGCAAAGGTATCCGTGTCACAAAAATACAAATCCAAACGGCAGATGGAGCAAAACGCATGGGGCGGCCCATAGGAAATTACATGACACTTGAGTCTGCAGATAAAGAACATTCTGATGAACATTCCGATAAAAATCTTTCTGGAACAAAGCTTCCTGATACAAATCTTCTTGCATCCTATATAAATGAGCTGCTTCCATCATCGGCTCATTCTTTTTTGATTGTTGGTCTTGGAAATGCCAATATGACAGCAGATGCACTCGGACCATTAACAATTGAGAAAATGGCTCAGTCAGGAATGGCTTCATATACTTCAATGATCGTTCCCGGTGTATTTGCGCAGACTGGAATGGAAAGCTGTGAAATCATACAGGGCATTGTACAACAAACTTCTCCAGACTGCATCATAACTATTGATGCGCTTGCAGCAAGAAGTGCATTTCGGCTTGGTACAACAGTTCAGCTTACCGATACAGGTATTCGTCCAGGATCTGGTGTCGGAAATGCAAGAAAGGGCATAACTAAGGAAAATATGAAGATTCCTGTGATTGCCATTGGGATTCCAACAGTTGTAAGTGCCGCAGCAATTGTATCTGATGCAATGGATTCTTTAAAGCAGATAGGCTATAATGAAACGATTCTTGGAAGTATTGCGATGCTTGATAAAGAGGAATATTATCAGCTTATATCAGAAGTGTTTGCGCCAGAGCTTGGAAGTCTCTTTGTGATGCCTAAAAACCTTGATGAAGAATTAGATACGATGAGCAGCTTGCTTGCAGCGTCATTGTCACAAGTAATATGTAAACGATAAAATGCTGTAATAAAGAAAACTGGCTGATGCATAGAATAGGCCAGAAAATAAGAAAGGATTTTAGAAATGTATAGAAGCTTTCATCCAAGGAGAAAAGAGAAAATAGTCACAACGATACTTTGGTTTTTGGCACTTGCCTGCTCTACCTATATTTTATGGAAAATTAATCCCTATCCAATTCAGCGCGGCATTGGCTGGACAAAACAAAAGACAGAACAGTTTTTAAATCGCTGCATAGACAATACAGTTTCTAATACACTTCCATCGCTTTCTATTTTTTTTGACTGTGAAGGATTATCTAAAGAAAATATAACTCAGACAAATACGTTTTTTTCAAGCGATCCCTTTTATCAGCAGTTCCAAAATAATATTGGTTGCTCTCCAGACAAAAAACAGGTATAATACTGAAAGATAATATTAAATAGTGGAGGTAACAAAATGTCTGAAACAACAAATGTTATGAATTCTGAAGTAGTAAAGCGTTTGCTTTGCTATGTTTCCTACGATACACAGTCAAAGGATGAAAGCAGTGAAGTGCCGAGCACACAAAAGCAGTTTGACTTGGCAAAGGTATTAAAAAAAGAGCTTGAGGAGATTGGAGCTTTGGATGTACGTCTTAGCGATCACTGCTATGTGTATGCAAAGATTCCGTCTAACTTAGATAAGAAGGTTCCGGCAATCGGTTTTATCGCCCATATGGATACTTCACCTGCATTAAGCGGAAAAGATATTAAGCCGCAGATAATACAAAATTATGACGGCGGTGTAATCAAACTTGGTGAAAGTGGCTTTTCTATGGGACCAAAAGAGTTCCCGGTACTTGCCGAATTAAAGGGAAAGAGTCTTATTACTACAGATGGAACAACACTTCTTGGCGCAGATGATAAGGCTGGTGTTGCCGAGATCATGACAATGGCAGCATTCTTTTTGGCACATCCAGAAGTAAAGCACGGTGATATCTGCATCGCATTTACACCAGATGAGGAAGTGGGAAATGGTGTTGAATATTTTGACGTGCCGGGCTTTGGTGCTGACTTTGCTTATACAGTAGATGGCGGTTCTGTCGGTGAAATTGAATATGAAAACTTCAATGCTGCAAATCTGCGTGTTGAAGTGCAGGGATATGGCATCCATCCAGGCAGCGCAAAGGGCAAAATGAAAAATGCCATCCGCATGGCAATGGAATTTGAGCAGATGCTGACAGTATTTGATAATCCGGAATATACAGATGGCTATGAGGGTTTTCATCATCTTGGCGGTATCGAAGGCGATTCAGAGCATACAACAATGCATTACATTGTACGTGATCATGACGCTGGAAAGCTTAACCAGAAGTTAGCTGAGATTGATAAGGCTTCGGAGTATCTGAATTTTAAATATGGAGAGGGATCTTTTAAGGTGGTGCGTACTGGTTCTTATCAAAACATGAAGGAAATGATTCTTCCTCATATGCATTTGGTTGAGTATGCAAAGGAAGCTATGAGAGAGCTTGGATTAAATGCTAAGAGTGTTCCGATTCGCGGTGGTACAGATGGTGCAAGATTATCCTTTATGGGCCTTCCATGTCCGAACCTCTGCACAGGAGGCGCTAATTATCATGGCCGCTTTGAATATGCATGTATTGAGCAGATGGAGCTGTGTGTTGAGATTTTAAAGAAAATTGTTGAAAAGTATGCAGTTAAAGAAATCTGATATTCAGAAATCTATATTCAGAAACAAGAACTACTGAAAAGCAAAAAGATTAAAGTGAGGAATTTTGAATGATAACAAAGCAATTTAGCAGGCCATCAGTGAAGATGGCTCTGTCCGATGAGCTTTTAATGAAGGTAGAGCAGCCAGCTCGTTATCTTGGAAATGAGGTAAATGCGGCAAATAAGGATAAATCAAAGGCAGAGGTATCCTTCTGTATGTGTTTTCCAGATGTTTACGAGATTGGTATGTCTCATCTTGGAATCCAGATTCTATATGATATGTTTAACCGTTTTGAGGATACATATTGTGACCGCGTGTATTCTCCATGGATTGATCTTGATAAAATGATGAGAGAACAAGACATAAAGCTGTTTGCAGTAGAATCACAGGAACCGGTAAAGAGTTTTGATTTTCTTGGAATCACACTTCAATATGAGATGTGCTACACAAATATCCTGCAGATTTTGGATTTAAGTGGTATTGCACTTAGAAGCGCTGACCGTGATATTAATGATCCGTTTGTAATTGGAGGAGGACCATGTACTTATAATCCAGAACCAATTGCTCCATTCTTTGACCTTTTCTATATGGGAGAGGGTGAGACTCAGTATCGTGCACTTCTTGATCTTTATAAAAAGTGGCGCGCAGAAGGCGGCTCAAGGGAAGACTTTTTACATGAGGCAGCTAAAATTCCTGGCATCTATGTGCCTTCTTTATATGATGTCACATACAAGGAAGATGGAACTATTGATGCAATGACACCGATCTACGATGATGTGCCCAAAACAGTGCGCAAGGAAATTGTACTCGATATGACAGGTGCAGTCTATCCGGAAAGACCGCTTGTGCCTCATATTCGTGCTGTGCAGGATCGTGTTGTGTTAGAGATTCAGCGAGGCTGTATCAGAGGCTGTCGTTTCTGCCAGGCTGGTATGGTTTACCGTCCTGTGCGTGAGCGTGATGTAGAGCGTCTGAAGCAGCTTGCAGTTACAATGCTTCATAATACCGGTTATGATGAGATTTCATTAAGCTCATTAAGCTCTAGTGACTACTCAAAGCTGCCTGAGCTTGTAAATTTCTTAATTGAAGAATGCAGCAAGCGAAAAATCAATATTTCTTTGCCGTCTCTTCGTATTGATGCATTTTCACTTGATGTTATGAGTAAGGTGCAGGATGTCAAAAAAAGCAGTCTTACATTTGCACCAGAGGCAGGTACACAGCGTCTTCGTGATGTAATAAACAAGGGCTTGACTGAGGAGGTAATTCTTCAGGGTGCAAGAGAAGCTTTTGAGGGCGGCTGGAGTCATGTAAAGCTGTATTTTATGCTTGGACTGCCAACTGAGACAGAAGAGGATATGAAGGGCATACCAGAGCTTGCAGAGCGCATGGCAGAGGCTTATTATGAGATCCCAAAGGAAAGAAGAAATGGAAAATGTCAGATTACCATGAGTACATCTTTCTTTGTTCCAAAGCCATGTACACCATTCCAGTGGGCAAGAATGTATTCTCCTGAGGATTACTTGGGACGCGCAAGAATTGTAAATCACACAATGAAGCAGCAGCATAACCAAAAGAGTCTCAAGTACAACTGGCATGAAGCATATGTAACAGTTCTCGAGGGTGTTTTGGCACGCGGTGACAGAAAAGTGGCTGATGCCATTGAGACAGCCTATAAGATGGGTGCACTGTATGATGCATGGGGAGAAACATTCCACTATGAGATTTGGACAGCTGCTTTTGAAAAATGCGGCTTATCAATTGATTTTTATAATACAAGAGAGCGCAGTCTTGATGAGGTATTCCCGTGGGATTTCATTGATACTGGCGTGACAAAGGCATTTTATAAGAGAGAATGGGAGCGTGCAATGCAGGAGAAGATTACGCCGAATTGCCGCCAGTCCTGTTCCGGCTGCGGAGCAAAGCGTTTTGGAGGAGGTGTCTGCTTTGAAAATCAGAATTCAGTTTGCTAAATATGGAAAGATGATCTATATCGGACATCTTGATATAATGCGTTATTTTCAGAAGGCGCTTCGCCGTGCAGATGTAGATCTTGCCTATACACAGGGTTACAATCCGCATCCTATTTTATCTTTTGCGGCTCCTCTTGGTGTAGGCATTACAAGCTGCGGTGAGTATGCTGATCTTGAGGTTAATTCAAGCGGTTCCTCTAAGGAAATGCTGGCGCGTCTCAATGAAGTCATGGTTCCTGGAATGGAGATTATTGACTATCGTGTATTGCCAGATGATGCTAAAAACGCGATGAGCTGTGTGGCTGCTGCAGATTATTGCCTGACATTTCGAGAGAAACACACACCGCTTGATACGTTTGGCATGACATCTGCTGCTTATTTAAAAGGCTTTGAAGAGTTTTTACAGCAGGAATCTATTGTAATTATTAAGGAAACAAAAAAAGGCACTCGCGAAATGGATATTCGTCCGCTGATTTATGATTTTTGTTTACAGGAAAAAAGTGAGACAGGAGACGGTCCGGCAATCTTTTTGCAGGTATCAACTGGAAGCACCGATAATTTAAAGCCTGAACTTGTATTAAAGGCATATCATGAGCAGACTGGTCTTTCCTGGAATCCTGGAGACATTTCAATTTGCCGCCTTGAGACTTATACTAATATGGCAGTCTCTGCGCCAGACTGCATTGTAACACCGCAGTTTGTGCCGCTTCGCGAGATGGGAAACGTATTATGAGCCGCCGACTTCTTTCTATGCAGGGGGACCGTGTGCTGACGGCCCTCTGGGATGATGGGCGTATTATAGAATGCAGTGTGGACGAGCGTGTACCTGCATTTTTAGGACGTATTTATCTGGCAAAGGTAGATCATATAGTGCCAAGCATTAGCGGTGCATTTTTGTCTGCGGGTGATCAGAAGCTTTATTATTCACTAAAAGAAAATCCGCTGCCTGTTGCTGTCTCATGTAAGCGTGAGGGAATGATTACACAAGGCGATGAGATTGTTGTACAGGTGACAAAGGAAGCGCTAAAGACAAAGGAACCTGGTGCTGGTTCTGCCCTTCAAATTGGAGGACGATATTGTGTCGTTATGATGGAGCCGGCAGGAAAACAGCCAAAGACAAAGATTCTTTTGTCGAGAAAGATTACAGAGGCTGCATTTCGTGAAAAGATTTCTGAGGAGGCAGAGGCTCTTGAAGAAGTAAAGCAGCTTTTTGAAGCTGTAAGTCTTAGGGGCTTTTCATTATCTGTGATGGTACGCACAAACGCGGCAGAGGTATCATCTGATCTTGTACTAGATGAAATATCAGTCTGCTGCAGGCAACTTCAGACTGTACTGTCAACAGCAGCTTTTCGCAGTAGTGGAAGCTTGCTTTGGCAGCCGCTTCCAGCCTATATAAGTGCCATCCGTGATACTTCTTTAAATGGCTTAGAATCAATTGTCTGTGATAATGAAGAACTTTTAAACGAAGTAAAAAATGCCTTGGATGAATGTAAAGGAAGTGAGGGATTAACTTATTCGCTTTATCAGGATTCTTCATATCCTATGCGAAAATGTTACAACTTGGATACTACTATTGAAAAGGCATTAAAAAGTAAAGTATATCTGTCATCAGGCGCCTACTTAATTATTGAACAGACGGAAGCGCTTGTAGCAATAGATGTTAATACAGGAAAAGCAATTGCATCAGGGCGCAAAAAGGAAAATCAGGATTCTTATTTTTACCGCATTAATTTAGAAGCAGCAAAGGAGATTTTGTATCAGCTGCGGCTCAGGAATTTATCGGGTATGATTCTTGTAGATTTTATTAACATGACTGATCACGCACTTGAAGAGGCATTGATGGAAGAACTTTCTCTTCTTGCACGTAAAGATCCTGTGCATACAAGAATCGTTGATATCACAGCACTTGGCCTTGTTGAAATTACGCGAAAAAAAATAAGAGAGCCACTTGACAAACAATTGAAGATATGTTAAAGTACTATTCGTGTGCCGCACAATGAGGTTTAAGCGCTGCAATTTAGCAGACACCGTACTTGGCGAGTAATTATCTAGGAGGTGCTATATGTACGCAATTATTGCAACTGGTGGCAAGCAGTACAAGGTAGCAGAAGGCGATGTCATTCGCGTTGAGAAGCTTGGAGTAGAAGCTGGACAGACCTACAACTTTGATCAGGTTTTAGCTGTAAACAATGGTGAGATGATCATTGGTACCCCGACTGTTGCTGGAGCAACTGTAAGCGCAACTGTTATGGGCGAGGGCCGTGCTAAGAAGGTTATTGTATACAAGTACAAGAGAAAGACCGGCTATCACAAGAAGAATGGTCACAGACAGTCCTATACTGAGTTAAAGATTGAGAAGATCAACGCTTAATCAATGATTCAGGTAGAGATTATCCGGGATGCTTCCAAAGCGTATGTTGGTTTTTCTATAAAAGGACATGCCGGCTATGCAGAGCACGGGCAGGATATCATTTGTGCAGCGGTTTCCGTTTTAGCGCAAAATACCGTAAATTCTATTGAGCAATTTACGGATGATACATTCTCCGGTGAGATAGATGAGAAAACTGGCAGTCTTGCTGTTTCGTTTCCTCATGGTGTCGGGAAGGATTCCAGACTATTGTTGGACTCGATGGTACTTGGTTTGACAAGTATTGCCGAGGAGTATGGTAAGAAGTATATTAAAATCCGATTCAGGGAGGTGTAAATCATGTTCAAGATGAATCTTCAGTTATTTGCACATAAGAAGGGTGTTGGTTCTACAAAGAACGGCCGTGATTCCGAGTCCAAGAGACTTGGTGCAAAGAGAGCAGATGGACAGTTCGTTTTAGCTGGAAACATTCTTTACAGACAGCGTGGAACCCATATCCATCCAGGTAACAATGTAGGTATCGGCGGAGACGATACTTTATTTGCGAAGGTTGATGGAGTTGTCCGTTTCGAGAGAAAGGGCAAGGATAAGAAGCAGGTTTCTGTTTATCCAAAGGCTGAGTAAGATTAATAGTATGAAACGAGGAGAGACCGTTGCCGTTCGCAACGGTCTCTTTTGGGTAATGTAGATAAAAACAAGAAAAAAAGCAACAATATATAAAAAGAAAATCAAAAGAAAGGCATTGGTAACGTATTTATGATAGATAGTGCCAGAATATTCATTAAATCCGGTAAGGGTGGCGATGGACATGTAAGCTTTCGTCGTGAGCTTTTTGTTGCTGCCGGTGGTCCTGATGGCGGCGACGGCGGAAGAGGCGGAGACGTTATTTTTGAAGTAGATAAGGGTCTGAATACATTAAATGACTTTCGTCATGTACGCAAATATATTGCGCAGTCTGGAGAGGACGGAAAGAAACGCCGCTCTCATGGTGCAGACGGACAGGATTTGATTGTAAAGGTTCCAGAAGGAACAATCATTCGTGACGATGCAAGCGGAAAGATTATTGCCGATATGTCTGGAAAAAATATGCGTGAAGTAATCTTAAAAGGTGGCAGAGGCGGTGCCGGAAATATGCATTTTGCCACACCTACTATGCAGGTTCCTAAGTTTGCAAAGCCAGGTCAGCCGGCTATGGAGCTTTGGGTTCGCTTAGAGTTAAAGGTTATCGCAGATGTCGGACTTGTTGGATATCCGAATGTTGGAAAATCTACCATTTTATCAATGGTAACAAATGCAAAGCCAAAGATTGCAAATTACCATTTTACTACGCTTGATCCGTATGTAGGAATTGTAGACCTTGAGGGTACAAACGGTTTTGCACTTGCTGACATTCCTGGTCTTATTGAGGGTGCTTCAGAAGGAATCGGCCTTGGCTTCCAGTTCTTAAAACATATTCAGCGTACAAAAGTACTCATTCATGTAGTAGATGCAGCCTCCACTGAAGGCCGCGATCCAGTTGAAGATATTCGCACCATTCAGAATGAATTGGCATCATATGATCCAGAGCTGTTAAAGAAACCGGCTGTCATTGCTGCCAATAAGGTTGACGTTATTCAGACAGAAGATGGCGATGAAGATCCTATTGAGCGTTTAAAGAATACTTTTGAACCAGAAGGTTTAAAGGTATTTCCAGTTTCAGCAGCTTCAAATCAGGGCTTAAAAGAGCTTTTATACCATGTATGGCAGATTCTGTCTACAATGGATCCAGAACCGACTGTTTATGAAAAGGAATATGTTCCGGAATACGATCTTGGAAGCAATCTTCCTTATACAGTAGAAAAAACAGATGCACATTTATTTACAGTTGAAGGACCTCGTATTGAAAAGATGCTTGGCTATACAAATTTAGATTCCGAGAAGGGCTTTACTTTCTTCCAGCGCTTCTTAAAGGAGACAGGAATCTTAAAGGAGCTTGAAGATCTTGGAATCGAAGATGGCGATACTGTTAAGATGTATGGTCAGCACTTTGATTATTATCACGAGTAAAGAAAAAGGAGACTTTAAATGACAAGTAAGCAGAGAGCATATTTAAAGAGTCTGGCTATGGATCAGTCTGCGATCCTTCAGATTGGAAAGTCCAGCCTGACACCAGAAATTACCAGATCAGTAGACGAAGCATTAGAAGCACGTGAACTGATTAAGATTCATGTATTGAAGAACTGTTTTGATGATGGTTCCTCTATTGCTGAGGTATTAGCAGAGCGTACACGCGCAGAAGTTGTACAGGTAATCGGAAAGATGATCGTGCTGTATCGCCCGGCAAAAGAAGAGAAGAAGAGAAAGATCGTTCTTCCAAAATAATAATATGATACCAGGGTCAAAAGCTCCAAAAGCCGTTCGTGCTTGCACGATTAGGTTTTTGAGCTTGGGACCCGCAAAAACATGAGGATGCAGCGATTTTCAAGGAAAATCAGCGAATCCGAATGTTTTTAGAATTGCGAAAGTTGCATAGCAACGGAGCAATTCGTGGATATCAGTTTGGGGCAAAATACCTTTTGACCCAAACATCATAATATACGGGAGGATCCATTTTATGGTTAATGATGAAATTCTTTACATCCGAAGACGCTTGAAAAAGAAGATGGATGAAGACCGCTTTGAGCACACCATTGGTGTTGCATACACATCTGTTTGTCTTGCAATGCGTTATGGAGAAGATCTTCACAAGGCAGAATTAGCGGGTCTTCTTCATGACTGTGCAAAATGTATCCCGGATGATATTAAACTTGATAAATGCAAACGCAACAATATTCCGATCACAAAGGCACAAGAACAAAGCCCATCTCTTCTTCATGCAAAGCTTGGCGCTTTTATTGCAGCTGACCATTATAGGATTAAAGATCAGGATATTTTAAATGCTATTGAGAATCACACTACAGGACGTCCGGCAATGAGTCTTCTTGAGAAGATTGTTTTTGTTGCTGACTATATTGAACCAAGGAGAAATAAAGCGTCAAACTTGTCCAAACTGCGTCAAATGGCGTTTATTGATATTGATCGCACCGTTTACGAAATTATGGATCAGACGCTTCGTTATCTGAAGGCAAAAAAAGTTCCGATTGACAGCCTGACAAAAAAGTCCTGTGATTATTATCGTGCGCTGTGTGGTGAAAAAGACGTAGAAAATGAAACAGAAAGGAACTGACTTATGGAAGTAAAGCAAAAGGCAGCATTGATTTACAATGCAATTGAGGATAAAAAAGGAAGCCGAATCAGTGTTCTTGATATCAGCGGTATTTCTGTTATGGCAGACTATTTTGTGATTGCAGATGCTGAGAATAACAATCAGCTGCAGGCAATTGCTGATAATGTAGAAGAGCAGATGATGAAAAATGGCAATCACTGCCGTATTGAAGGAAAATCAGAATCTGGCTGGGTACTGCTTGACTTTGGCGATATTATTGTTCATATATTCAATAAGGAAGATCGTTTATTCTACGATCTTGAGCGTCTTTGGAGAGATGCAATCTCAGTGTCAAAGGAACAGCTTGGCATTAAAGAAGCCGCTTTATAATTTACAGCACAAAAAGACCGTATCTTTGGAGAAAAGTCTCTAAGGATACGGTCTTTTTAGCTTTTAAGAAACAATCTTTGGACGGAACAGACTGATTACCTTTCCAATAATCTCAACATTATCAACGATAATCGGTTCCATAGAGCTGTTTTGAGGTTGCAAACGATAATGACCATCTTCTTTATAAAAAGTTTTAACAGTAGCAGAATCATCTACAAGTGCAACGACAATTTCACCATTCTGTGCGGTATTTTGCTTAGCAACAACAAGCTTATCACCATCAAAAATACCTGCTTCAACCATGCTGTCACCCTTAACAGTTAGTACAAAAACCTCTTTTCCCTGTGGAATCATATATGCCGGGAATGGTAAATAGGCATCGATATTTTCAATGGCAAGAATCGGCTGTCCGGCAGCGACTTTTCCAACCTCAGGAATATAGACAGTCTCTGTGCGAACAAGATTAAAACCATCATCAACAATTTCAATTGCTCTAGGTTTTGTTGGATCCTTGCGGATGTAACCATTTCTCTCAAGTGATTCAAGATGTCCATGAACGGAAGATGTAGATTTTAATCCGACAGCATCACAGATTTCACGTACAGACGGCGGATAACCTTTCTGCAGAACCTGTTGTTTTAAATATTCTAGTACTTCACGCTGCTTATTTGTGATTTTTCCATATGTCATAAATAAGTCCTCCTTTTTCAAGCTAAGCTATTAGTTATATATTGATAAGCATTGATTTATACTTGGAAGTAGTATAGCACAAATCAGAAGAAAATGCAAACAAAAGTTTGCGAAAATGTGTTCACATAGATTTCAATAGGATTATTTTATCACAAAAAGAGAGGGGCGTAAAGAAATTTACCGTTGCCGCGCTTTTTGTTTTGTGGTAAACTATACACTTGTGAAAGATTGACGTATAAAAATGACAATCTACGACAATGCAAGTCTTAATAAAGGAGAAAATTAAAGATTATGCTTAAAAAAATAGCAAAACGGGTAATATTACTTTTATGTACAATCACCGTTGTCGGAGTTTTATCTGGCTGCACTGAAACAATTCTTTCCCAAAACGGTCCAACCGCCATTTTTGTCGCAGGAAAATTAGATTCTGATAATACATTTTCCAAATCTGTGAATTGGCTGGAGAATACATTTTCCAAATTTGAAAATCTGGCAAAACATGGAGCAGAAGAGAAGTCATCAACATTTGTAATTCCAGATCAGTATCAAGTACTCTTAATTGGCAGTGATAGACGTGATGGTTCCTGGAATGGAAATTCTGACGTAATGATTTTAGCTTCATTAAATCGAAACAACAAGACAATTTCTTTTATTTCTTTCATGCGAGATACTGGTGTAAATGTTCCAAATGTTGGATATGGAAAACTTAATTGTTCTTTTGCCAAAGGTGGAGCAAAGCTGTTACAAAGCACACTTGAATCAAATTTTCAAATCTCGATTGATAATTACATCGCAACTGATTTTGTCAGCATGGCCGATATAATTGATTTATTCGGGGGCGTTGATCTTGATATAACAGATGCAGAGATTCCAGTAATCAATGGTTATATCAATGAAATGGCAACATTGAGAGGATTTGATCCGTCAGAATATCAGCTTTCAGCGGCTGGAACATTACATTTAAATGGTTTGCAGGCAGTTGGATATATGCGTGATCGTTATGTAGGAAGCAACGATTTTCAGAGAACCGAACGCCAAAGAATTGTTCTGCAAAAACTTCTTGAAAAGCTTAAAACCATGAATGCATTAGAAATATTGAAATTAGGTTCATCAATGACAAGCTTGTCAATTCAGCATAATTTTACAGCTGAGCAAATCGCTGGATTGACCACACTTGCTTTGGAATGCAGAAATTATACAGTGGTAATGGATCGTATTCCTTATGACGGATTATATACTTCAAATGGAGAAAATCTGGATCCTGTATGGCCAGAAACCATTGAAAAACTGCATGCAACAATTTATTAAAACAACGAGTAAAATGATGGTAACAAGTGTTTTTCAGGCCATCATTTTACTTCTAGACATATTTATTCGTTAAACTAGGGTTTCGCGAATAAATCGATATATCTCTTATTTCACCTCTAAATCAAAAAAATACATTTGATTGGTTGATCTATGGACAACTTTTTGGTATAGTTAAAAATACTCGAAGGTCATGGAGTTGACAAGATTCCTCTGTTGTTATTACTTCGGAGCGAAGCTATGTTAAGATACCACGTCCATAGGAGCTACGCACTGTATGGGTGTGGAGATTTCATGAAAGGTAAGACATATAGTTATGAAATTACAAAAATTATACCGCTATGTACGTCAGGCAGCAGATGAATATAATTTAATTGAAAATGGAGATAAAATTGCAGTGGCAGTCTCTGGTGGAAAAGATAGTCTGGCATTATTATATGCGCTAGCAGGTCTCAAACGCTTCTATCCCGCTTCTTTTACTATTTGCGCAATTACTATTGATATTGGCTTTGGAATGGATTTTACACCTGTTCAGAGGCTTTGTGATGAACTTGATGTTCCATTTTTTATTTGTCATACGCAAATAAAAGATATTGTATTTCATCCTGAAAATCCAAATGGATCTTGCTCTTTTTGTGCGAATCTTCGTCGTGGTGCACTGATTTCAAAAGCATTAGAACTTGGCTGTACCAAGCTGGCTCTTGGTCATCATAAAGAAGATATTATATATACAATGATGATGTCTATGCTGTTTGAGGGGCGTTTTTATGCCGTATCACCATATACTGCATATGATGATAGTCAAATTGCTGTAATTCGTCCACTTATTTACGTAAGTGAGGGTGAAATTAAAAACTTCGCACAGCAGTATCAGCTTCCTGTTATTAAAAATCTATGTCCACGCGATGGTCATTCTGCAAGAAGTGATATGAAGCCACTTATGAAGCAGTTAACATCCCTTTATCCAGATGCCAAAGACCGTTTTTTTCATGCTATTGAAAATGGCAATATCGAGGACTGGACAGCTGCACGCACGCATATGGACGTAAAACAGTTGATCCAGAATAGAAAAATGCAAGAAAAAACACTAGATAAAGCTAAAAATTCCGCAAAAACAGTTCAGTCAGGAGGTGAATTGTAAATGGGAGTTAATTCATACAGTGAGCAGATTGATATTGATAATACATACCGCCTGCGAATGCTAATCAGTACTCTTCCGCCCTATGCAAAAGATTATTTTCGTGGTATCCAGCCTCATACAGAATCGCGCACCCGAATTGCTTATGCATACGATTTAAATGTGTTTTTTTCATATTTGCATGAAAATAATCCTATTTTTGCTCAAAAGGAAATTCGTGATATTACATTAGACGATTTGGAGAAGCTTCGTCCCACTGATATTGAGGAATATCTGGAATATCTACAGGCATATACGGATCCACAAAATGAAGGAAGCAATAACACAAAAACAAACCATGAATTAGGATTAAAACGAAAGCTTGCTTCTCTTCGCTCTTTCTATCGATATTTTATTCAGCATGAAGATATTATGTATAACCCTGTTGATCTTGTAACTATGCCAAAGGTACATGATAAGGCAATTACAAGGCTGGATATCGATGAAGTGGCATTGCTGCTCGATCAGGCAGAAAGTGGTGATAAACTATCTGAGCGAGAACAACGTTTCCATGACAGGACAAAATTGCGTGATGTAGCGCTGCTTACATTAATGCTTGGAACAGGCATCCGCGTATCGGAATGCGTAGGACTAAATATTGATGACGTTGATTTTAAAAATGATGGTATTCGCATTCATAGAAAAGGCGGTAAGGAGGTTGTTGTTTATTTTGGAGATGAAGTTGAAAGTGCTCTTCTTTCATACATTGAAGAACGTAAAAAAACAGAAGCTGTAGCTGGTCATGAGGAAGCTTTGTTTTTATCACTTCAAAAAAAACGAATCAGTGTAAGAGCTGTTGAAAAGCTAGTAAAAAAATACGCCCAAACTGTTACAACAGTTAAACATATCACACCTCATAAATTGCGCAGTACCTACGGAACAAATTTATATCGCGAAACTGGCGATATTTATTTGGTGGCAGATGTTCTTGGACATAACGATGTAAATACAACCAAAAAGCACTACGCTGCTCTTGAAGATGATAGACGACGCGGTGCAAGAAATGCGGTAAAGCTTAGAGATTAAAATCCGCACAAGTAGGGAAGAAAGGCAAATCCGCGAAAAAATATTTGCTTTTCAAAGTACTCTTCTTTCGTTGTTTTTTTTCTGAATCACGAAAAAATCGGCAAGAATAATCCTGCCGATTTTTTACTAACTATTCAAAATTATATTCGCAAAATCACATCTTCGATGCTGCTATTTTGCAATAAATCATCTTATAATATTGTGATCCTGAAGCACTTTCTCAATTACTGTTCCATGAATAGCATGAAGCAGAGGCTTCTTTAATGCATTCAGCGGTCCTGGCAGCTGGATATCAAGCGGAGACTTGCCATCCATGAGCTTTACAGAACTGTCAAGCAGTTCACGAATATCATATACACTGCCCCATACCTCCGGAACACCTCTGTCTACACCAAGCAGTCCATAAACAGCTTCCATAGCAGTTCTTACAGAATATTCTGTAGTGAATACAGTGTCGCGAGGTGTGTCAGCAAACTGACCTAAGAATGCGAAGTTTACGCAGCCATCCGGGATAACATCCGGGCGGTCGCCCTTTGTACGCGGCATGAAGAATGCAGTGATATATGGCATCATAGTCGGTACGCAGACTGCACTGTTCTCAGCAAGCTCTGGGATCTGATCAGTCGGAACACCTAAATGATACAGCCACTCTTCTGTGATTTCTTTACCTGTACACTCTCTCATTGGCTTCTTAACAAAATTGCCTGGCTTATCTGTAAACAGACCATATACCCATACGCAAACCTTGTCCTTATCCTGTGTTTTGAACTGTCCCTGACGGTTGATTGTCCAGCTTAACAGCCAATTAGAATCTACGCAGCTTACAATACCTCCAGTTACAACGTTTCCTGTTTTCGGATCACGCTTGCAGATATCAGTGATATATGGAATAATCTTGTCATCCAGGGTAGTAACGGTAGCAGATTCCCAGTTTGTCTTTGTAATATCGGAACAGAATTTCTCCGGATGACCAAAGGACGGATCCTGCTTTGCGATATTCTTCCACAGATTCCAGCAGCCACTTGTGCGAACCTCTGCATCTCCATTCGGTGCATGATTCTGATCACCGTAAATAGTACCTTCTGTACAGCTTCCGTTTGTAACGAATACAAGATCGTTTTCTGTCAAAACAATACCCTTCTCAACGCCATGCTCTTTGCACTCAATTGCAGATGCAATCTTCTTTCCATCCTTAAATTCAAAAATAACATTTGTTACTTCAACGCCAAATCTAAACTCAACGCCAGCAGCCTCAAGATACTTCTGCATTGGAAGAATCAGAGATTCATACTGATTATACTTTGTAAATTTCAGTGCGCTGAAATCCGGCAGACCAGAAATATGATGAATGAAACGCTGGAAGTAAAGCTTCATCTCAAGTGCACTGTGCCAGTTTTCAAATGCGAACATGGTACGCCAGTACAGCCAGAATGTAGAATTGAATACTTCATCATCAAATACATCTTCGATTGTCTTATCATACAGATCTTCATCCTTTGTCATGAAAAGCTTCATGATTTCCATACAGCCCTTCTGACTTAAGTTGAACTTGCCATCGGTATGAGCATCTTTTCCACAGTCCTCTGTTGCACGGCACAGGGAATAATTAGGATCATGCTTGTTCAGCCAATAGAACTCATCCAGAACAGATGCATTTGGAACTTCAAGAGATGGAATACTGCGGAACAGATCCCACAGACACTCAAAATGATTTTCCATCTCACGTCCGCCTCTCATAATATAGCCACGGGACGGATCAAAGATACCATCACATGCACCACCGGCAATATCCATAGCCTCCAAAATATGAATATGAGATCCAGGCATCTGACCATCACGTACTAAGAAGCAAGCTGCAGATAAAGCAGCAAGTCCGCTTCCTACGATATAGGCATGCTTTTCATCAACGCCTTCTGGCTTCTCAGGTCTTGCGAATGCTTCGTAATTACCATTTGTATAATAAATTCCCTTGCTGTTCTTATCATATTTGCCGCGCTCAGTGTTTCTATAATTGCTGTTCTGGGCAGCCTGCTGTTCAAGAACCTGCTTCTCGTTTTCCTTCTTCTTTAGTGCCAGATATGCTGCACCTACTCCTGCTGCAACTGCTACTGCTTTTCCTAATGTATTTTTCTTTTCTGACATCATCAGTACCACCTTTCATTGTTGTTTTCTCTTGATGGTCTTATCTTAACTCATAAAATTAAAAAGATACATATACAAAAAATGATTAATGACAAAAAACTAATCAAACCCCTTATTTTGATAAAAAAATCACTGGTTTTGCCTTTTTTAACTTATTATGGATCATTTTTTGATGTCTGCAAAGTTTTGAAGTGAATTTTTAATGTTTCCGCTCATTGTGATACATATATCGTTTACAATCTCATGATAATTCTCCTTCATGCCCTTTTTGATCCAGTAAAGCATAACACCGACAAAGCTGTACTTATAAAAATCTGCGATAAAGCTTTGCTCACTGACAGTTATGTTCATGCCTTTAGAGCATTCCTTAATAACATTCATAATTAAATCACGCGTCAGCCTGAAAAGATAGTTTTCAATTTGCTCACGGCTCAGTGCATGATACACATTCATGATAAAAGGTTTGTTTTCCATAACAGCCTCGAAGATCTGCATCAATCCCTCCTGCCAGGTTTCATACGTTTTCTTTCCCTGTAAGGCTCTTGAGGCGTCCTCGTAGCATGACCATTCAACGAGATCGTATATATCTTTAAAATGGTAATAAAAAGCCATGCGTGTGATGCCGCAATCATTTGTCAGATCTGTAATGGTAATTTTGTCAACGGGCTTTTTTAATAACAAATTTTTTAAAGAAGCTTCCAGTGCAAGTTTAGTAGAGTTGTTTGGCATGAGTGTCACCTTATCCTTTCTGTTAAATTGTGGGGTTTATTGGTTTTTATTTTAGCATACCATATAAAAAAAGGCTAATGATTTTTCAAAAAAGTACAGTTGACAGATAAATGACATTGTGATATCATATAAAAATAGTATGCAACTGTTAGTGACCGTGCAAATTTGTACCGGAATGCATTCCCGGGGTTGTACTGGTTTCGACGGGGGTTTTGAAGTTAGAGTAGCCATCCGTGGTCCGGATCCACGTTAAAAGTCGGATTTAAATATAAACGCTAACAACGAATTAGCATACGCTGCCTAATGGCAGCTGTCAGCCTTAAGTCACCTGCTGCTTAAGAATCTGGCATCGACTTTGCAGGGCACCTTACCGCCTAAGCTTTGCGGTGGTAAGAGATTTATGAAGCTACTGAATCTGGCAGCCTGTTGTTCGGCAGTCGGATGAGGGAATGAATGTAGAGCAACTGTGATGGGAGAAGCTTTAATGAATGGGCTTTCGGACAGGGGTTCGATTCCCCTCAGCTCCACTAAAAAAAGCTCCAGCTTGTTTTTTTACAAGCTGGAGCTTTTTTATGTTTAATATAGATTTGATACCTTAAATTCTCGTTCAGCCTCTCTTCTTGTGTCCTTCTTTGCAATATCGGCACGCTTATCATAAAGCTTTTTACCCTTTGCAAGAGCAAACTCAACCTTTACAAGACTTCCCTTGAAATAAATCTGAAGCGGCACTAATGTATAGCCCTTCTGGTCGATTTTTCCAACAATCTTGTTAATCTCATATCGATGAACAAGAAGCTTTCTTGGACGAAGCGGATCTTTATTAAAGATATTGCCTTTTTCATACGGGCTGATATGCATGTTGTAGATAAAGACTTCACCCTTGTGAATTTGGATAAAGGATTCCTTTAAACTGCATTTTCCCATACGAAGAGATTTTACCTCAGTACCTACCAGTGCAATTCCTGCTTCCCAGGTATCCTCGATAAAATAGTCGTGAAATGCTTTTTTATTATTTGCGATGAGTTTTCGACTTTCTTTTGCCATGTCTCGTTTCCCCCTTTCGACCAATCTTCCTCTGGATAGTAGAGTAAAAATTCAATTTGTTTAGTCAGCGTGTCCGCATCAACTACGACAACAGATACACTCTGTCCGATGCTGAAAGTACGTCCTGTCATTTCACCAACCAGCTGGTAATGCTCCTGATCATAGATATAATAATCATCATCTAAATTGGCAGCACGTACAAGTCCTTCTACTGTATTTGTAAGTTCTACATAGAAGCCGTATGCGGTAACGCCAGAAATTACACCCTCATAGATATCTCCAATATGACGGCGCATATATTGTGCTTTTTTAAGCTTATCTGTCTCACGCTCCGCTTCGTCTGCCCGTCGTTCAAGCTTGCTTGAGCTGTCACAGACGCTTGGAAGGATATGCTCATAATGCTCCTGACGTGATTTTGAAAGTGTTCCGTGCAGCTGCTCTTTGATAATGCGGTGTATCTGCAAATCAGGGTAACGGCGAATCGGTGAAGTAAAATGGCAGTAATACTTCGCTGACAAACCAAAATGGCCAAGATTTTCCGGTGAATATTTTGCCTGTTTCATTGAACGCAGCAAAATGCGTGAGATTAGCCCCTCTGCCTCACTTCCCTCAATGCGGCTTAACAGCTTTTGCAGCTCTTTCGGATGAATGGTGTGGTTTGTAAGATGAAGCGAATAGCCAAAATTATTGAGGAATGTGGCAAATGTCCTAAGCTTCTCCTCATCTGGCGTCTCATGAATACGATAAACAAACGGAAGCTCCAGCCAGTAATACTCCTCTGCTATCGTCTCATTAGTCAGCAGCATAAAATCCTCAATCAGCTGTGTTGCAGCAGAATGTTCATACGCTTTAATCTCAATAGGACGACCTTTTTCATCGAGAATAATTTTTGATTCTGGAAAATCAAAGTCAATGGCTCCGCGTCCAGAGCGTTTCTTGCGAAGCAAATCAGAAAGCTGCTTCATTAACTTGAAATCATCAACAAAGTCTTTGTATTCTTCAGGTGCCTCTGCACCATCGAGAATATCAGCTACCATAGTATATGTCATGCGGCGGTCAACACAAATTACAGTTTCACAAATCTCATGATTTACAATAGTACCCTCTTCATCGATATCCATCAGGCATGACAAAGCCAAGCGATCTGTCCCGGCATTTAAAGAGCATATGCCATTTGAAAGCTTTCTTGGAAGCATCGGAATTACACGATCTGCCAAATACACGCTTGTGCCTCGATTTTTCGCTTCCTCATCAAGCAAGGAGCCTTCCTTTACGTAATGAGTAACATCAGCGATATGCACACCAAGATGATAAATACCATTTTCAAAAGTCAATGATATGGCATCATCTAAGTCTCTTGCATCCTCACCGTCAATTGTAACTGTATGGAAATCACGCATGTCGCGTCTACCAATTTTTTCTGCTTCTGTAACCTCTTCTGGTATGGAATCAAGACTATCTAGCACCTCTTGTGGAAATTCCTCTGGAATACCATAGCTTCGCACAATACTTAACACATCAGTACCAGGTTCATTCTTTGCACCAAGAATTTCAGTGACTTCAACCTGTGGGTTTTTATGCTCATTTCCATAGTCAAGGATTGTAGCAACAACCTTGTCTCCATTTTGTGCATCCATATCCTTTCCCTTCTCAACAAAGAAATCACGAAGAATGCGCTGATTATCAGGAAGGACAAAGCCAAAATTTTTGTTCTTCTGAAAAGTACCGACAACACTTGTAAGCGTGTGTTCTAAAATGCGTACAATACGTCCCTCTTCGCGTCTGCTTCCATTGGCATGGGAAATTACAGATACTAAGACAACATCGCCAGGAAGGGCGCCTAGGGTGTTATCAGGGGCAATAAAAATATCATTGTCTTTTTCTTCTACTGTAACAAAGCCAAAGCCTCTTGATGTGGAGCTAAAGGAACCCTTAAGCGTAAATAACTCTGGTTTACCATATTTTCCATGAGCAGAAATACCAATTTTTCCCTCATCAACAAGCTGATTCAAAGCAGTCTCAAGCTCATAACGGCGTGCTTTTGAGACATCTAACAGCACACACAATTCCCTAAATTTCATCGGGCGGTAATTTTTATCATACATTAACTCTAACAGCAGCTTCTTTTTATTGCCTTCATGATTTGAATCGTCATGATCCTGCTCTGCATTAAGAGAATCTTCATCAGCAGATGTATCGAACACTTCACTAGATTCGCTATACTGCTGTTTTTTTCGATAATATTTTTTCTTTTTTTCTTTATATAACTTCACTTAAATTAAACTTCTTTCTTATATATTCTTATATGTTAGTGCTTTAGTCGTGTAATGGGTGCTGATCTTATAAAAAGGCACAAAACGGCCGCCGCAATCTGCGACAGCCGCTTCTTTTGTTGATAAAGTAACTTAAAAGTTCATGTTCAGAAGAATTGCTCCAACAAAGAAAATGATTGCTCCAATCAGAGTGAATCTTTCTAACTTTCCCTCCATGGAACGACCTTTATTCTTGCCCCAGTAGCTCTCAGCCATACCGCCAATTGCGCCCAGACCTGCGGATTTTCCCTCCTGCATCAGTACAGAAGCTGTAAATGCAATCGCAACAATGCAATAAATAACAGTAACGATAATCTTTAATGCTGACATGCCAAACCCCATTCCTTATTAAAATAATTGGTTATCACACGAGAATAACACTTAAATCAGTGTATCACAAAGGAAACAAAAATGCAACTATTTTTTTCTGTCGACTTTTTCTATTGACTTATGCTTTTCTTTGCGGTTATAATAGATTGTGTATGTCAAAAATTGCATATGAAGCAAGAGGCAATTTCTGACTGCAAGACTAACATAAAAAGGCGGTCCTATAAATGGCAAATATTGATTATTCATTTGAAAACAGTATTCCTATTGGTCCTTTGAAGATTGCTGCACTTGACAGCTGCAAGGATTTTGCAAAGAAGGTCGATGACTATATCGTTTCCTTCCGTCAGCATGATGCAGAGGCACTTGCTCAGCGTCAGTCGATGCTGGATTTCCGTGGATATGACAGTAAGTCCTATCTGCTTGATTTTTCCTGTCCACGTTTTGGCTCTGGTGAAGCAAAGTGTGTATTAAAAGAGTCTGTTCGCGGCTCTGATATTTTTGCAATGGTCGATGTAACAAATTATAGCTTAACTTATCAGCTGTGCGGTGAAGTAAATCACATGTCTCCTGATAATCATTATCAGGATCTGAAGCGTCTTATCGGCTCCTGCCGCGGTGCACGCCGTGTCAATGTCGTTATGCCGTTTTTGTATGAGGGCCGTCAGCATAAGCGTACCAGAAGAGAATCTCTTGACTGTGCACTGGCATTAGAGGAGCTTATCGACATGGGTGTAAGCAACATCATCACTTTTGATGCTCATGATCCACGTGTTCAGAATGCAATTCCGCTTCACGGATTTGACAATTTTACACCTCCGTACCAGTTTATCAAGCGCTGTTAAAGAAAGAGCCAAATATGATAATCGACAAGGATCATTTAATGGCAATCAGCCCTGATGAAGGTGCAATGGGACGTGCTGTTTACTTTGCTAATAACCTTGGCATTGACATGGGTATGTTCTATAAGAGAAGAGACTATTCTACTGTTGTAAATGGAAAGAATCCGATTGTTGCACATGAATTTTTGGGTGCAAACATCAAGGGCAAAACTGTTATCATCATTGACGATATGATCTCTTCTGGAGAGAGTATGCTTGATACAGCAAAGGAACTGAAAGACCGCGGTGCAAAGAATGTTGTTGTATGTTGTACATTTGGTCTTTTCACAGACGGATTAGAGAAGTTTGATGATTTCAATTCTCAGGGTTACTTTGATTATGTTATCACAACTAACTTGAATTATCGTTCTCCAGAGCTGCTTAAGAAAAGCTGGTACATTGAAGCTGACATGAGTAAGTTTACTGCTGCTATCATCAATACACTTAATCATGACGTTCCGATTGGAAACAGCTTATCTCCAACAGAAAAGATTCAGACATTGTTAAAGAAGCACAAAGAACAATTTGAATAATACCAGGGTCAAAAACATCAAAATATATTAAAAAAAGCTCGGCAGAAAGATTACTCTTCCTGCCGGGCTTTTTATACTAGATCTAATTTTCATGAATGCTTCATATTCTCATTTTGAAGCATCTCCTTATACTGCGGAAGCTTCTCGGCTTCTTCTTGTGAGAGAGTTGGATACTGTGGATCAATTTTTTGCAGCACATCAAGAATAATTTCTGATACAAGATATCTGCTGTACCATTTCTGATCTGCCGGAATAACATACCATGGACTTTCCTTTGTGGCAGTTGCATTTACAGCACGCTCATAAGCATCATCGTATTGATCCCACAGAGCACGCTCTGCCATATCGCTTTGGGAAAATTTCCAGTTTTTCTCTGGAAGATCAATACGTTCAAGGAAACGCTGTTTTTGCTTTTCTTTAGAAACATTAAGCAGAATCTTTACGACGCGGTAGCTGTTGTCATACAGATATTCCTCAAAATGGCGAATCTGGCGATAACGATTCTCAATGATTGTATCTGGATTTAAACAGCGTTCTGCCATATGGTAGCCTTTGTAAAGCTCATGAACCTTTACGACTAATACATCTTCATAGTAAGAGCGATTAAAAATAGCTATCATTCCACGCTTAGGAAGATTTGTAACGCAGCGCCACAGATAATCATGCGCAAGCTCATCCTTAGAAGGCTGCTTGTAGCTGAAAACTTGTACACCCTGCGGATTTATACCGCCCATGACATGACGAATAGTACTGTCCTTTCCTGCAGCATCTCTAGCCTGCAGGATAATAATTAGTCCTTCTTTTGCATCTGCGTAAAGCTTATCCTGAAGTGCAAAAATTTTTTCCTGATTTTTTTCTGTTTTGGCAAGAATTTTTTCCTTGTCAACTTGATCTTTTTTGCTGTCTGTCGGCAGTTTTTTCAGTGAAAGTACATTTGTTCCATCAAAACAATACTGATCTAATTTTCCCATAACAGCTCCTTTTGGCAATTGCCTTATTTACGATTATTTATTTTATTTCAATACAAAACAGTCTTGCCATAAATTCTTTTTCCATCGTAACGGTCAATACATTGCTTTCTTTGCTCCATGAAAACAAAACCTCTGAATATGATGGATAAAGACAGCTGACAGACACTTCTTTATTATTTAACTGTTCGAATGGAATTTCAATGACAGGTTTATTGCCATTTCTTCTCCACACAGCCAGATAAATTTTGTTTTCTGATTGCAGACCAAGACAGGTCCATTCATCATGAAACTGCGATAATCCAATTGGCCAGATCGGAACACTATTTTTGATATCTTTTCGAATAGTTTTGTAAATATCGAGTGCCTCCTTTACCAGATCACGGCGTTCTTGAGTAAGTTCAGCTAAATGACCACTTTGATGAATGCGAAGCAGCATGGCGTTAACCATATTAAAGACAACCTCTTCCCGATCTCCTTCACGAAGTGGATATGACCAAATCGCACTTTGCTCTGGTGTCAATGCAGATGGCGAATTTGCTGCAATAGTACAATAATAACGATAGTCATCCTGATCACTTGTAGACTGAATGCTGTATCGTGATAGCATAGCGTAATCCATACGAAGACCACCTGATGAACAGTTTTCAATTACAAGATCCGGATAGCGTTTAAATACTGCTTCCAGCCATTTTAGATAAGCTCTCTCGTGTGATAACATACCGTCTCCAGCACTATCGGCATGTAAGTCGGTACCAATCCCCGGCTCAATGTTATAGTCCATTTTAATATAGCCAACGCCATACTCTTTAATCAAGCGATCTATCACACTATCTGCATAGGCACGAACTTCTGGATTTCTGTAGTCAAGCTGATATCGACTTCTATCATATACACGTTTTCCATGACGCATGAAAAACCAGTCATCAGGAACCTCCTGTGCCATATGACAATTAATACCCATAACTTCAAGCTCAAGCCATACGCCTGGAATCATTCCCTTACTGCGAATATAATCGGTAATTTCACGTACACCGTTCGGAAAGCGTTTTTTGCTCTCTCTCCAGTCACCAACCGCATCCCACCAATCACCATCTGCATACCAGCCGGCATCAATACAAAAATACTCGCATCCGGCCTCTGCTGCCGCATCTATTAGTGGAAACTCTTCTGCTGCCGTCGGATGCCCCCACAAACAATTCATATAGTCATTAAAGATAATTTTAAGAGATTCATTATCTGCATTTGGACGGCGGATAATACGGCGATATTTTGTCATTGTTCCAACTGCATCATCAAAGCCTTGATCAGTTAGGCTTACAGCAACAGGCACGCTTGTAAAAGTATCTCCTGGTTTTAGATTTTTAAACCAGTGAGAATAAATTTCATTCGGACCAGATGCTGCCAAATAAAGATGACCATTCTGATCTCCAATCTCCCAGTGCCAGGAACCATTATTTTCAATCTGCCAGAGCATACCCGTATGTGTCTGCGTGTTCTCAAGATATCCCATTGGAAGGTGTTCTTTAGCTGACCAGTTTCCAGTATTGCTTACTGTAAGAAGGTTTGAGGAGCGCTGATCACACGCTGGCTGAATACGTTCCATACCAAAGTCACAAAGATCATACGTTTTCCAATTGACTTCTTTTTGCCATCCGTTGTGCGGTATGCGAATTTGCAGCTTTTTATCAGCAGGAAGTGATCCTTCCTTGTCAATTCCCTCATAATTAAAAGATGAAATATAGTCTAACACCTGCGTCTGGCTGCCTGTGTTTTCAACTATGTTCCAGAATCGAATAATGGAAAGTCCGTCATAAAACTGCATGTAGCTTTTTACTATTACATCTGTTATTTCATCACGCAGAACAAACATCACGATACGGCCGTTTTGATTACGGCCGTCTTCCATAGATTCATAACGCATATGCCAGCCAGGTGCCGTTACAATATATTTGTTTCCATGGCGCTCATAGGGACGATCATAACCAGCCAGATTAATTTCAACAAATCTAAAACCATATGATGTAGATCGCGCAATAATATCTTTTTCATTAAATGGCTTTTTCCCAAAATGAAGAAATTTAAAACATTTATCATCAGCAATTTCAAATACGAGAAACAAGCCATTTTCAACAATTTCAATGCGTTCCATTTTTTCCTCCCTGCTGTTTTTTATCAGATGATTGTTAACAAATCAGAACTCTCCTTTTGCTGCAGATTCGCGTACAGGCTCGCATGTCAGATCAACACCAAGGCGCTTAAGTGTCTTACTGTCTACATCGGAAAGCATAACAGAAGTATGCATCTGGCATCCAGACAGCTTTGGCATCTGCTCCATTGCAAGTTTTGCAATCGGGTCTGATGCAGCAGTTACAGAAAGTGCAACTAATACTTCATCGGTGTGAAGACGTGGATTCTTTGCACCAAGATAGCCTGTCTTTAATTTCTGAATTGGTTCAATAACTTCTGGAGAGATCAGATTTCTGTCGTGATCAATCTGTGCTAAATGCTTTAAAGCATTTAAAGAAGTGCGGCAGAGGCACCAAGAAGATCACTTGTTTTAGAGGTAACGATTGTTCCATCTGGAAGCTCCATTGCAGCAGTAGGAACACCAAGCTTGTTTGCGCGGTCCATGGCAGCTACTGTTACCTTGCGGTCAGCTGGTGTGATTTTTGCCTGCTTCATCAAAAGCTCAATCTTGTACAGCTCATTCTCACCGCCATCCTCTTTTGCAATCTTATTCATGGCTGTGTAATAACGGCGAATAATTTCCATTCTGGATGCTTCACAGCATACCTCATCGTCGATAATACAATTTCCAGCCATGTTGACACCCATATCAGTTGGAGACTTGTAATAGTGATTTTCTCCATAAATGCGCTCGAAGATAGCATTTAAAACAGGGAAAATCTCAATATCACGGTTATAATTTACAGTTGTAACACCATATGCCTCTAAATGGAATGGGTCGATCATGTTAACATCATTCAGATCGGCTGTAGCAGCTTCATAAGCCAGATTTACAGGGTGCTTTAGAGGAATATTCCAGATCGGGAATGTCTCAAACTTAGCATAGCCGGCACGTACTCCGCGTAAATTTTCGTGGTAAAGCTGAGAAAGACATGTTGCCATCTTACCGCTTCCCGGTCCTGGTGCAGTGACAACAACTAGCGGTCTTGTTGTGCGGACATATTCGTTTTTGCCAAAACCATCAGGGCTTACAATAAGAGAAACATTTGATGGATAGCCATCAATAAGGTAATGACGGTATACATCAATACCCTTCTTTTCAAGACGCTTCTGGAACTGAACAGCACCTGACTGGCCGGCGAACTGTGTTATTACGACACTTCCAACATACAGCCCCTTTTTTTCATATTCTGATATAAGGCGAAGTACATCAACATCGTAAGTAATTCCAAGATCACCACGCTTTTTATTTTTTTCAATATCTGTCGCTGAAATTACAATCACGATCTCAGCCATATCAGACAGCTGCATTAACATCTGAAGCTTACTGTCTGGTGCAAATCCCGGAAGAACTCTTGAGGCGTGATAGTCATCAAACAGCTTTCCGCCAAATTCTAGATACAGCTTATCGCCGAACTGATTAATTCTCTCCTTGATATGTTCTGACTGAATTTTGAGATACTTTTCATTATCAAATCCTGTTTTCATTTGTTTTCCTCTATTCTAATATAATATTTGTTAAAAGTCAAAGAGCGACAGCTGATTGGACTCTGGAATATCACTTAAAATTCCAAGCTCCAAAAGCTTATCACTGACTGTCTGTCCCACTTTGGCGCGCTCTCGAAAATCTTGTCTTGAAAGGAATGCTCCTCCTAGTGCTGCTTCTACAATGGATTCTGCTGCCTTATTTCCAAGACCTTCTATAGAGCTTAGTGATGGCATTAGCTTTCCATCAACAATCTGAAATCTTGTTGCCTGTACCTTAAACAAGTCAATTGGTGTAAATTCAAAGCCTCTTACATACATTTCCTGAACAATACGCATATCGTGATAGGAATCCTTCTCCTTTGGTGAAAGCGTGTCCATTCGGCTTTCATAATCAGCCATATGACGTTCTAGTGCTTCTTTGCCCTGACACATCAATTCATATGAAAAGGCAGCGGCACGTATACTAAAGTAGGCAGCATAAAATGCTAGCGGATAAAAGATTTTGCAGTATGCAATTCGCCACATCATCATAACATAAGCTGCGGCATGTGCCTTAGGGAACATGTATTTAATCTTTTTACAAGACCATATATACCAGTCTGGCACATCATGCTCAACCATAGTCTGCTCCCATTCTGGCTGAAGACCCTTTCCTTTTCGAACTGCCTCCATGATCTTAAACGAAAGACCTTTTTCAATGCCCTTGCTGATTAAGTAAACCATGATATCATCTCTCGTACATATAGCAGTTGAAATGGTCGCCTTTTTCTCCTGCAGAAGTGTCTGGGCATTTCCAAGCCATACATCTGTACCATGTGACAAACCCGCAATACGAACTAAATCTGAGAAATGCTGCGGCTGTGTTTCAATTAACATGCCCATAGCAAAATCAGTGCCAAACTCCGGAAGACCAAGTGCACCAAGCTTACAGCCACCTATATCCTCTGGCTTTATTCCAAGCGCAGAGGTGTCCTTAAATAATGACATTACCTCTGGACTGTCGAGCGGAATTTCTCTTGCATCAATTCCTGTTAAATCTTCAAGCATACGGATCATGGTAGGATCATCATGGCCAAGTATGTCAAGCTTTAACAAGTTATGATCGATTGAATGGTAATCAAAGTGTGTTGTTACTGTGCTTGTCGTCATATCATTTGCCGGATGCTGTACTGGTGTGAAGGAGTTAATATCTTCACCGATTGGAAGTACAATTATTCCGCCAGGATGCTGCCCTGATGTTCGTTTTACACCAGTACAGCCAGTGACAAGGCGGTTAATCTCGCACTCTCGCTTATGTTGGTTATGTTCTTCATAATAATTCTTCACATAGCCAAATGCTGTTTTTTCTGCCAGTGTACCTACAGTGCCGGCTCTAAAGGTTTGTCCAGCGCCAAAAATAACCTCTGTATAGGCATGAGCCTTACTCTGGTATTCACCAGAGAAGTTTAAGTCGATATCAGGCTCCTTATCACCATAAAAGCCTAGGAATGTCTCGAATGGGATATCATAGCCATCCTTTGCAAGCTTTTCACCACATACAGGACAAATTTTATCTGGCATATCGCAGCCTGCACCACCACCAAACTTTTTAACTTCCTCCGAATCAAAATCACTGTAATGACATTTCTTACAGTAATAATGTGGACTTAATGGGTTTACCTCTGTAATTCCAGACATAGTTGCAACAAATGATGATCCGACAGAACCACGTGAACCTACCATGTAACCGTCTTCGTTTGACTTATGAACAAGCTTAACGGCAATCAGATACATAACGGCGAAGCATTTGAAATGATTGAGTGAAGCTCATGCTCTAAGCGTTCTTCTACTATTGGCGGCAGCGGATCGCCATACATTGAATGTGCCTTTTCATAACACATATTTCTAAGGTCTATATCTGAATTTTCAATAACAGGCGGACATTTATCAGGTCTTACAGGCGCCAGATGATCGATACGATCTGCAATCAGATTCGTATTTGTGACAACTACCTCATATGCCTTATCACTTCCCAGATATTCAAATTCCTTTAGCATTTCTTCTGTTGTTCTGTAATAAAGCGGCGGCTGGAAATCAGCATCCTTAAAGCCTTTACCGCTCATAATAATACGGCGGTAAACCTCATCCTCTGGATTTAAAAAATGCACATCGCATGTTGCGCAGACAGGTTTATCGTAAAGCTCGCCAAGCTGAACAATCTTTTTATTAAGCGCCTCAAGATCTTCTCTTGTCTTATAAGGAGAATCCTCTTCACGCAGCATAAACTCATTGTTTCCTGTAGGCTGAATTTCTAGATAATCATAAAAGGAGACAATTTTTGCAATTTCATCATCGCTCTCTCCTCCTGTGATTGCACGAAACAGCTCGCCTGCCTCACACGCCGATCCAATAATCAGTCCCTCTCTGTATTTCATAATTTCTGAGCGTGGGAATCTCGGTCTTCTGGCAAAATATTTAACATGTGCCATTGAGATCAGACGATACAGATTTATTCGGCCTACTTCATTCGCTGCAAGCAATATGATGTGATACGTAGGCATTCGCATGATTGCCTCTGGTGTCATAACAGCCTTTTCTACAATATCATCAAGTGTTTCAAAGCCTTTCTTCTTAAGCATCGGAAGAAACTTGACAAAAATTTCTGCTGTTGCCCCGGCATCATCTACTGCCCTATGATGATTCTCAAGTGAAACATGAAGCTCTTTTGCAACAGTATCAAGCTTAAAACGTCCAAGATGCGGCAGAAGAAAACGTGCCAGTCCAACTGTATCAACGTAAGTTGGAGGAAATTCAATGCCAAGCTGCTCTGCATTATAGCGGATAAAACTTGTATCAAAGGACGCATTATGCGCTACAAGGACACAGCCTTCGCAAAAGCTCAAAAATTTAGGAAGAATTTCTTCTACGCCTGGTGCATCACAAACCATAGCATCATTGATTCCGGTTAGTCGTTCAATCGTAAACGGAATAGGAACACGCGGATTGATGAACTCAGAAAAGCGATCTGTAATCTCACCATTTATCACCTTTACAGCACCAATCTCAATGATTTTATTTTTAGATGGATGAAATCCTGTTGTCTCAATATCAAATACAACATATGAAGCATCAAGAGAAGCACCGTTACTATTTACAACGATTTCCTTTAAGTCATCGACTAAGTATCCCTCGCAGCCAAAGATCAGCTTAAAATCATCACCCTTTGACAATGCATGTGCAGCTTCCGGGAAAGCATACGCACAGCCATGATCTGTTATGGCAAGAGCAGTGTGTCCCCAGCCCTTTGCTGTTTTTACAAGCGCTTGCGCATCAGATACAGCATCCATCTCTGAGGACTTTGTATGGCAGTGAAGTTCAACTCGTTTTACAAGAGCGTGATCTTCGCGTTTTTCTTCCTTCCATTCCGCACGCTTTATACCTGATACAGAGGAAATCGTTACTTCATGGTCAAACTTATCCATCATGCGATGCCCTTAACAGTTACAGCCTTGCCAACAGCCACATCCTTTTTTAATTCGGCTAAAAACTCATTTGGAACAAAGATTTTTGCCATGATCGTATCTGTGTAATCAGTTACAGCAAAGGAAATGATAGTTTTCTCGCCATTTCTAAGCTCACGCTCAGTTACAGCAATAATCTTTCCATTTATGACAACTTCTCCGATCTCCTCCTGAATCTCAACAATTTTCATTGGTGTGACATCCTCAAAATTGCGTCCATATACCATGTTTGGATCGTCTGAACGAAGAGGACGCTTGGCGCTGTATCCGCCTTTATTACCCTTGTTATAGGATGATTTTTGAAAATTGCCGCCTGGAATTTCGCGCGGTGTCTGAACGTTTTTTTCGCCAGCTGATTTGGCAGCTTTTGAGGGATCTCCTTTTCTAAGAGTAGTTTTTTCACTGCCTTTTTTCGTATCAGCAGAGGCTGTATCAATAAATTCATCCTCTTTCTCTTTGGAAGCCACGCTGTTGGCCTTCATGATACGTGCGATAGCCTGTGCCTCTGCGCGCTTTTTTTCTTCCTCAATTGCTGTTGTATCACGCTCTTTAAATGATACTGCTACAGGAATTGATATTGCACAGCGGTCATAAAAAACCATCTGAATCCATTCACGCAGCTCGCCAGCACGATTTCTAGCCCAAAGACTATCCTCTAATGTAAGCAAAAGAGAATCATCATCAGCTACCTTCCAGTCAGCGCGCATCAAAATATGATAATCCAGATCACTTCGACGCTTAATTTCTGCAAATAAACTGTCCTTATAGACATCAACAAGATATGACGGTGTGTATTGTTCTGACAGTGAAAAAGATTCAAATATACGAATCTTCATATCACCATCAGGAAACATCTGCTTTTCAATTTTAGATTCCACCGCATAAATCTGCGGCTTTGAAATCAGACGGCGACAAAGCAGATAGACATGAATCGCCGTCCTGTCACGATTATATTTTAATGCAGTTACTTCTGCAAATTCGAACAGATCCTTCAGCTCATCTTCTAGGATAAGCGCCGGAAATGTTTCAAAAAAGCGCTTTGCCATGAAAGTTCCTTTCTGAATTATTATGCCTGCCAGTTATCCAATTCTTCCTTTAATCCGGCAAGTAGCTCCTCTTCCGGAAGCTTTCGGATGATTTCACCCTTTTTTATGATAACACCGCAGCCAAGACCTCCTGCAATGCCAAGATCAGCTTCCTTTGCCTCACCTGGACCATTTACAACACAGCCCATAACAGCAACCTTAATATCATATGGATAACGGCTGACAAGCGTTTCTGCCTCATTTGCCAGACGAATCAGATCAATCTGTGTACGTCCGCAGGTTGGACAGGATACAATCTCTGCACCACCCTTTCGAATACCAAGTGTCTTTAAAATGATCTTAGCTGAACGAATCTCTTCAACAGGGTCACCAGTCAGTGATACGCGGATGGTATTTCCAATTCCCTGATTTAAAATTAATGCTAGACCAATAGAGGACTTAATATTTCCTGAAATAATTGTTCCAGCCTCAGTGATGCCAACATGAAGCGGATAAGGTGTTTTATCGGCAATTAATTCATGCGCTTTTACGCACATCATAACATCCGATGATTTAATGCTGATGACAAGTTGATCATAACCAAACTGTTCAATCATTGCCACCTTTTCAAGAGCACTCTCTACCAGGCCCTCTGCCGTCACGCCATTATATTTTTCAATATATTTTTTTTCAAGAGAACCACTATTAACACCGACACGGATAGGAACATGATATTCCTTTGCCTTCTCGACAACAGCACGCACACGCTCATCACTTCCGATATTTCCAGGATTAATGCGAATCTTATCAGCACCATTTTCCATAGCGGCAATTGCCAGCCTGTAATCAAAATGAATATCGGCTACTAACGGAATATGAATACGCTTTTTAATCTCACCAATTGCCTTTGCCGCCTCCATATCAGGCACTGTACAGCGAACAATCTCGCAGCCAGCCTCTTCAAGACGAAGAATCTGTTCAACAGTTGCATCAACATCCTGTGTCTTTGTATTTGTCATAGACTGAATCAAAATAGGATAACTGCCGCCAATCACACGGTCTCCTATTCGTATTTCTTTTGTAAGTTCTCGAATTTGCTTTGTATTTTGTTCCATTTTTTACCCCTCACATATCAATGATTCCTCACTGGAAAATCTTTATAATATCGCTAAACAAAATGAATATCATAAAAATGAAGAGGAAAATAATTCCTGCGATATGAACGATTGCCTCTTTTTCTTTTGGCACCGGCTTGCCCCGCACTGCTTCAATTAGTAAAAACAGTAATCTTCCGCCGTCTAATGCCGGAATTGGAAGCAGATTCATGACGCCTAAGTTGGCACTGATCATGACAACAAAATTTGCAAGCGTTAAAAACATCGTCATCGCACGGTCTGAAAACGATTCATCGGCCATAGAGGTATTGACCTCTTCAACCATATCATTTACTGTAGTCGCAATACCAACAGGACCAGAAAAGCTCGTCATCGGAAGGTCTCCGGTAAATATCATACCAAGACTTTTGATTACCGTAACAACGTTATATTTCACCTCGTAAAGACCATATTGGAGTGTCTCATACCATTTTAAGCCATAGCGAGCACCAGAGTAAATACCCATGTAATACGTATTATTTGCCTCGTCATACTTTGGAACAAGTGTTGTTTCATGAGTCTGGTTATCTCTTACATAAGTAACGTCAAGTGATTTGCCAGGGTTCATTGCCATATAGATCTGAATTTCACGAAACAAATGGACACGTGAGCCATTCACTGAGGTGATTAAATCGCCTTTCTCAAGACCTGCCTCCTGTGCAGGATACTTATCAATAACACCCTGCACATATGGCTTGTCGCTTCCAGCAAAACCGATCACAATAACAGCAAGCACAAAGGCAAGCAAAAAATTAAAGATTGGTCCTGCTGCAATAATTGAAATACGTGCCCAGACATTCTTCTCAGCAAGACTATGCGCCTTGTCTGTAATTTCTTCTGCGTCCGGATCAACTATTCCATTGTCATCCCCCAGCATCAGGCAGGAGCCGCCAAAAGGTATCCATTTAAGAGAATATCGTGTTCCCTTATGAACAGTGCTCAAAAGTCTCGGTCCCATGCCAATTGAAAACTCAATTACCCCTACCCCGTTCTTTTTTGCAAGAAGGAAATGGCCAAATTCATGGATGAATACAACCAATCCGATAATTAAAAAAAGTGCAATAATGCTGAATGGATTCATACTTTCCTCTTTCTTTTCGTACTAGTTTCTTACCCTGTTGTAATCTATGCCAACGCTGACTGTAAAAATTCGTATACAGCTGCCTCAGTCTCTAAAATCTTGTCGACATTCGGATTTTGAACAAAGCCAACATGATCAAGAGAAGCTTCAATTGCCTCAATAATGCCCGGATATGACAATTTGTGATCAAGAAAACGGCTGACAGCAAACTCATTAGCTGCGTTGTATATTGTTGGTCTGTTTCCACCTTCTTTTCCAACTTTATAAGCAAGTGCCAGTCCAGGGAAGTTTTCAAAATCAGGTGCAAAGAAGCTGATGCTTCCAAGTTCTGCAAAATCGAGGCGTTTTCCAGGAAGATATCTTCTGTCTGGATATGTCAATGCTAACTGAATAGGAAGCTTCATATCAGGTGTGCCAAGCTGGGCAATAACAGCACCATCCTCAAACTGTACCATTGAATGGATAACAGACTGCGGCTGGATCACAACCTGAACCTGATCATATTCAACGCCAAAAAGCCACTTTGCTTCCATAACCTCTAATCCCTTATTTACCATGGTAGAAGAATCAATTGTAATCTTTCTTCCCATTACCCAGTTAGGATGCTTTAATGCATCCTCAGGGCGAATATTTTTCATCTGTTCTTTCGTCCATCCACGGAACGGTCCGCCAGATGCTGTCAGAAGAATTTTATCAATCTTGTGACCAGTTGATCCTTCTGGAGAACTTCCCATAAGTGACTGGAAAATAGCAGAATGCTCACTGTCTACTGGAAGCAGGCGCACCCCATACTGCTTGATCATCGGAATAATCAGATGACCGGCAGTGACAAGTGTTTCCTTATTTGCAAGTGCGATATCTTTGCCTGCCTTAATAGCTGCTATTGTCGGACGGATTCCAATCATGCCGACAACTGCAGTGACAACGATCTGTGTTTCCGGGAATGCAGCTGCCTCAATAAGACCATCCATTCCGCTTACAATCGTTACATCAAGGTCGGCAACAGCCTGTTTTAATAGTTTTGCCGCATCTTCTTTATAAACACATACAAGCTTTGGATGAAATTCGCGAATCTGCTTTTCAAGCAGTTCAACATTACTTCCGGCGGCTAACACAGTTGCTTCCATATCTGGCTGGCTGCGAATAACCTCTAAGCTTTGTGTTCCAATAGAACCGGTAGATCCTAAAATGGCAATTTTTTTCATTATAAAAACCTGCCTTTCTTCGTTAATAATTATTCTTCGCTTACGCAATACGCTGAAGCAGCGTTACGAGAATGTAGATTAACGGTGCTGTAAAAATAATACTGTCAAAACGATCCATGATGCCGCCGTGTCCCGGAATCAGATTTCCATAATCTTTAATCTGGTACTGGCGTTTGATCGCAGAAGCGGAAAGATCTCCAAACATGGAGATAAAGCCGCCGCATGCACCAATAATGGCACAAAAAACAGCCGGATTTGAAAATTCAGTCAGATTTGTCTTGAAAATTGTTCCATAAAGCGCACCAATTAATGCACTTCCTATAATTCCGCCGACTGCACCCTCGATTGATTTTTTTGGACTCAATACAGGTGTCATTTTATGTTTTCCAATCGCACGTCCAACTAAATATGCACATGTATCACAGCCCCATGCGCTGATAAAGATCAGCCATACTGTGTAGGCACCATCATTGCTTATTCTTGTTTGGAAAATAAATGACATCATCAATGCCACATATACCATTCCAAATGTTGCTTTTGCAATCTCTTCTGCCGTGAATTTTGGATAAGTAGCCACATATGAGACCATCATTGCCAAAAATCCTAAAACAAGTATAAGAATAACAAGATCATTTTTTCCTGCCAGAATGACAGATTCTATTCCGATTGCTGTCAGATAACCAACAAGCGCAGGAATCTTTTTTTCCATCTGAAAAACACGGTACAGCTCATACATGCCAACCAGGCTGATCAGAAGCATAAATAAATACAGAAGCGGGCCCGAGGCGATGATTGCACACATAGTCACTGCCAACAGCACAATTCCGCTGATTGTTCTTGTAATAAACATAAATTTTTATGCCTTTCTGTAAGTAAAATGTTATATAAATCTTATTTGGTCAGACGGCCTCCATAACGGCGCTCACGTTTTCCAAATGAATCTACTGCTTTTTGCAGCTCTTCTTTGTTGAAATCAGGCCACAAAACATCTGTCACATAAATTTCTGTGTAAGCCAGCTGCCAGAGCAAGAAATTTGACAGACGAAGCTCACCGCTTGTGCGAATTAAAAGATCTGGATCTGGCATATCTGCAGTATCCAGATAAGAGCCAATTGTCTGCTCTGTAATAGCTGTAGGCTCGAGCTTTCCTGCTTTCACATCCTCTGCCATGCGAATCATTCCGCGGCGCATCTCATCTCTTGCACCATAGTTGATCGCAATGGCAAATACCATGCGTGTATTATTTCTTGTCTCATACTCAAGCTTATTTAAACCCTTCACCAGATCTGGTGCAAAGCGGCTTCGCTCTCCTATAATTTTAACACGTACATTCTCCTCTTCGGCTACCTTTAAAAGCTTTTTTATGTAAAAGCCCATAAGAACCATAAGCGCCGAAACTTCTTCCTCAGAGCGCTTCCAGTTTTCAGTGGAAAACGCATAAACAGTCAAATAGTCAATACCAAGATCAGCTGCATCGCGCACAGTTTGCTCTAGTACCTTACAGCCTTCTGCATGACCCATTTTTCGCGGCAGCTTTCTGCGCTCAGCCCATCTGCCGTTTCCGTCCATAATGATCGCGACATGACGCGGAATCTTTTTTTGTTCATCCATATGAGTACCTCACAGGTATAATCTTATTCTATCTTGTTACACAAAACAGGACAGGCAAAACGCCTGCCCTGAAACTTTCTTATTATTAGACAGTCATGATTTCCTTTGATTTATTCTCAACACTCTTGTCTATCTTTGCAACATATTTGTCGGTCATCTTCTGGATTTTCTCTTCGCCTTCCTTGCGCTCATCCTCAGTAATGTCAGTTGACTTCTCCATCTTCTTTAAGGTATCGTTAGCATCACGGCGAACATTACGGACAGCAACCTTTGCAGCCTCACCCTTCTTCTTAATGTCCTTTACTAATTCCTTACGTCTTTCCTCTGTAAGCTCTGGGAATACAAGGCGAATGCTTGTACCATCATTTGTTGGTGTGATTCCAAGATCAGATGCCAGAATAGCTTTCTCGATAGCCTTTAACAGACTCTTCTCCCACGGATTGATCTGGATGATTCTCGGCTCCGGAACTGAAATATTTCCTACCTGCTGCATAGGAGTTGGAGTTCCATAATATTCAACCATAATTCTGTTTAACAGATTTGGATTTGCACGTCCTGCACGGATATTGGAAAACTCGCCATCCAGATTTTCGCAGGTTTTTGTCATCTTCTCTTCACATTTTTTAATAACTTCCTTCATAGTTACGCTCCTTCGGTTTTATGGTTTTTAAATTTTTACATTTTCAGGCTGTTACATGAGTTCCTGTAATCTTGCCGTTTAATGCATTTGCAATGCTATTTTCTTCGTTTAAGCCAAATACAGCAAGCGGCATATGGTTTTCCATACACATGATAGATGCCGTCATATCAATAACAGCAAGGCGCTTATCTACGACCTCTTTAATAGTTACGGTATCATACTTGACAGCATCTGGATTCTTTGCCGGATCACTGTCATAAACACCGTCGATTGCCTTTGCAAGAAGGATAACGTCTGCCTCCATCTCAATAGCACGCAGTACAACACCAGTGTCAGTAGAAAAATATGGATGTCCGGTACCGCCTGCAAAGAAAACAACCTTTCCCTGTGCAAGTGCTTCATTTGCTGCATCCTTAGAAAACAGCTTTGTAAAGGTGCTGCAGGCAAATGGTGTGAAGATTTCAGTCTTCATGCCTGTGGTACGGAAGATTTCAGATACATAGATACAGTTCATAACAGTTGCTAACATACCAATCTGGTCTGCCTTTGGTCGATCAATTGCGTTGCTGGAACGGCCTCTCCAGAAGTTTCCGCCGCCAATTACAATTGCAACCTGTACGCCTTGGTCAACTGACAGCTTTACCTGTCTTGCAACGTCCTTTACAACTTCTTCATCAAAACCAGTCTTTTTTTCACCAGCTAATGCTTCTCCGCTGAGCTTAAGCATAACTCTGCGCTGTTTTTCCATGTTTATCTCGTCCTTTCTGTGGGTTGTATCTTTGGTTATCATTTCACCTAGATACATATATCAGTATCTTACCATACAGACTTTTAAAAATCAACTAAAATATGTAGCTGTTACAGTTCACGCGTCATGCTAGATCTGGATAAATCTCATGCTTGCATGAAGATTTGACAGATCAGCAGGACGAAGTGGACGCCCGTTCATGAACAAAACAAAGTTGCGCGCAAACTTGTTTGCAGTTAGCAACGACGCACGGAACGTGCGGTTTTGCGAATGAATGGGCGTCCAGTGAACTGTAACTAGTAATATGCAACCCGGAAGTTTTACGAAAGCCCTTAGGTGCGATGGTTTCTGATTTGATATCTGTTAAATTTCTGAGCAATACTGCATATAATGATATGAATCACATAAAATGGGTTGGAATCAGATGAATTTAAAGTTTACAAAAATGCAGGCAACTGGAAATGATTATATCTTTGCAAATTTATTTGACGCAGACAATTTTAAAATATTTAATGAGACAAATTGGAGTCAGATAGCAATACGTCTTAGTGACCGTCATTTTGGAATAGGTTCTGATGGTTTGATTTTAATTTGTCCATCAGACATCGCTGATTGTCGTATGCGCATGTTTAATGCTGATGGCTCTGAGGGAGCCATGTGCGGAAATGGAATACGCTGCTTAGGGAAATATGTATATGAACGCGGACTAATAAAAAAGCATATCATCTGCGTTGAGACAAAAAGTGGAATACGTACACTTTATCTTGATATTGAAGATGAAATGTATGTCAAATCAATTTGTGTTGATATGGGAGTCCCTGTTCTTTCTTCCAGTCTTGAAATTGGTTCTTTTTTTGTAACACCTGTATCAATGGGCAATCCTCATGCAGTATGTTTTGTTCCTAATTCTCCTTCTGAATATCCGGTTGAAAAGTGGGGACCATTTTTAGAGTGTCATCCACAATTAGGGGAACGCAGTAATGTTGAATTTGTTCAGATAGTTTCTCATAATAAGATTTGCCTTCGAATTTGGGAACGAGGTTCTAAAGAAACACTCTCATGCGGAACAGGTGCATGTGCAGCAGCTGTCTGTGCCATACAGCAAAAAGGAATGGAAAATAAGGTTTTTGCAGAGGTACCAGGCGGAACATTGACTATTAGCTGGAATGGCAATGGAGAAGCTGTTTTTTTAAGCGGACCAGCAGAGTTTATATGTGATGTTTTTGCTGCAAACTGAATATGATATTGCAGATATTGGCTGAATATGTTAAGATAAGTCAGATGCAAAAAAACAGGAGGAATGACATAAATGCTTACTTTAAAAAATACATCTGTTATGAATTTTGAAAATGCCATCCGCGGAGCCAGAAATCCCTTAAACAGCTGGGGTCGTATGGACAGCCATACCGAACCTGACGGCAGCTTTGTTTTTGGACCAAATGATCTTGATCTGGCAATGCGTCTTGCAAAGGCAGGTTCTGACCATAGAAAATATCTGCGTATGGTTTTTGTCAGCGTTGATGTAACTGCACCACTTTACTGGTGGAAGGAATATGATACATATAAGGTAGCTACTGTTGCTAACTCGACAAGTACTATGCATAAAATCCACAGCAAACCATTTTCAATGGATGACTTCTCCTGCGATCATATGACAGACGGTACAAAAAAATTTATGGAAACAGTTGTTGCCGAGCTTGAAAACATCCGTCTTCGTTTTAAGGAGACAAAATCAAAGGATGACTGGTATGATATGATCCAGCTTCTTCCAAGTAGCTATAACCAGATGCGTACCTGTACATTTAATTATGAGACATTAATCAATATCTATCGTGCAAGAAAGAATCATAAGCTGGCAGAGTGGCACACATTCTGTGATTGGATTGAAACACTTCCATATGCAGAACAGCTTATAACATTTGAGCCTTAAATGAGCCTTAAAATGGCTGTTATTAAAAAAGCGCCTCACATTTTTGTGAGACGCCTTTTTTAGATTTTTGTGCAACAATTACTGCTTTCCAGTTGTTCCAAAACCGCCGCGGTCACAGCCTTCTAAATGCTCCACTTCTTCAAATTGAAGTGCTGGCTGATGTGCCATAATACGAAACTGGCAAATTCTGTCATTTACGTGAATACATGTGTCGCGTACCGCCATCACAGGTACTTTCCATTCGTCATGATCACCGCAGTAGCTTTCATCAATCACACCCATATGATTTGTCTGGATGAGACCGAAATTCTTAAATGTACTGCTTCTTGGAACAACATGTGCCTCATAGCCCTTTGGAAGTTGCACCGCAATACCAAGAGAAATAAGACGAGCCTCTCCAGCCTTCATATTTACTTCCTCTGCGCTTCTTAGATCAATCCAATCAGATTTTCCGTCGATGAAACGGAGTTTTTCAATTTTGTCACTCAAATAGCGAATTTTTAATGTTTCCATGATACCTCATTACTAAAATTACAATTATTCGTATAACGGATATTTGTCAGTCAGGCTCTTAACAAGTGCCATTGCTTCTTCTTTGTTTTTCTCCATATCGTCGATAACAAGAGAGATTGCCTGTGCGACAACATCCATATCAGCTGTATTAAAGCCTCTGGTTGTAACAGCGGCTGTTCCAAGACGGATACCACTTGTCGTAAATGCAGACTGTGGGTCATTCGGTACGGTGTTCTTATTGCATGTAATGTTGGCAGCATCAAGCATCTTTTCAGCCTGCTTTCCAGTTACACCCTTATTTATCAGATTTACGAGCATTAGATGATTATCTGTTCCGCCTGATACAAGCTCAAAGCCACGATTCATAAGGCCAGAAGCAAGTGCCTGCGCATTATCAATAATTCCCTGTGCATAAAGCTTGAATGACGGATCAAGTGCTTCCTTAAAGCAAACAGCCTTTCCTGCGATAACATGCATAAGCGGTCCGCCCTGAATGCCTGGGAAAATTGCCTTATTAAAGTTGTACTTTTTGTTAACCTCGTTGCTGCACATGATCATGCCGCCTCGCGGTCCGCGAAGTGTCTTATGAGTGGTTGTAGTAGTTACATGAGCGTAAGGAATTGGACTTTCATGAAGTCCAGCTGCGACAAGACCTGCGATATGTGCCATATCAACCATTAAAACTGCGCCTACTTCATCTGCGATCTCACGGAAGCGCTTAAAGTCGATCTTTCTTGCGTAGGCAGAGGCACCGGCTACGATCATCTTTGGCTTACACTCAAGTGCAATACGGCGAACTTCGTCATAATCAATAAAGCCATCTGCATTAATTCCATAAGGAACAGCGTGAAAGTACTTTCCTGACATGTTTACCGGGCTTCCATGTGTAAGATGACCACCCATGTCGAGGCTCATACCCATAAAGGTATCACCAGGATTAATACGGCAAAAAAGACTGCCATATTTGCCTGTGCTCCAGAGTGCGGCTGCACATTGACATATTCACAACCAAAAAGTTTTTTTGCGCGCTCTCTTGCTAACTCCTCTACTACGTCAACATATTCGCATCCGCCATAATAGCGTTTTCCCGGATAACCCTCTGCATATTTGTTTGTCAGAACGCTGCCCATTGCTGCCATAACGGCCTTGCTTACAAGATTTTCAGAGGCAATCAGCTCAATATGGGTACGCTGTCTTGTTAGCTCATCCGACATTGCCTGTGCCAATTCAGGGTCATACTTTTCTACTTCCTCAAATCCTAACATGTTTACTTCCTCCTTTTGCCCGCAGAATATCTGCCTTTGCTGTCACTACGATGTTGTCTTGTATTGCTGCTGTCATTGTGTTTCTTTGCATACTGCGTATTTGTATTTCTACCCTGTTTGATATTTCTTGGTGCAATCAGACATTCCTTGCCAAAACCGATCAAATCCTGACGGCCACACTTTATAAGTGCCTCTTTTACCAGATCATAAAGCTTTGGATCACGGTATTGGATAAGCGCACGCTGCATTGCTTTTTCATGAGGATCCTTTGGAATATAAACAGACTCTCCTGTACGAGGATCAATGCCTGTGTAATACATGCAGGTTGAAATCGTGGACGGCGTAGGATAAAAATCCTGAACCTGTTCCGGCATGTAGCCTAAATCACGCAGATGCTCTGCCATCTCCACCGCATCCGTAAGCTGGGAGCCTGGATGAGATGACATTAAATAAGGAACCAGATATTGCTTGAGTCCAAGCTTTTCATTCATTGCTTTGTAGCGCTGTGTAAAACGCTTGTAGACGGCATTTTCTGGTTTACCCATATATTTTAAAACGCGGTCAGAAACATGCTCCGGGGCAACCTTAAGCTGTCCACTGACATGATACTGGCAAAGCTCCTTAAGGAAAGCATCGCTTTTATCTGCCAACACATAATCAAAACGAATACCTGAGCGGATAAAAACTTTCTTTACCTTTGGAAGAGCGCGCAGTTTTCGAAGAAGCTGGATATAATCCTGGTGGTCAACTATAAGGTTTTTACATGGTGACGGGAATAAACACTGCTTTCCCGTGCAGACACCTTTAGTCAGCTGTTTTTGACAGGCTGGATGACGGAAGTTTGCCGTTGGGCCTCCTACATCGTGGATATATCCTTTAAAATCTTTTTCCTGTGTCATCAGTTTTGCTTCGCGAATCAATGATTCATGACTTCTTGTCTGAATGATTCGTCCCTGATGAAATGTAAGAGCGCAGAAGCTGCAGCCGCCAAAGCAGCCGCGATTGCTGCAAAGTGAAAATTTAATTTCTGAGATGGCCGGCACACCGCCTAGCGCCTCGTAAGACGGATGATACGTTCTCATATAAGGAAGCTCATACACGTCATCCATCTCCTGTGTTGTAAGCGGATAGGCAGGTGGATTTTGAATGACATAAAGATGTGATCCGTATGGCTCAGCAAGCTGTTTTGCCGTAAATGGATCAGTATTGCAGTACTGCTTATAAAAGCTGGCTGCATATTGTTTCTTATCTTTTGTCAGCTCATCATATGTTGGAAGCACTAAGGCATCCGGCACACGGTCAAGTGAACGCACCTTACATACAGTTCCGCGTATAAAGGTAATTTCACTTACAGGCAGACCGCTGTTTAATGCATCTGCAATCTCGACAATGGAATGCTCTCCCATTCCATACGAGATGATATCCGCCTGTGCTTCTATCAAAATAGAACGCTTTAACTTATCTGACCAATAGTCATAATGTGCCAGGCGGCGAAGAGATGCTTCGATTCCGCCTAAAATAATTGGACTGTCTGGAAAATTACGGCGTATATAATTTCCATAAACAACATCTGCATAATCTGGGCGCTTTCCAATCACCCCACCTGGAGTGTATGCATCCATCTGACGTCTTTTTTTGGAAACAGAATAGTGATTTACCATAGAATCCATATTTCCAGAGGATACTAAAAAACCAAGGCGCGGTTTGCCAAACTCATGAATTGCATTATCGTCACGCCAGTCAGGCTGCGGTAATATAGCAACTTTATAGCCGTGAGATTCCAGAATACGACTTATTATGGCATGTCCAAAGGATGGATGATCTACATAGGCATCACCTGTCACATAGACAAAATCTGGCTGTTCCCAGCCAAGCCGCTGCATTTCACGGCGATTAATCGGCAGAAAGCCCATTTTTTCCTCCTTTACTGTTTAAAGCACGGCGTCCTTTTGCCGCCTCCAATACATGCTTTGCTAAAACTGCTGTCGTTACGGCACCTACACCGCCCGGAACTGGTGTTGCCATAGAAACTTTATCTTCAATCTGTCCAAAGTTTACGTCGCCGCAAAGCATTCCATTTTCATCTACATTAATTCCTACATCAATAACAATTGTTTTTTCTGAAACAAAACGCTCATCTACCATTTTGCTTTGCCAATCGCCGTTACGAGAATGTCGGCTTCACGGCATACCTCTGGCAGTGAAGCTGTGCGGGAATGACAAATTGTTACTGTCGCATTTTCGTTTAATAAGAGCATAGATAGCGGTTTTCCTACTACAAGACTTCGTCCAAGTACAACTGCTCGTTTTCCCTGCGGCTCAATGCCATAAAAATGGAGAATTTCCATGACAGCCTGCGCAGTACACGGAGCAAATGCGTGTTTATCTCCTGAAAACAGCTTTCCAAGCGCTGCACTAGATATACCATCTACATCCTTTTCTGGAGCAATTGATTCAACAATCTGTGACTCATTAAGCTGTGCCGGAAGCGGACGAAACAGTAAAATGCCATCGATCGTTGGATCATCATTTATGGCAGCAAATTCTGCTGAAAAATCATCCATTGAAATGTCTGCCGGAAATACAAACAGTTTTGTCTCTATTCCAACACCACTCATTCGCTTGAGGGCACTTCTCTCATAGGAAAGATCCTCTTGTTTTTCACCTACACGAACAATGGCAAGACAAGGCTTTGTCTCACACCCTTCTAGTTCTTTTTTTATCTCATCGCGGATCGCTGCTGCGACCGGCGCACCTTTTAAGATTTGCATAGACACACTTCCTTTTTTAATTTATTCTTATAACATAAGCTGACTGATGCTATCATGAAGCTTCATTGTTTGGGAAAGAAGCATTTTAGCTTCTTCATTAAGCTTTTGCGCTATTTCAGTGTTTTTCATCAGCCCCGTGTTTGCACCGACATTTATAAAGCCGCCATTGGCAGAGGCTGCAAGAAGAGCTGCTCCTGTTACAACATCACTTAAAATCAGCTTCGAACATTTTCCCGAAAGCTCATCCAAAAGTGTCATGGCATAAGCAGAATTTTTTAAAATTTTCATAGGAGTAAGACTGGCCTGATACAGTGCTTTCTCCAAAATCTCATCTTTTTTTGCTTTTTGCTCTGGTGTATCCTTTGGCAGTCCATACGCTTTTGAAAGCGGAAGAAAGCCTTGAGCATCCTCATTTATACAGCTAAGAAGTGTGTCCCTGCATACTGCTAACTCACCCTCAATCCTTTTGATATCCTGTTCATAGCAGGCATACTTTTTCTTTCCATGGGTCAGTGCGCAAGCCATCATTCCTAAGGCACATCCATAAGAACCTGTGCAGGCGCTTGCACCGCCGCCGCCCGGTACTGGTTCTTTTCCAGAAAGCGCCGCTGCAAACTCTTTTAAACTCAAATTTTCCATACGTTACTTGTTCCTTTACAGAAAGGAGATGCTGCTGTTTCGCAGCACCTCCTTTGGTACTTTTATTATTTCATTTTTAGTGTTTAAAGTGTCTCATTCCTGTAAACACCATTGCAATTCCATATTCATTGCACTTGTCGATGCAGTCCTTATCACGAATAGATCCGCCTGGCTGAATAATTGCAGTAATGCCTGCCTTATGAGCAGCCTCTACATTATCAGCAAATGGAAAATATGCATCAGATGCCAATACAGCACCCTTTGTTGCATCTGGTCCGATCAGCTCATTTGCATGCTCGAAGCACTGCTCAATCGCCCATACACGATTTACCTGACCAGGTCCGATACCGACAGTCTGAAGATCCTTTGCAACTGCAATACCATTTGACTTAACAAACTTAACAACCTTCCATGCAAAGAGCAGATCTTCCATCTCCTTCTCAGTCGGTGCCTTTTCTGTTACTACCTTAACATCTCCGTCAAGAAGCTTGCTGTCGATGTTCTGAACAATCAGTCCGCCATTTACCTTCTTTAAATCAAGTGCCTCTGCTGGTTGCTTTTCACTGATATCTGCAAGCTCAAGAACACGAACATTTCTCATAGAACCATCCTTCTTGAAGCTTAACATCTTCAGTGCGCCCTCTGTATAAGACGGTGCAACAATTACCTCAAGGAACATTGACTTCATATCCTTTGCAATGGTCTCATTGATTTCGCGATTTGAAACAACAATACCACCATAAATAGATACCTTATCAGCTGCAAATGCCTTCTTCCATGCTTCCTCAATAGTATCAGCACTTCCAACACCACATGGATTTCCATGCTTGCATGCAACAACAGTTGGCTCTGTAAACTCCTTAAGAAGCTCTAATGCACCATTTGTATCATTGATGTTATTAAAGGAAAGAGACTTTCCATTTAACTGCTTTGCATCAACCAAAGAACCCTTCTTCTTGCCGATTTCGCGGTAGAAAGCAGCCTTCTGATGCGGGTTTTCACCATAACGCATATCCTCAACCTTTTCAAAGGTCATAGTCAGCGTCTCTGGCAAACTGTCATCACCGCGCTCCTTCTTTAAATAATCTGCAATCATTGTGTCATAACTGGAGGTATGCATAAATACCTTCTGCATCAGATAAAACTTTGTATCAAGACTTACCTGTCCGTTTGCCTTAAGCTCTGCAAGAATCTTCTCATAATCAGATGGATCTGTCACAACAGCAACATCCTGATAGTTCTTAGCAGCAGCACGCAGCATGGTTGGTCCGCCGATATCGATGTTTTCAACAGCCTCTGCTCTTGTTACGCCATCCTTTAAAATAGTAGCCTTGAATGGATACAGATTTACAATTACCAGATCAATTGGCTCAATACCTAACTCCTTAAGCTGCTTCATATGCTCTGGGTTTGAACGCATTGCCAATAATCCAGCATGTACAACTGGGTGCAATGTCTTTACTCTGCCATCGAGGCATTCCGGGAAGCCTGTAAGTTCGGAGATCTCCATCGCCTTTACGCCAGCCTCTGCTAACTTCTTATAGGTTCCTCCTGTTGAAATAAGTTCGATCCCAAGCGCCTCTAGCTCTTTGGCAAGTTCTACTACGCCTGTTTTGTCTGATACACTGATTAATGCTCTCATTGTCCTCTCCTTCGTTTCAACTGCATATTCGATTATTTTATTCCTAGCGGCATTTTTTGCCTGCAACGAATTTATTATTACACAAATCTTCATAGAATGCAAGTATAAAAGAATCCAAAAAGTTTAAGAAAGAAGATTACTTTCAGTAAATTTTGTACTGCTTTAAATAGTTACAAAAAAAAGAAGGAATTTCGCCCACCAATTGGTTTGCTTAATTCCTTCTTAATATCAAATTAGTATCAAAATTTATTAGAATCAGATATCCTTAAAATCTGTTAAAGAAAAATCATCATCGTCATCATCTGAATAAATATCTTCCGGAGTTGTGCTCTCTACTTCGATGAAATCATCTTCAATCGGTGAGCTTTCTGCTGCATGAAGACTATTTAACTGCTCGCTGATCTTATCAATATCAGCGGCTGCAACGTTTGACTGTGTTGAAGATGTGCTCTGTGTTACATCATCAAGATCATTTAACTCTGCAGGAGCCTTATCAAAAATCTTAGTCTCGCCAGATGGACGGGAATCAGCTGGTCTAGTCGGACGCTGCGGTCTTTGCTGTGCATTTGTCGGTCTAGCCGGACGCTGTGCTCTTGGAGCAGCTGTCTCTGGTCTTCTAGCCGGTCTTGCCTGGCTAGCAGTCTGTCCTGCTTGTCTTGAAGGCTGCTGTCTTACAGGTCTTGCCCCCTGTGTACGCTCAGAACTTTCTTCTCTTGATACACGTGTAACCTTAGATGTAGTTGTACTCTGCTCGAAACCTCTATCAGAATTTCTTGGCACACGACGTACACTGGAGGTACCCTCCTCACGGCCTCTGTCATTCTTGTATCACCCATATGCTCGCTGCGTACTCTTCTTGTAGATGGCTGGCTTGATCTTGGTCTTGCCTGCTGTGCACGTGTCTTAGCTGCGTTCTCAAGCTCAGTAACCTTCTTATTTGCTTTCTTAAGCTTAGAAGACTTTGAGATCATACGGATAAAGAAAATCAGCATCAGTAATGTCACAGCTCCCAATGCTGCAACACCGATCATACCATACTTCTCTACCTTTTCCTTCAGATTGTTATAATTTTGCTGCTGCAGATTTGCAGAATTATTTAATTTCTCAATCTCATCACTATTCTGGGAAGACATGGAATTATAGTCTTCCTGTAAGCTTGAAAGCTCTGCACTTAAGCTGTCTGCTGATGCCTGCAGATCAGTATCAGGATCAGCTACATAGCGAAGGCAGGAACCATTTGATCCATCAAAACGATAAAAGCCCTGATTTCCATCAGAATCCTGTGCATAAATCAGATACATATTTTCGTCACCAGCTGCTGATTTAAACCATGCTGGAACAACGCGGCCGCTGACATTAATATCTACACGCTCATATCCGCTTGGAACAGTTACATCATCATTAGGAAGAACAATTGCATAAGAAGTTGTTACAGATGTAAATGCTACATATGGGATAGCCTTATCCGTCTCCTCATTGTATACATACCATACAACGCTTGAATCATCCTGTACAACTGGCAGCAGATAAAGTCCTGTTGCTGTCTTAGCAGCGTTGCATACATTTCCATGATAAGTATACGTAATTTGCTCAGAGTCTGCCGGAAGTGTTACTCCGTCAAGTGACTGTGCAATATTTAATTCCTGTGTCGTATTATCTGTTGTTTCCTGAGATTCTTCCTGACTCTCAGCGTTTGAATCCTGTTCTTCTGCGTTTGTCTCACCATCAGTCTCAGCTGATGCTTCAACTGACTCGGTTGCGACTTCGTCTGCGAAAACCGTTGCTGCAGGAACAGCTACGGTCATGCATGCTGCCATAAACAGCCCTGCAAAACGTCTCATGTTTTCATCCTCCAAATTATCTGTTCTTTTTTGTGTTGCTTTGTTTTATCAACATTTACCGTACTTGTCTATACTAAAGCACAAAATGTGTTCTGTCAATAGATTTGCTTGAATTGTTAAGATAATTGCAAGAAACCAGAATTAAAAAGAACCCCTCAAAGAGGAGTTCTTTTTTGTATTATGCCTCATCAATGGCCTTTCCGATGTCATGTCTCATATACTTATTGTCAAATGAGATCCACTCGGTTGCCTGATAAGCTTTTGAACGCGCTTCCTTTAGATCTTTTCCTGTTGCTGTTACACCAAGAACTCGTCCTCCGTTTGTCACAAATGTATCGCCCTGCTTCTTTGTTCCAGCATGGAATACAAAGTAATCATCTTTGCCATCAAAAGCTTCAAGACCAGAAATTGGAAGACCCTTTTCGTAGTGAACTGGATAGCCGTCAGATGCCAAAACAACACATACAGCGGCATTATCCTCAAACTGAAGATCAATTTTGTCAAGTGTCTGATCAATGCAGGCTTCGAACAGATCCACAATATCATTCTTCATACGTGGAAGAACAACTTGTGTCTCTGGATCTCCGAAACGCGCATTATACTCAAGCACCTTTGGTCCTTCTTTGGTCAACATAAGTCCAAAGAAAATGATACCCTGGAAGGTACGTCCTTCAGAACGCATTGCATCAACCGTTGGCTGATAGATATGCTCTCTGCAGTATGCATCAACTTCTTTTGTATAAAATGGACTTGGTGAGAAGGTTCCCATACCACCTGTGTTTAAGCCCTGATCGCCGTCTTTTGCACGCTTGTGATCCTGTGCGCTTGTCATTACCCGATAGGTATTTCCATCTACAAAGGTAAGAACAGAAACTTCTCTTCCTGTCATAAATTCTTCAACAACAATAGTATCACCGGCAGCACCAAACTGCTTGTCAAGCATCAGTGTCTTTACACCTTCCATGGCTTCTTCTCTTGTATTGCAGATTAAAACGCCCTTTCCAAGTGCAAGTCCATCAGCCTTTAATACGATTGGCATTTTCGCAGTTTTTAAATATTCGATTGCATCCTCTGGAGAATGGAAATTTTCATATGCGGCAGTTGGAATACCATACTTTTTCATGAGATCCTTGGAAAAAGCCTTGGAACCCTCCAAAATTGCTGCATTCTTGCGAGGTCCAAATACACGCAGGCCTCTCGCCTCAAATACATCAACAATGCCGCCTACAAGCGGATCATCCATACCTACAACTGTAAGATCAATGCCGTTTTCCTGTGCAAAATCAGCCAGCTTGTCAAATTCCATGGCAGAAATCGGAACACACTCAGCGATCTGTCCAATTCCGGCATTTCCTGGTGCACAATATAACTTCGTTACCTTTGGGCTTTTACTTAGCTTCCATGCAATGGCATGCTCTCTTCCGCCACTTCCTATAATCAGTACCTTCATATTGCCTGCAACCTTCCTTCACTTTTTATTTACTCTTTGATATGGGCAATTCCATTTTCAACCGATATTTTTCCATTTGCAATCAAATCAATTGCCTTTGGCAAAATAACCCACTCTGCCTGTTCCATAACACGGCGCTGCAAAACTTCTGGTGTATCGCCTTCTTCAATCATTACTGCCTTTTGCAAAATGATTGGTCCATTATCAAGTACCTCATCCACAAAATGAACTGTAGCACCTGTCACTTTCACACCGCGCTCTAGTGCCTTTTCGTGTACTGTCAGGCCATAATAACCCTTTCCGCAAAAGGACGGGATTAAGGATGGATGAATATTGATAATCCGGTTGTGATATTTTTCAATCAGCTTTGGCGGGATATACATAAGACAGCCTGCAAGTACGATCAAATCAGCTTTGCTTTCTTCAATCACCTCAAGCACGGCATCGTTAAATGCCTCTCTGTTTTCAAACTGCTTTGGAGACAGCGCTTTGGCAGGAATCCCTGCCATTTTTGCGCGCTCCAATGCATATGCCTTACGGTTGTTTGAAAAAACGAGTGCGATCTCGGTGTTTGTGATTTCGCCAGACGCGATCTTGTCAATTATAGCCTGCAGATTGGTACCTCCGCCGCTGACTAACACTGCGATCTTTAACTTACTCATTTTAAGATAACACCCTTCTCTCCAGCTTCAATGCTTCCAACACGGTATGCCTTCTCACCAGCTGCTTCGATAGCTGCGATGGCTGCATCTGCCTGTGCCGGATCCACTGCGATGACAAGTCCCAGACCCATGTTGTAGGTGTTGTACATCATCTGCTCATCAACGTTTCCCTTCTTTGCCATTAAAGTGAAGATTGGCGGAATCGGGTAGCTGTTCTTCTCGATTACAGCAACGGTATCATCCTTGAGCATACGCGGGATATTCTCGTAGAAACCGCCTCCAGTAATATGGCTGCATGCCTTTACCTTTACGCCAACATCCTTCATACTCTTCATTGCCTTTACATAGATGCGGGTAGGTGTGAGCAGTGCCTCACCAAGAGTCTTTCCTAATTCATCATAGTAGGTATCAAGACTTTCCTTTGTCATCTCAAAAATCTTACGAACAAGAGAGAATCCATTTGAATGAACACCACTGGAAGCAACGCCAATTAAAACATCGCCTGCCTTAAGATCCTGTCCAGTGATCATATCCTTTTCATCAACAATACCAACTGCAAAGCCAGCCAGATCATACTCTTCCTCTGGCATCAGACCTGGATGCTCAGCAGTCTCACCGCCGATCAATGCTGCATCAGACTGTAAACAGCCCTCAGCTACACCCTTTACGATATCTGCAATTTTTTCCGGATAATTCTTTCCACATGCGATATAGTCAAGGAAAAACAGCGGCTCACCGCCAGCACATGCAATATCATTTACACACATTGCCACGCAGTCAATACCGATCGTGTCATGTTTGTCCATTAAGAAAGCAAGCTTTAACTTAGTTCCAACACCATCTGTTCCAGAAACAAGAGTTGGCTTTTCCATCTGCTTGAAACGCTCCATAGAAAATGCTCCTGAAAATCCGCCAAGTCCGGTTAATACCTCTGGTCTAAGTGTTTTCTTAACGTGCTCCTTCATCAGTTCAACTGACTTGTAACCTGCCTCAATGTCAACTCCAGCGTGCTTGTAATCCATGTTGATCTCCTTCTGCTGCTTTTTGCAGCACTTATGTAGTAGTGATGTGGTATACGTGTTTTGTGATTTTTAATTTGTGCGAGTCATTTTTAATAATTATTTTGACTGCATCTGCTTTAAATACTCGCTGTAACCGATGCTTTCCAGCTTTGCAGCCTTTTTCTCAACGGTTTCCTTCATATTTGTAGCGTAAGCCTCAAGGCGGTCTGCCAGTGCTTCATCATTTGTAGCAATGATTTTTGCTGCAAGAATACCTGCATTTAAAGCACCGTTAATGGCAACTGTGGCAACCGGGATTCCCGGAGGCATCTGGCAGATAGAGAAGAGTGCATCCATGCCGTCAAGTGCTTTTGCCTGAATCGGAACGCCAATTACAGGAACGGTTGTCATAGCGGCAACCATGCCTGGAACATGAGCTGCTCCGCCGGCTCCTGCAATGATTGCTTTTAAACCTCTTTTTCTTGCCTGTCTTGCATATTCATACATTCTGTCCGGAGTCCGGTGTGCAGAGATGATGCTAAACTCATACGGGATCTCCAGTTTGTCTAAAATCTCTGCTGTCTTACTCATGACACCAAGGTCAGAGTCACTGCCAATGATAATACCTACCAATGGTCCATTTTGATTCCTCCTAGTTGTTATTATGATGGTAATGCTATTTTGGTGTTGCTTAATCTATCACTTAGCCATAAGGCGAAGCTGTGTAGTCATTTGCTCCCACTGCTTTTTTTGCCACAAAGTCAGCAGAAAGCCTTCATTTACAGGTGTATCAATAGATACCTGCTTTGGAAACAGGTTTATATAGCAGTCAAAACAATTTGTGTTTTCAGGCTGAGAAAAGACTTTTTTTACTGACTGAAAAAAGCGCTCCTCAAAGCGTTTTCCCAGATAAAGTCCACAGTCCCACATATGCTGCTGCCATTGTTTTAGATTGTTGTCCTGTAATGTACTAATTAAAAAGGGACCGCCAAATGTAAGCGAAATATTATTAGAAAGCAGTACCGCATGCAGCTGTACAAATAGTTCACAGTAATCACTGTAAAACCAATACAGTGCATCACGTATCTGCTCAGGTCCGTCATGCTGCGCTGTCATCAAAAGAATCTGTGAAAGAAGCTCCCTGTTAACGCAGGTAAACTCGTCACGCAGCTGCTCATCAATCTGGCTGCCGTATGTTGTCAGCAGGCAGTTTGCAGCGTACAGCTGTGCATAAAGAAGACACAGATAAACACCGTTTTTATGTCCTAGTGTTTCGCGGCATACACGATAGCTTAAGTATGCGTGTGATTCTTCGCTGATTTTACAGCCAAGTGCCAGCTCACAGCAGGAATGAAAAAAATCATTCTGCTGCACAAGTTCATCTTCCAGCCTTTTTGTAACGAGTGCTAACCTTTCCTTTCTATTTGATGTCATAGACAGTTTCCTTTCAATATAAAATCATTTGAACTAAAATCGTTTGAACGAATATGTATTTACAATATCGTACAGATTATTATAATTCCTGCCGCAATCAAGAGGCTGCCGATTCCTCCGACCATGCAGCCTGCATGATTTTGCTCTTTTTTTAAGAGTCCCCAGATGGAAAGTCCGACACTGACAATCGCCAGAACAAAGGCTGCTACTCCTAGTATACCGACAATAAGTCCACCCTTTCCTTCTGCCAGATATGACAGATAAACGGCAGAAAAAAGAAGAATGATCTGGATGATTAAAAGTATACTTGAAGCAATTCCCTGCCAGGAAACTCTGCGCACACCGTATCGTGCGGCATTGCTGCGCTCAACTTTCTGTGCTTCCATAAAAACCCCTTTGGCTTATCAGAACAGGATATTCTTTCGTGCCCCTAAGAGACGGCCACCCTGAATCAATGCCAGGATACCGCCAGCCACACAGGCAAGTCCTGCTACTACTGCAATGATACCAGTAACAATACTGGAGATTCCTGCGGAATTAACCGTTTTATACAGCTTTTGTTCCATATCATCACCCAAACCTTTCTTCAATTTTTGCTTGATTTTTATTTTGCACCATACTGCTTATAATACTCATCAATTGCTGCTTTAATGGTATCATCAATAATGATCTTGCCCTTGTATGGCTTGTTGTAAAGATGTTCAATTACTTCCTGCATTGTAACAATTGCACGGATACGGATGCCAAACTTCTCCTCAAGCTCTGCAATAGCGCTCTTCTCGCCTGTTCCTCTCTCCATACGGTCAACAGAAACGCAAAGACCAGTTACGGTCACGTTGCCCTGTGCCTGAATGATCGGCATTGTCTCATTAATGGACTTGCCAGATGTAGTTACATCCTCGATCATCATAACACGGTCGCCATCGTTGATCGGACCGCCAAGCAAAATGCCGACATCGCCGTGATCCTTTACTTCTTTACGATTAGAGCAGTAGCGCACATCGGTATCGAACTCATCACTAAGAGCGATAGCAGTTGTTACAGACAGTGGAATTCCCTTATAAGCAGGTCCAAACAGCACATCAAAATCACTGCCAAAGCTCTCATGAATTGCCTTTGCATAATACTCACCGAGCCTCTTTAACTGAGAACCTGTGCGGTAATAACCTGTGTTTACAAAAAATGGTGTCTTTCTGCCACTCTTAGTTACAAAGTCGCCAAACTTTAAAACCTGGCAGTCAATCATAAATTCAATAAATTCCTTCTTGTACTGTTCCATACCAGAAATCTCCTTTTTTGTTTGCGTTTTACGGCAAATGATTATATCATAGAATACCTTAATATTCAAGACTTTCCATCTTTTACTTTACAATTCCGATCAGATCGGTCAGACGGTCAACCTTCTTCTCGCGCATATATGCTTCAATTCCCTGCACAGTCTCTTCTGCTGCATATGGATTAAAGAAGTTTGCTGTTCCAATGCTTACTGCGCTTGCACCTGCCAGAATAAATTCCAGTGCATCCTCTGCACAAGCAATACCTCCCATTCCGATTACAGGAATCGAAACTGCATTTGCTGCCTGGTAAACCATACGTACAGCAATAGGTTTTATTGCCGGACCTGAAAGACCGCCTGTCTTATTTGCAAGTGCAAAGCACTGACGGTTAATATCGATCTTCATTCCTGTCAGAGTATTAATAAGAGAAATTGCATCAGCACCGCCGGCCTCTGCTGCCTTTGCCATAACAGTAATATCTGTTACATTAGGGCTTAACTTCATAATTACAGGCTGCTTTGCCTTTGTTTTTACAGCCTTTGTGATTGCCTCGACTGCCTTTGGATCCTGTCCAAAAGCAATTCCGCCCTCTTTAACATTCGGGCAGGAAATATTAATCTCAAGCATATCAACAGGCTCATTTCCAAGGCGCTCCACTACCTCTAAATAATCTTCTGTACTTCTTCCGCACACATTTACGATGATCTTTGTATCAAACTGCTTTAAATACGGAATATCGCGCTTGCAAAACAGATCTATACCAGGATTTTGAAGACCAATCGCATTGAGCATACCGCTATGTGTCTCTGCAATTCTTGGTGTTGGATTGCCCGGCCACGGTACATTGGCTACACCCTTTGTCACAACAGCTCCTAATTTGTTCAAGTCAACAAACTCACTATATTCCGCACCAGAACCAAATGTGCCTGATGCAGTCATAACTGGATTTTTTAAGGTTACACCTGCGATTGTAACACTTGTATCAAAAGCAGGTGCATTTTTTTCTGCAGTCATATTCATACTCACAGCTCTACCTCCTCTGCTTTAAATACAGGACCGTCCTTGCAGACTCTGGCGTTATGCACATTTGAATGACCATCCACATTTTTTGTCTGACATACACATGCAAGACAAGCTCCGATTCCACATGCCATACGCTCCTCAAGAGAAATATAACATGGAATCTTTTTTTGTGCAGCAAGCTCTTTAATTGCACGAAGCATTGGCTTTGGACCACAGGCAAAGATTATGTCTGCATCAAGGTTATTTTCCTTTATTGCGTCAATTACAGTACCCTTTGTTCCGCTATTTCCATCCTCTGTTGCATTGTAAACGTTGCTGCTGGATGCGAACTCATCCTGTAAAAACAGTTCGCTTCGATAGCCTAAAACGGCAGTCACATCACTTCCAGATTCCTTAAGGCTTTTTGCCAGACCAAGCATTGGCGGAATACCGATTCCACCTCCGATTACCATTGGCTTTTTTCCAGTTTCCGAAAAGCCATTTCCAAGCGGTCCCATAATCTCGACAGCATCGCCTGCCTTATAGGCTGAAAACTCCTTTGTTCCTGCTCCGGCAATTCGATATACGATGCGCAAACGTCCATTTTTCTTATCAATTTCACACAGACTGATTGGTCTTGGAAGAAGCTTGTCTGCATCCTTTGTGTATAATGTTATAAACTGACCTGGAATCGCTTCTGCTGCGATGTCCGGTGTCTCAATCCACATACTGTAAATATCGGTAGCGATACATTCCTGTGAGAGAACAACCGCACGTTCCTTCTTTTTCATACGTTATCAAAACCCTTTCTAATCAATTTTAGAAGATGGATGCAATGTCTGCGATCATTGCTTCTGCTGCTGCTCTTGATGCTTCTGCAAAATGCTCTGGTCCAAACTTGCTGTATGCTTCCTGCTTATAAGCTGCAATAATTCCTCTTGAGGAGTTTACAATTGCACCAAGACCATCCTCATTAAAGTATGGACGAAGACTTGCAGCAGTACCGCCCTGAGCACCATAACCTGGAACAAGGATGTAGCTCTTTGGCATTACCTTACGTAAGATTTCACCCATCTTTGGATATGTTGCACCAACAACGCAGCCAACGTAGCTGTATTCGTCGCCCATTGCATCAGCGCCCCATTCAGCAACCTTCTCGCCAACAAGCTCATACAGCGGTCTTCCATCGATCAGACGATCCTGGAACTCACCACTTGAAGGATTAGAAGTCTTAACAAGAACAAAAATACCCTTCTTTTCTTCTTTGCATACATCAACAAACGGCTTGATTCCATCAGTTCCAAGATAAGGATTTACAGTTGCGAAATCTTCATCAAATGCAGCAATTTTTTTGCTTCCAACAGTTACTTTTCCCAGATGACCAACTGCATATGCAGCAGAGGTAGAACCGATATCGCCTCTCTTTACATCACCGATTACAACAAGATCCTTTGACTTACAGTAATCAACAGTCTTCTTATATGCAGCAACGCCCGGAACACCAAACTGCTCATACATAGCAATCTGCGGCTTTACAGCAGGCACGATATCATAGATCTGGTCTACAATTGCCTTATTAAACTGCCAGATTGCTTCTGCTGCTCCCTCTAAGGTCTCTCCGTACTCCTCGAATGCCTTCTTCTGAACAAATTCCGGCACATAATTTAACATTGGATCAAGGCCTACTACAACTGGTGCTCCCATTTTTTTGATTTTGCTAACAAGTTTGTTAATCATTTTTTATCTCCTTCCTGTATTTGATTTTCAATTTTTATTGCTCATTTTCATAAATGATTTTTCCATCGGCAATAGTTAATGCAACACGTCCCCACACTTTCTGACCATCAAACGGGGTATTTTTTCCCTTTGAAGCAAAAGAAGCTGCATCAATGACATAAGATTCATCTGGCATAATGACTGTGACGTCTGCACAGCTTCCAGGCTTTAATGTTCCCTTATCAATTCCAAGAACCTTTGCTGGATTTGTACTCATATAAGCGATCATCTGCATTGGTGTCAGCCAACCTGTACGGACAAGGTTTGTTATTGTAAGTGCAACTGCTGTCTCTAATCCAACAATACCAAATGGTGCCTGTGTAAATGGCTTTGCCTTCTCGTCAGCATGATGAGGTGCATGGTCTGTTGAGATAACCTCCATAACACCATCCTTTAATGCCTGCTTAATAGCCTCTACATCTTCCTTAGAACGAAGCGGCGGATTCATTTTATAGTTCGTATCTTCTGCTGATGGAATATCCTCATCTGAAAGTGCAAAGTGATGCGGGCAGACCTCTGCCGTCAGCTTAACACCCATCTCCTTGCCCCACTTTACCAGATTAACGCTTTCTTTTGTCGAGCAGTGACACAAATGAAGCTGTGCACCTGTTTCATTTGCCAGCAGAATATCTCTTGCTGTAATAATATCCTCTACTGCATTTGAGATACCAGGAAGACCCAGCTCCTTTGCACGCTTTCCTGCATTCATGCAGCCACCGTGAACAAGATTAATATCCTCACAATGAGCAAATACTGGAATATCACATTCAGCTGCCTGCAGCATTGCTTCACGATAAACCTCAGAATTCATAACGGATTTTCCATCCTCGCTGATTGCAACAATTCCAGCTGCCTTTAATGCTGCAACATCAGTTGGCTGTTCACCCTTTTGACCTACCGTAACAGCACCAACTGGAAGAACATGAACACCACATGCTGCTGATGCCTTGTCAAGAACTTCCTTTACCACCTCAGGGCAATCAGTTGAAGGCTTTGTGTTTGGCATAGGGCATACAGTTGTATAACCGCCATGTGCTGCTGCCAAGCATCCTGTTTCAATAGTTTCCTTATATTCAAGTCCCGGATCACGGAAGTGAACATGAAGATCGATCAAACCTGGCACAACCCAACCACCGGCTGCATCAATCAGGCGATCAGCCTGATTCGCAGAAAAAGCCTGTTTCTCGCAGATGATGCCATCCTCGATCCACAGGCTTTCCTGAACGTCAAGTTCCCTGGAAGGGTCCAAAAGCCGTCCATTTTCAACCAAAATACGCATTGCTTCTCCTCCATTTCAACTTTTTTCGTTTTTATCTAAAACATCATAACATAAATACAGGCGTTGCACAAGAGATATTTTGCTTCGATTATTATATTGTTGTTTTTTCGCTTGCTTTTTTTTATTTTAGCGTTATGATAGTGAGAGCATCTACTAAAAGGAGTAACTATTTTTTATGAGCAGCAAATCACATGAAATGGATCTATGCAGCGGATCCCTTTGGAAAAAAATTTTTGTGTACAGCGTTCCGCTGATGTTTACAAACATCCTGCAGGTTTTGTTTAATATGTCAGACGTGGCAGTAGTAGGAAAATTTGCAGGAGCGATTGCACTCGGTGCTGTTGGTTCTACCAGCATTCTTGTCACGTTATTTACTGGAATTTTACTTGGTCTTGCCAGCGGTGTAAACGCACTAACTGCACTTCACATTGGATCAAAGGACGATGAGGGGTTAAAGCGCACTGTACATACGGCGGTAATTATCTGTCTGGCAGGTGGTATTTTAATAACTGTATTTGGCATTCTTTTTTCTCACAATATTCTTGCTTTAATGAATACAAAGGATGAACTTATTGATGGAGCTGTATTGTACCTTCGAATCTATCTGCTTGGTATGCCTGCACTTGGATTATATAACTTTGGAAATGCGGTGCTTAGCGCTGCCGGAGATACGAAACGACCGCTATATTATCTTGCTTTCGCAGGTGTTGTAAATGTCATTTTAAATTTATTCTTCGTTATTGTATGTCACCTTGGTGTTGCTGGTGTTGCACTTGCAAGTATGATTTCACAGTTCATCTCTGCATTTTTAATCTTGCGGGCACTGTTGACAGGAAAGGAAAAATATTGTCTGCGTTTATCAGAAATTCGCTTTGACAAAAGAAAAGCAGCCGGTATTTTACAAATTGGAATTCCTTCTGCTTTCCAGTACTCACTATTTGCCTTCGCCAATTTGTTTGTGCAAAGCAGTGTCAATTCCTTTGACCATGTTCTTGTAGAAGGAAACTCTGCCGCTGCAAATGCAGATCCTCTTGTATATGATATGATGGCTGCTTTTTATACAGCCTGTTCCAGTTTTATTGCCCAAAATTTTGGTGCACGGAAAAAGAAACGTATTCTGCAAACCTATTTGATATGTTTGTTTTACTCTTTTATTACAAGCTTAGTACTTGGTGTAGGCATTTATCTTGCAAGATATCCGTTTCTTTATCTGTTTACAAGTGATAAGGCTGTTGTGGAAGCTGGTATTACAAGACTTTCCATTATGGCGCTTTCTTATAGTGCCTCGGCTTTTATGGATGCTTCCATTGCTGCCTCAAGAGGTCTTGGAAAGACAGCTGTTCCTACTTTTGTTGTTGTTATGGGATCATGCGTATTTCGTATCATCTGGATATATACGATATTCGCCTATTTCCATACCATCCAGTCGCTATACATCCTATATGTATTCTCTTGGGGAATCACTGCAATTGCGGAAAATATATATTTCTTCCATGTTTATCGCCATACACTGACAGAAAAAAAAAGAATTGTGTTAATAAAAAAGACCTTCCGCTGTTCATTTTTCAACGAACAACTGGAAGGTCTTTATTTAATTATTTCTAGAACATTTTTCTGCATCCATAGCCAAAACAAACATTAATACATGCAATGCATCTGATGGTCGTGCAATATCTAATACATAAGTATCTGTCATATGAAACAGTTCCTTTGAGATTTGCGCAATATTTCGTCCGTTTGAATCTAAGATAGAATAATCCCACTCAGTCCAGCTTCCCTCAATCTGCCAGCCATTGAAATCAATATTATATCTTGGCTTAAAAAAAGTAAATTTCTTGCTGATTTGTCCAATATACCGACAATTATTTTGCAGATCATATTCGTAGATTTCAAATTTAGGAAGAAATGTTAAAAACTTTTCCTGTACCATTCCTATGCGATTATTATTTGCATCATAAATCGTCAGGCAATGTCCAATTGAAAGCTGACCTTTTACTGTATATACAGTTTCTTCATTATTATTGTAAATATCATAGCTGTCAAACCATGAAAAAAATCTCTGTCGAAATAACAACCTCATTACATCATTCCTCCATTAAGTCAAAATAAATGCCAAATATCCCCACTCCCACACAACATCATCAAAACAATCCTGCATGTACTCGTAAATGTCATCTTCCTCATATCCGGTCATACGACAAACTAACGTGATTGTGTCGCGTATCTTTTCATATGTCAACGAACCATTTTGTATCCAATCCAGAAAAAGAAATTGTTTGATCGCTGTATATTCAAGTGCAATCCATTCCAGATGAACAATAAAATCCTGCAGGTTTCCATCAGGAAGCAGACAGTCTGATTCAATTTCTGCTGTCAGAAAGCTTCTAAATAATTCCTGCCATTTTGAAAAATGATCATTAAATTTTCTTTTCTGTTCCAAAAGGAATGTGCTGTTTTCCTCCTCAATTAGTCTTGCTTTGTTAAGCACATCCTTTAGCTCAATCTTATACAAGCCTTCTCTTTCATAATTAGTTGTCAAATCTAAAAACAATTCATTTTGTTCAAAAATGGCTGATTCCTGATCAGAAGGAATTTTCGAAATGGCATCCGCCAGTTCTTTTTGAAGCTTTTTTGTTTTATACTCTTTAAGATTCTTTTTAATCTGAGCATTGAAATCATCTGAAAATAAGAAATCTTCATTACTGTTTTCCTGCCAAATACGCCATAGCTCAAGTGCAGCAAAGAAAATATGTTTTAAATTTTCCTGTGGATCAAATTCTTTTCTTCTCATCCAATCAGAAAATATGCTGCGTACATTTCTTAAAAAATTTAATTCATTAAATTCAGGATTTTTCTCTTTCTCGATGTTTTCTGCCCCTGTTTCAATATAATTGCAATTCGGATATTTTTTCATCAAGTCAATAACAGCTGGACATGACGGCATAAGGAAAAATTCTTCTTGATCTAAAAACTTATGAATTTCTCTTGGAAAAACACGGCATGTCTTTGATAAAACGTCATCGCCAAATGTGCATACCAGACGGCACAGCTTTTGTTCATTTAAGAAAGGACATATATGTTTTTTATTTAACGCAATCACTCGCATATTGTCCTTTTTTTGTGTGTATTGGCTCATATTCTTTCGAACTGGATATACATCCTCTGGGGCTTGTAATTTCTTCCATTTCTCATTCGTCTGGTCATCTACTTCAATCTTCCACTCACGGCAGCAGGTGAATGGACATTGATCGGCAGTGCAAACAAATTCATCATAATATTCTGGTTTTTTAATTATCATATAGTTTTCTTTAAGTTCTCTTTCTTTTTTATTGTTTCAATCCACAGTCGGTAATTTCACAGAGTCTGACATGTCAGCATAAAGCCGCCTGTGACTTGCCTCATGTCAGTGGGGGATACCGATTTCTCTCCGCCCGCCACTGCCGTTAATTTTCCAATAGCAATTTTTAGTGGTGATTTGGTGGGTTAATGTGTGTATTTTAAGAGGGAAGTTTTGGGTGGAAATTTTATCTAATTTAAGTTATGCTACTTTTATGTTATGTATTTTATATACTCCACCACAAATTATTTTCCAACTTACCCCACATCAAACACTAAAATCTTCTCTCTGCTATCATTTCCATCAAACAAATCTCTGCAGTCAATCTCATCAGAAAACATCAACTCATCTTGCGTCATCAAAAAACTTACATATTCATCTGACGGATAATAAAACATAAGCTGAATCGGCCTTGGATTCTCATAATAAGATTCAAGAATCCTTGCTACTACTCTCTTTAGGATTTCTACTGAAAATGGATTAAAGAAATAGCAAAAACTCACATTTGATGGTACTTCATAATTTTCTGCATTGGCAAGAACAAATTGTGTACGCGCACCTGAAACCGCATTTTCTCTGTTTTGTTCTGCTCCTGCAAAAATACGCTCATCATACTCAATACCAACACTGTGGCAGCGCGTCTGATATGAAAGAAAAAAGCACACTCTTCCCTTTCCTGTTCCATAATCCAAGACTGTCTGCTTTTTTTGAATCAAACCACTGTTAGCCAATCGCTCTAATACACAATATGGTGTTGGCTCATACGGATAACAAAAGGCGTCCGCATGACTATCATCACGCCCTGTAGTTTTAATTTTCAACATTTTGTCCCATTGACTCTCCAACTGCTCTTCACTTTGTCCCATTCGCTGCATTCCTTTCTTTTTCTTCTTGTGTTTTTTTGCTGTTTTCTTCATTTGAGGAATCAAGCAGATCTGAAATAGTGTAGCCACGCTTCGTTCCTGGAAGCTGGACAGCAGATGCCAACCCGACACTTTGCATCTGAAGCGCATATGCCTCACTGATTCCTGCATATTGTGCCGTACTAGTACCCTTTGCACCATCTGACATCAAGAAGCGATGAATTGCCGCACTTCGGATTGAGATCAGTGAATATGGCTCTAATATTATACCTGCATTAATTACTTCCTGCTGTGCCTTTCTGCATGCTCTTTGCAAAACAGACGCCCTCATCTGCCCTCCATATTTATTGTGTAAAAGCCAGTCATCGCCATAATATCCGCCCATTGAAAAGAAATGCTCGATCTCTTCCATCAAGTCTTCTCGTATAACTATCAAACGCTTTGCTTTACCAGGAACAGACAGCATACATGTTCCATCCTCTCCATTTCTGATAAAAGAGCTCGTCTGAAGCTCTATAATCTCGCTCGGCGCAAGCGCACATTCATAAGCAAGAAGTGCTGCAATATACACCTGAATATCTGCCTTCTTCATTGCCTGCAAAATAGATGCCATCTGCATAGCCGTTGGATATTTATTCACCTTTGGTGTTGGTGCATGCGCTGGATTTAAAAACTGATCTGACGTCTCTGCATACGATGGATGATTCATACTATAGAAATCCAGAAAACCAATAATGGCATAATAACGTATTCGCGATGTAGAAACAGAAATCTCACGCTTTACAATTTGATCTGGCATTACACTATTTACATACAAAACCCATTCTTCTGATGTAATCTCATGAATTGGTTTTCGGTAATAATCACAAACTAACAAAATTGCACCAATATATGTTGACCGTGTTCTCTGGTTTTTTAATGTTTGTTCCCAATGATCAAGCGTCAACAAATCTTCACTGCTGAACGTATAGTCTTTTTGTTTTGCCAACAGCTTTTCCGCAGAATTTCTTCGCCTTTTTTTAGATGATGTCTGACTCTCCTCCATAAGCTGCCTCCTTTATTGACTTGGTAGTAAATTTCTTTTAATTAAGTTATGCTACTTTTATGTTATTGTTATATCAAATTTCCAATGATTTGTCAACAAAAAAAGCTGATACAGACAATCTTTTCATTGTTCTGCATCAGCTTTTTTGTATTACTTATCGTCTTGTATATCCCTGTCCACATCCAGGTGCCTTTTCTTCAAGCTCTCCTTCTGTGTAATAGCTTGCTCTAAATTCCATATTGATCTGTGAAATTTCCTTTTCTCCCTTAATATAAGCATCATACATATCCCACAGGCTTATTCCACAATTATCGCTACAGCCATCATCATCTGGAATCCACTCTTTTATCAGTGCAATACGTTCTTCTTTTGTAGTATCCTTAATTAAAAAACTCTTTGTATTCATGATTCTCTTACCTTTCTAATTTATTTTAACTATTTTTTTGAGCCTCAATACGCTCTGCCAAATCACTTAAATACACCCAGCGTTCCATTTTTTGTTCAAGGAGTGCTTCGCTTTGTTCTTTTTTCTCTGACAACTCTCTCAGACGCACAAAATCAGTCGCCGCCGCATCCATATCCTTTTCAAGCTGTTCAATTGTTTCCTCCAGCGTTTGAATATCTTCTTCAATCGTGTTATATTCTCGCTGTTCAAGGTAACTAAAGCGAAGTTTCTGCTCTCTTACCGGTTTTTTCGTTACTTCTTCTGCCTTTTGCTGTTTTTTCTTTTCCTTTTCGCGCTCTGCTCTTTGTTTTTCTTCCTCCTCAGCTTGTTTCACAGCTGCATAATCACTATAACCGCCTTCATACTGGCGCAATGTGTGATTTTCTTCAAAGGCAAACATACGGCGCACACAACGATCCAAAAAGTATCGATCATGTGATACAGTTACCACAATTCCTTCAAAACGGTCAAGATAATCTTCAAGAACTTCCATCGTGCGAATATCAAGGTCATTGGCCGGCTCATCCAAAATCAAAAAATTTGGTTCTTCCATAAGGACGCGAAGAAGATAGAGCCTCTTCTTTTCTCCTCCAGAAAGACTTTTAATCAGCTGCTGCTGCACGACTGGCGGGAATAAAAATCTATCAAGCATAACGGATGCAGACACGCTTCCCTCTGGTGTGCGAACATATTCTGCGGTATCACGAATGTAATCGAGTACTTTCTTATTCGGATCCATATAGGCAACACCTGCTGACGGATCTGATGCAATCTCCTGTGTATAATAACCAATCTTAAGCGTCACACCTGCTGTTCTTGTACCTCTAAGCGGCATAATTGTTCCTGCTAAAATCTTCATAAGTGTAGTTTTTCCGCAGCCATTTGGTCCTACAATTCCAATTCTGTCTCCTTTTAGAAAAATATAGGAAAAATCATGAAAACACTCATGACCCGGATAGCCACCTGCCAGGCCTTCCACTTCAAGCGTTGTCTTTCCAAGACGGCTTGCAACACTGTCCAGCTGCACAGTGCGATCTCTAACTGGTCCACGCTGCTCCTGTAAATTTTCAATTCGCTGAATATGAGCCTTCTGCTTTGTAGAGCGCGCACGTGCACCACGATTTAACCATTCCAGCTCAGTTCGTAACAAATTCTTCCGTTTTGCTGCTGCAGAATCTTCATTTTGCTCTCGTTCTGCCTTTTTTTGCAGATAGCCCGAATAATTTGTCTCGTATGAATATAACTTGCATGATCTAATTCTGTGATGCGATTTGTTACCTGATCAAGAAAATATCGATCATGTGTTACCATAATCATGGCTCCGCGATAGCGTCTGAGATAATCTTCCAGCCAATCAGCCATCTTTGTATCAAGATGATTTGTTGGCTCATCCAAAATCAAAATATCTGCTGGACGAAGAAGCGTCTTAGCAAGCGCAGCGCGTTTCTTTTGACCGCCTGAAAGCTGACCACATGGCTGATTAAAATCATTCAGTTCAAAAGTCATCAACAATGTCTTGGCATCTGGCTCAAGAATCCATCGATCTTCTTCCTTTTCTCCCTGCAGCACATACTCCAAAACACTCATATCAGCCGGCATCTGCGGATTTTGTTCTAGGAAATGAAGTACAACATGATTAGCCACTGTACGGCTTCCCTCATCTGGCACTTCTGTTCCTGCCAATATACGAAGAAGTGTTGTTTTTCCTGTTCCGTTAATTCCAATTATTCCAACCTTCTCACCTTCATTCAAATAAAAGTTGGCCTGCTTTAGCAGTACTTTTTCTCCATAACTTTTTTGTGCTTGTTCCAAAGACAATAAATTCATTTTCTTTATCCTTTTGACTTTAAATTAACTACATGAATCGGTTTTCCATGTACATAAGCGCTTAAATTTTCAACAGCTATATCCATCAATCGCTGTCTTGTTTCTTTTGCTGCCCATGCAATATGTGGCGTAATCAATACATTCGGTGCGCTTAAAAGTGGACTATCTTCTGGAATTGGTTCAGTCTCCACAACATCCATTGCCGCATAACTAACCTTGCCAGAAACAAGTGCTTCTTTTAAATCTTGTTCACAAATCAGTGGACCTCTTGCTGTGTTTAGCAAAATTACACCATCCTTCATTTTTGCTATGCTGTCTTTTCTAATCATTGCCATGTTTTCCTTAGTTAATGGACAATGCAGGCTAATTACATCTGACTCCTTATATAATTCCTCAAGGCTTACTGAACGTACATGCTCTGTCAGAAGTTCTTCTTTGATTCCATGATGACCATATGCAATCACATTCATACCAAACGCAACTGCCAAACGTGCAACTGCCTGTCCAATATTTCCATATCCAATGATTCCCATTGTCTTTCCAGCAAGCTCCATTGATGGATAACTCCAAAAACAAAAATCAGGACAATTGCTCCATTTTCCAGCCATAACCTGAGCTGAATGTGCCCCTACATGATGACATATCTCTAACAACAATGCCATTGTAAGCTGTGCAACTGCCTGTGTACTGTAAGAAGGAATATTGCTGACCGGTATTTGTCGCTCATCCGCTGCCTCTAAATCTACTGTATTATAGCCAGTTGACAATGTACCTATAAAACGAAGTGCCGGGCTTGCCTCAATGATCTTTCTTGTGATGACAACCTTATTAGTAAAGACAACCTCTGCCCCATCCATACGAGATAAGATCAGTTCTTTCGGTGTTCTGTCGTATACAATTACTTCTCCAAACTGGCGAAAACCATCCCAGCTTAAATCGCCAGGATTTTCTGTATATCCATCTAATACCACAATTTTCATATTCTCACCTTTTTCTTTTTTTCGTTGACAGTATACCATCTTTCACACAGACAGGCAAGCGCTTATTTTCTAACAAAAACCTGCTAGTGCATCAACACTAACAGGTTCTTATCTCTAATTATGTTTTTTCAAAAAAAAGAAGCGCGAGACGGGATTCGAACCCGCGACCCTCGCCTTGGCAAGGCGATACTCCACCACTGAGCCACTCGCGCATAAAATCTACAGAATCTCTTCTGTAAAGCGGGTGATGGGAATCGAACCCACGTATCTAGCTTGGAAGGCTAGTGTTCTACCATTGAACTACACCCGCACAATGCCCAGAGCCGGAATCGAACCAGCGACACGAGGATTTTCAGTCCTCTGCTCTACCAACTGAGCTATCTGGGCATTTCATAAGCATCAAGTTTTCTTTCTCAATGCCAACAAAAAGTATTTTACAATATAATCAAGAAAATGTCAAGTATATTTTTTCTTTTTTTACTTAAGTTGTCAATATATGGTTGCAGTTCAAGTTCAGCACTCTTGAAATTATCATCATGTAATATGTTTTTTATACCTTCCAAAGGAAGCCTCGCCCCTTTAGTGGCGATTTTGCAATGTGGCTTGAGATTATTTTAATTATTCAGCCACTTCATCCAGATGTGGATCTGGGATGTCATCACCGCCAACATAAGTTCCACACACTATTGTACGATCAAAACTGTTTGGAACACAGGTAGAAAACGCAATCACGTGTCCATCCTCACTCAGCTTTACATCTCCCTGCATACTGTTTCGCAACTTTAATTCACTTTGCCATTTAAAAAAATCCTCTCCCCATCCGTCAAAAGATCTCTGAAAAACATCTGCTGCGCGATGGCACTGGAAAATGGAGAAAATCTGATAACGGTAGTTACCTTCCGGAGTCAGAATCCAGAAATATGGTTCTTCATCGTATAAGGTTTGATCTTTAAGCCTAGCCAGATCTGACAACATCGAACCATCACGAACATTATGACCATAGATAATAGAGTATGGTGATGAAAAATCATCTGCCATACGGTAGTCCATAAAAATGCAGCCTGCTTTTGAGGTATCACTCGACAGGTCGTAAGTTCGATGCACATAATATTCATTGTCATCAGCCTGCAAAACAGGATAAGATATCTGCGGCAGTCCTGTAAAATATACCCAGCCAATAATATCCTCATTGATTTCCTTTAACTCATCCCAGTCAACAGAAATAGGAGCACTTTTTGAAATGCGCTTTCTTTTTTTTCGATACTTTTTCCCCCCATTCTCCAAATATTCCTCAGTTGTTTTCAAATAATCTTTTGTTGTTTCTTCTGCTTCGTTTTCTTTTTCTTCCGATTTTATAACCTCATCGCGAAGATCAGAATATAAGTCACGATCTTTTGAGTAAGCTGCATAGTAGCAATAAAGCTTCCATCCAGCCCCCGCTACCACAAAAAGCAAAACAAATAAAAGCACAAGAAGCAACACGGTGCTGATTCTGATTTTCTTCTTTTTCATAAATGTATCCAAAGCTCCTTTCCCGCAGATTCAACATTTCGACGTTTAAACTAACAATATTCGCCATTACTAGCCCGGTGCAATTATAATAACAGCTGCCAATATTTTTTTATAATCCTCACTTTACACATTCACTATTTAATTACAGCCCCGGTTTGGGGCCGGGGCTGCCTGTGTTTTGTCTCGTGGATATATTTTTTTCAGGCTTTATGCATGTTTTCTCTTTCTTCTTACCAGTACCGTCGCTACTGCTACTGCTGCTACCAGTGCTGCCAACAGGCTCAGTACATACGGCATCGGACTCGAATCATCTCCTGTTACTACTGGTGGAATCACCAGCTGTACCGGTACGCTTACCGTCTGATCCTCATCTGTAAGATCACTGTGATCAACGATTTGGTTACTCTGTGTGTCATACAGTGTCTCAAAGACTACCAGTGTCTTTCCCTGCAGCTTTGTGGTATCAAATGTGAAGGTTACTTCTACACTTCCATCTGCTGCCTCAGCTGTAAAGGTAGTTTCTGCGGTTACACCAATCGGCTCTCCGCTTGCCTTATCCATAATGGTTCCCTTTAATACGTAGGTCTTTCCTGTGGTCAGACCCTTGTATGTTACGGTATCCACTAAAGTTACATTTGTTCCCAGTACCATGGTCTTTGAACCGTCAGTACCATTTACTGCTGTTGTGTGAATCTCCGGATAAGAGATTGTCTGATCCTCATCTGTCAGATCTTCATGGGTTCCAATGGAGATTCCCTCATAAATGACATCCTCGAAAGCAACGATCTTCTTTCCTGCCAGTGCAGAAGAATCAAATGTGAACTCAAGAATGATGCTTCCGTCTACTTCTTCGGCAACGAAGGTCTTTTCTGCCGTTACTTCCTTTCCGTCAACTGTTAACGGCTCGCCTGTTTCCTTAACCATAAGTTTGCCGCTTACGGTATACTCCTTGCCAGGAATCAGGTTCGTGTAGAATACTTCATCCAGTACTGTAGTTTCCTTTGCAACAACACCGTCATGATCGCCGGTTACTTTATCTGTTGCGGTTGTATGAATCTCCGGGATATGGACGGTCTGGCCCTCATCGGTGATGTCGGCATGTACCGCTACTTCCTTTTCCTCTGTATACAGAGTCTCGAAAGCAACCAGTGACTTTCCTGCTAATGCGGAAGAATCAAAGGTAAAGGTAATGTCGATGCTTCCCTCTTCGGTTTCTGCGATAAAGGTTTCACATGCGATAATATCATTGCCCTCGGCATCTGTGATTACTTCTCCGTTAACCTTATCAACAAGCTTTCCGGTCATTACATACTCGCGGCCAACCTCTAAGCCCTTGTATTCTACTGTATCAACGATAACAGCATCTTCCTTCGCCTTTTCGATGTGGTCCTCAGTATCCTCTCCGATTGCCGTTGTCTTGATTTTTGGAACATAAACTGTCTGATCCTTGTCCTCAATGTCAGCATGAACTGCGATCTCGATACCCTTATACTCTAAGGTTTCGAATGCTACTACAGTCTTTGGAGCAACAAGTGAAGAATCGAATGTAAAGATAACATCAACGCTTCCCTCGGACTTCTCAGGTGTAAATGTAGTCTCGGCAGTGATCGGCTTATCGTCGATAAGTACCTCTTCACCTGTCTCCTTGTTCATAAACACTCCCTTAACGGTGTACTCCTTGCCGGGTAACAGATGACTGTAATGTACGGTATCAATGATGGTTGCAGTCTCTTCGGACTTCGTATGGTTAATCTCAGTCTTCTGATCGGCTGCCGTGGTGTGGATCTCTGGAATATAAACCGTCTGGCCCTCATCGGTAAGATCGTGATGTCTTCCGACCTCTTTGCCTTCCGTGTAAAGAGTTTCGAATACAACGGTTGTTGTACCTGCAAGCTTAGAAGCATCCAGTGTGTAGGTTAATGTGATTGTCATGTCTGCCTTATCAGCAACAAAGGTTTCCTCGGATACGATCTGTTCTTCATCAACAAGAAGCTCTTTTCCAGTCGTCTTGTCCATCAGAACACCCTTAACAGTATACTCGTTACCAACCTTCAATCCTGTCAGTGCAACTTCATCAATAATTGTTACCTCTTTGTTTGCACCAGTTACATGATCCTCAGTGTCAGTTGCTGTTGCTGTGGTATGAACATCCGGGATATAGACGGTCTGGTTCTCATCCTCAATGTCCGCATGAACAGCGACTTCGATTCCCTTGTACTCCATAGACTCAAATGCGACTACTGTAGTTCCTGCGATTGCTGATGCGTCAAACTCGAATACAACTTCTACACTTCCTTCTGCCTTTTCAGCTACGAAAGTGGTGCCTGCAGTTACCTTCTTACCATCAATCAGGACTGGTTCTCCGATCTTCTTATTCATGAGTGTTCCGGTTACGGTATACTCTTTTCCCGGTAACAGGGAAGAATAGGAAACTGTATCAATGATCTTTGCCTTTGGCAGTGCCTCAATGTGATTAATTTTTGTAATGCCATCCTTTGCATTGGTACGAATCTTTGGAAGGTATACCGTCTGTGCCTCATCCCCGATCTCTGCATGGATACCGACTTCCTTACCTTCAGTGTACAGAGTTTCGAATACAACAATCATGGTATCCTCTAATGCAGATCCGTCAAACTTAAAGGTAACATCAACTGTTCCCTTCTGTGCCTTTACTGTAAATGTACTCTCTGCGGTTACTTCCTTACCATTTACGGTGATGACCTTTCCTGTTGCCTTATTCATAAGAACACCCTTTACGGTGTACTCTCTGTCAACTTCAAGTCCTTCATAGGAAACAGTATCAACAATGGTTACATCCTTCTTTGCCTCTGTTACATGATCCTTTGTATCATCTGCGATTGCAGTGGTATATACCTTCGGAATGTAAACTGTCTGATCCTTGTCGGTGATCTCGGCATGAACTGCAATCTGGATCTTCTTATATGTAAGGGTTTCAAATGCAACAACTGTCTTAGGTGCTACAACACTTGCATCAAAGGTAAAGATTACATCAACACTTCCCTCTGCCTTTTCCGGGGTAAAGGTGGTGCTTGCGGTAATCTCCCTGCCGTTAGCCATAACAGCCTTTCCTGTTTCCTTATTCATCAATGTTCCGCTTACTGTATACTCTCTACCCGGAAGCAGATTTGTATAGGAAACTGTATCAATGATGGTGGCTGTCTTGTTTGCCTCGGTATGGTTAATCTTTGTTGTCTGATCCTTTGCAGTTGTATGAATCTCTGGAATATATACTGTCTGCTCTGCATCCTCAAGGTCAGCATGTGCTGCCAGAAGTGCGCCGTCAGAATAAAGTTTTTCAAATACAACTGTGGTAGTTCCTGCAAGCTGTGAAGCATTCAACTCATAGGTCAGTGGAACGGTCATTTCGTGTGCATCGGCTGTGAATGTTCTTCTTGCAATAATGGTATTTCCATAAATCACAATCGGCTTTCCAGTCGTTGCATCCATCAAAATTCCGCTCAGTGTATACTCTGTGCCAAGCTTCAGTGCCTTAAGTGCTACCTGATCGGTGATTGTAACCGTCTCGTTAGCACCGACAACATGATCTTTTGTGTCATCGCTTGTTGCTGTTGTATGTACTGACGGGAAGTACTCGGTCTGTCCCTCATCACGAAGATCAGCATGGACGGCTACTTCCTTGCCCTCTGTGTACATATGCTCAAATGCTACAGTGGTCTTTCCTGCCAGAGAAACACCTGAAAACTTGAATGTAATCTCAATCGCTCCATTTGGCTTCTCAGCAGTAAATTCATTCGATGCAGTGATCTCTTTTCCTGCATCATCAAGAAGTGCTTTTCTAGTTTCCTTATCAACAAGTGTTCCTGTTACAGAATACTTACGACCAACCTCTAGTCCATTATAGCGAACGGTATCAATTAGTGTAATCTCCTTATCAGCTGCTGCATTATGGCTGCCATTTTCAGAGTCGATAATGGTTGTCTTGATACTCGGAACATAGATCGTCTGATCGGTGTCTGAAATATCGGTATGAGATGCAACTGTATCACCATCTAATTCCAGATACTCATAGAATACGAGCTTTCTTCCACCAATCTCAGATGCGTCAAAAGTAAAGGTAACATCGACTGATCCGTTTGGTGTTGTTGGGGTAAATTCGGTACTTGCAGTAATGGTTCTTCCGTTTACCATCAGAGCATTTCCTGCTGAAGTCATCAGCACACCCTTCATGGTATACTTCTTACCCGGCAGTAAATTCTCGTAAGTTACGGTATCAACAACAGTTGCATTGCTGTCTGCTTTTACCTGATTCAGTCCAGTATTGGCATCAAGTGCTTTTGTACGGATCTTTGGCACATAGACAGTCTGTCCTTCATCGTAAAGATCTGCATGAACAGCATATCTTCTGCCTTTGTAGTATACTTCCTCAAAAGCGACAATCGTCTTACCTGCTAAAGATACACCTACAAAATTGAATGTAATGTCAACACTACCATCTTTTGCCGGAGCGACAAATTCTTTTGATGCGGTAATCTCATTACCGTCATCGTCCAGAACAGCCTTGCCAGTGTCAGCATCCATCAAAGTTCCGGTGATTGTATAGGTTTCTCCAACCTTCAAGCCAGAATAGGTTACAGTATCAATAATACTTACGGAATCAGTTGCATTTGCTACATGATCCTCGGTCTTTGAATCTCGTGCAGTTGTCTGGATGCTAGGGAATGTAACTGTCTGATTCTCATCGTCCTTATCCTTATGCTCTGCACAAAACTCGCCATTCAAGGAAAGCTCTTCAAAAGCAACTACTGACTTTCCAACAAGAGCAGATGCATCAAATGTAAATACAACATCCTGTGTTCCATTCTTCTCAGTTGGAGTAAAGTCAACTGTCTGAGTCATCAGCTCAGTCAATGCTTCTCCATCTTTAATGTAAAGAGTTCCTGTTAAGGTATAGGTCTTATCGGTATCCAGATTCTTATAAGCAACATGATCGGTTAAGGTAATGGAGGATACTGGTTCTGTGAAATGTTCTCCATTTACATCAACCAGTGTTGTTTTAATTCCCATCGGAACGTTGTTAACTGTTCCAAGATCAAGAACCTTTCCGTCGGTGTCGATTGTGAAGGTGTTGGTATACATCTTCATGCTTCTGGTTGCTTCGGTCTTTAACTCGGTGATGGTATAAGTGCCATATACAAATGCTCCATAAGAATCATTTGCAGCTGTCATGGTTCCTTCGCTGCCCATGCCAAACCAAAGTCCTGCATCCTTTGCCAGAGAATCAATTACGCTCTGCGGAACAACGTCCTTTTCTCCATACTTTGAAAGAACATCATCGTTTGCATTGGTATTTGTGGTCTTTCCAGTTGCGGAAGTGAAGTTTCCATTCGCATCAGTTAAGATGTAATGTGTTTCACCAGTTGCGTTGTTGGTAATACAAAACGGAATGTAAGCAAGTGCTTCACCTGTGTCAGAATTTTTCTTCACGAAGGACAGATCACCACGAACAACACGGTCTGTAAAGGTAACTGCATTCATGTTTGTTTCGTACTGAATAAATGCGCCACCCTGATACTCAACAACATTGAAATAATGGATTTGACCATCATTCGTGTAATAATTGTTTGCCGATTTTTCTCTAACAGCATAATGACCAATCGGATACTGAGTAGTCATGGTCACATTTCCCTCAGCATCTGAGGTTACTGTCTCGATTGTCTCACCCTTTTTATAAGTGGTATTTCCAATGATAACAGAATCGTCTAAACAATAAACCTCAAAGGTGATACCGTCAAAGTTCGTTCCACCCATAGCAGCTTTCTTATTAAGCTCAAGATCATGCTTTTCCATCTTTGGAGTGCCGTTGATCTGACGCTCGGCATATGTTAAGGTTACGGCAGTCTCGTCATCCAGAGAAGTTGAAAGAGCATTGCCGCTCTTTAAATATACTGCAGAGTTCTCATCAACAAACTGGAATAAATATACGTTATTAGTTCCAGAAATCGTTGCACCAGTTTTTGCACTGCTTACGACAGCTCCATCTTTTGTAAAGCCTGCCGGTGCTTTTGTTTCTTCAACAGTGATGGTTCCAAGGGGAATAATATAGTTTCCAACATGAGTTTTTCCAAAAACTGCACCTGCACTATTACTATTTGGAACAATACACTCATCTTTTAATGATGCGTAATAACTGCCATCTGAGCGTTTTGTTGTCTGAATTACCCATACAGTTGGCTTTACATCTGGATCTGTATCTGCTTTAATTTCTTCTACACTAGTATACTGTTTAGGATAATAAGTAATGGTGTATTCAGCGCCAGACAAGTCAGCTGTAGTCGTTCCATCGCTATTGATTTTATTTATCTGAATGCCCAACGGGTCGTTTAATGGAACATCTGTTGTCTCACACATGACAGGAGCATCGGATGTTGTTCCTGCTGTTACAGTTACCGTGTAAACAGTACTGTTTGTCTGATAGCCTGATCCCGGAGTCGCATCTTCTTCTCTCACGTAATAAGTTCCTGCTTTCAGTTTTAATGGTTCAGAATAACCATTAGCGTCCAAATTGAGGACAGCAATGTTATTGACGCATCCTTCATCTGTGAAAACACCATAATTGATGTCATCAAAACTATAGCCACTATTTCCGTTTGTTATTTCCGGGTTTGCGGAAGATTTATGGATTCTCAAATAACCTTCCTGTTGTTTCTCATATCGAACATTCAATGTTGCAAATGCACACTGATAGTTATTCGGATTGTTTACGCCTCGAACTCCAAGCATTGAAGTTACTACTTTGAAAGTTGCGTATGTGTATCCGTCACCACCATCGTGAACATCCGTACACTGAAGGGCAATATTAGGAAGATAGTTTCCGAATCCAATATCATGCGCAAAGGTTTCCTGATCTCTGGTACGCTCTGTAAATGAATTAACTGAATTTACAACTTCGGCAGGTGTATTTGCTTCCAAATGCCATGCGTGCATACAAGCAAGAAGTACCTGCGTGCCTTCCAAGTTCAATGTTTTTCCAGATGCACTTGTTGAAGTTCCGAGTGCTTCTGAAAGGTATCCAAATATTTTCTGCCCGCCAAGATTAACGGATGTACCATGCTGGCTGCACGACGCTGGATATTTTCAGTTGTCATCTGTACAAGATATCCTGGACTTGCAGAATTTGCATCACTCAGGCTATATTTGAACCATGAATTTAACGTATTCAATGCCGCCTCATCATATGGACTATACAGACAAAACTCCTGTGCATCATGCGTTGGTACGGTTGTTGCTCCAACATGAATGGTTCCACTGCCATCCGCTGCATTGTTGACACCTGTGATTGTCAATTTGGTATTTGCATATACAAACTTATCTCCAACTGCCAAATCAGATGGTACACTACTTCTTGCCATTTCGAGATAACTTCCCTGCATCTGTGCTGTCAATGCAATTCCATTATCTAATGACTCGGATTGATACAGGCTTTCAGTTGTCACCTGTGCAGCCATAGAATACTTTGAAATCGCGTTATAACCGATCAAAACATCCAGACTTCCCACTGCACAATTATCTCCCATTACAAACTGGAGTGTCTTTCCATTGTTAATTACGGAAACTCCTTCTGGAAGACTTTCACCTCTGTTAATGGATGCAGATACAAGATAATTATCAAGTGTATCATCATAATCATCATTAAAAATCTTTACAGTTGCTGTGCCTGATGCAAGATTCAATACTGCTGGAAGAAAACGCTCTGTCATATCAGGATATAGAACATCGGCACTTATCTTCACCTCACCTGATGCTGTGAAGCCATATAATACCTGAATACGAAGTCCAAATGAAACTCCGTACAGAGTACCTGCATCTGATACATACTGCTCTGTATAGCAATACTGATAACGACTGCTCGGAATACGATAAACACCATTTCCAAGATACTGAATATCTACAAAGGCTTCTGCCACTACGCTATCATTATAAAAGTTAGTTGCCGGCTGATAATCAGCAGACTCTATTCCATTCAGCGTTGGAACGGTAGATACAACATAATAATTTCCGTCAGAACCATAATAAACCGGAACTGTCTCTTTAAACATTCCCGGATTCAGACTTAAAATATAATCATTGGAATACCAATCTGCATTAGAATCCAATAAGCTGTCAATGGTCGTTACTCCTGTCTGAACTTGTGCTGCATCAACATAGGTATTGTAAAACTGCATGGTCTGTTCTGTACGCTGTAAAGACACACCTGTTAAGCTTTCTGCAAACGCGTCATAGCTTTCATAATCCCATGTACGGTCAGCGGTAAATTCTTCATCGTCAATTACACCCACGAAATCTTTTTCATCCATCTCTGCCATCATTTCCCTGATGGAAAGATATCTTCTGTACTGCTCAAATGTCATGGACTCTACAAAGTCAGTCAATTCTTCCTCAGACAGCTTGTGGATATACTTTGCAACATCCAAATCACTAGCTGCATCATAGTCAAATCCGAAGCTTTCTAAAAGCTGATCCTCCTGTGCTCCGTACTGAGCCATCCATACAAGCTGATAGTCATACTCTCCAAGACCACCAATGAATGCATAGAATGCATCACTCTCATCTCCACCAATTGCCTCAATGTAGGAAAGTATATCTTCCCTTGTTGCATTAGACAGGTCGATTGTTGGCTCTTCACTTGAAGTCTCTTCAACCGTTTCTGTTTCAGTCACTTCTTCTGTTTCACTTTCAGATTCAGCTGTTGTCTTGTTTTCCAGTGTTTCATCCGGTCCACGTGTTTCATTGGCAGAAGTTTCTTCTGCGCTCTCTCCAGAGGTCTGGACTTCTTCTGTACAAACTGCTTCTTCTGTCGTTTCAGGCACCGGCTGCATTTCCGATGCTGACGTCTGTGCTTCGTTTTCTGCCGTCTCTGATGCGGTCTGTTCCTGCGTCTTGCTTACTGACGTTTCTGATACAGTCTGCACCTGTGTCTCTGCAGTTGTTTCCTCAAGCGTGCTTTCGACTGCCGCGGACGATGTCTCAGGCTCTGATGCCATGGTGTTTACCGGTGTCAGAGTTGTCGATACGCTCATAAGTACTGCCATCAGTGTAGAAGTCAGTCTCTTTCCTTTTTTATTTTTTAAATTCATCGTCATGCCTTTCTTGTGGGAAATCCTGTCATAAAATCTGACAGGATCTTTTTGTTGCTTATTGCATGCCTTTAAAACTGGCGGTCCTCTTAGACGATCCATAACTGTTTTCCTTTCTGTTTCTTTCACTAAAAAAGGTCATGGCATTTCTGCCACAACCTTTTCACAGTATTCTGTGTTTTCTCGCGTGTCCAAACTGAACACAATGTAAAAAAGAGCATGAAAAAAGCACCAACTATAAATCCTGTTATTTTCAGAAGTTATGCAGATGCTTTTTCTTATGTATTGTTACTTATTTATTGATATTTACTTTTCTTTTGCTGCTCCACAGCCAGAACATGTATAACCAGTAATTACTGTCTCATCCCATGCTGCCTGATCCACTGCCTGTTCGTTGTGACCTGTTGCATCATGATGGACAACTGTTGTCTCTGCCTCGTGGTGAACAGTTTGATATACTGCATCGTGATGAATTGTCTGGTAAACAGCATCATGATGAGTTGTTCCAACCTGTATCCACTCTGCGTGCCAGCTTGACCAACATCCTGCCCCCATATGAACATCAATATCATCACTTGGATCTAAAAACTTATGACCACACTCATTGCAAATATCAACCCAATCATAAACCGGTTCATCATACGCGTCTGAAATCATCACATTTTCATCATATGCGTCCTGAACTAATACCTGCTCATCCCATGCTGCCTTCGTGATCACTGTTTCATCCCATGCTGCAGAGTCCTGCACCCATACTGTCTTGTAAGTTGCATCACGATGAACAACAGATGTCACAGGAACCCATGCATGTGTATGTGCTGTTGTCGTTGGTGCCTTTGTTTCTGGAGCTTTTGTACTCGGTGCAGCCGTCGATGGTGTTGTAGTCGGTGCAGTCGTTGAAGGAGTAGGCTTGCTCTGATTTGGTTTTGTCTCCGGGGCTTTGGTAGATGTTGGCTTTGTCTCTGGTGCTTTAGTGGAAGGTTCTTTGCTTTCTGGAGCTTTGCAACTTCTTGTAAGGATTCTGTTGGGTCAGTTTCCTTTTCGTCCTCTACCTTTCCCTCAAGTGATTCTGCGGCACTTTCTGTTTCTCTGACTGCATCCTCTGTGTCCGAATCGGACACGGCTTCATCAATCTGTTTTGCTCCCAGATAAAATACCAACCAGTGATTTGTCTCGGACTGGTAACTGACTAACGGCAGACGATTATACTCATCCTCTGTACACATTACATCCAGAGTACTTTCCTGAAGCTGCCCATCCACTGTCTGATACAGTGTAATATCCGCATCCTCTGGAATCTGGAGATTAAAGTCATATGACTCATCAGTTGTCTGCTGATAAGAAGTAATATCATACAAGGCAATGGTATCATAGTTCTGATAGTCCGCTGTTTGTTCCAGAAGCTGGGCAATGATGGGTTCATCCACGCTGATCCCGGTTACACTATACTCTTCTGAATCCAGGCTGTCCTGAAGTGAAAACAGCACAACTTCAGGCTCAGACTCTACTTCAACTGTTTCTTCTGTTGACTGCTCTGATTCTGATGATAGTTTCATCTCTTCTGCATCAAAGTTTGGCATACTAAGAGCCTCTAGTTCAACTATAATATATTGGTCTATAGCTTTGCTTTTTTCTTCTTCCGCTGGAATCGTCCATACAGCAGATGCCGTTAGCGATGCAGCTAACATTACTAACAGCCATTCTGCTTTTTTATTGCTCCATTTCTTCATCCTGTTCCCTCTCTTCCTGTATTTTTGCTTTTCTTTTTGTACGGGTTTTAGGAGCAAAATTCTTTGTTTTATAACTGCTGTAGCCATCATAGCTATAGCTTTGGTCAACACCATTCATAAATATTTTTTTATTATTAATCTTATCTGTCAATGCTGCTTTTAGGAGCATTTTGATTTCTACATCTTTGATCGGGCTTACCTTCATCGCTGTCAAATACTCATCTTTATCGACTAAACTCCAGTCAATAACTTTTCCAAGCTCTTTTTTTAATATTTGATCCAGCCAGATACGAATGCTGCGTCCATTTCCTTTCTGAAAAGGATGCGCGATATTCATCTCCACATATTTTTCTACAATCTCATCAAATGTAGACTGTGGCATCTTCTCGATGCTTTCAAGTGCCGCATCCAGATACATAGCAGGTACAAATCGTAAATTTCCTTTCGCAAAATTCACTGTTCGTGTCTGACCGGCAAACTCATAAATATCACTAAAAAGATGTTTATGAATGGTCTGCAGTGCGCCGTAGCTGCCAGGCTCTAGTGTATCCAATAGTTTGTTTTTGAACAGCTCTGCCGCCTTTTTCTTACTGAACCTCTCTTCCTCTTTTGCCAGCTCAGTGAAATATGTGATTTCCAACTCGTTCTGCCGTTCATTTATTTCTTCATTATAATCCCCACTGTCTGATTCATCAAGCGACACAATGCCAAGCTGATATCCAAGTGGTGCCAATAGTTTATTCATGGAGCGAATCGTCGGCATCAATTTCCCATTTTCACAGCGGTTAATTGCGATTCTTGACAATCCAGTAATGCGCTCTAATTCTGATTGAGTCATTTTTTGACTTTTTCTCAAGTAGCTGTAATATGCCAGTAATCGCTTTGCCTGTGCTTCTGACTGCTGCTCTATTCCTGACTGCTGTTCTATTTGAATATTGTTCTCATTCATCGTTAATTCCTCCTGGCTTTATTGTATATTATAATATACAGCGTGTCAAGGCATTTTTTAAATTCTTACACATTTTTTTCTATAGCTCATAGGCGAAAGCTTCATCTGTTTTTTAAAAACATTACTAAAATAAAATACTTCATCGAAGCCTAGTCTTTCGCTAATCTGTGTGATAGTTAAGTCTGTCTGCTGCAGCAGTCTCGCTGCTCGTTCCATGCGCATTTGACAATGATATTTCTGAAGCGTCATTCCTGTTTCTTTCTTAAATACATCATTCAAATGCTTATATGACAATCCCATATATGTCTCAATGTCAACTGAAGAAAATTTCTCTTCACAATGTTTTTGCAGATACGCAATCATCTGATCTGTTCTTTGTCTGCTTAGTGCTACTTTTCTGTCTGATTCACTATCATGGTACAGATTCAATAAAAGGCTGCAAAGCATTGTGTTTTGCAATAGTCTTTCCAGTGGATTTCGCTTTTCAAATAAATCACAAATTTCCTGCATCTGAGCTATATTTGAATAAGATTCCAGTTTCATCTTCTTTGGCAATTGATAAAAAAAGCTATGATTTTCCTTGTTTAAACTGCGGGCATATGTAAAACTTTCAAAAGGATCAAATCTTGTCTGTGCCGTAATTTCCGGAAGATAAAAGTGAAAATAGTACCAGCTTGTCATAGGTGGATTTCTCTTCGTTCCATAATGATGACAACCATGTTTAAGAAATAATAATTCTCCTGGCAAAATACAATATTCCTGATCATCCTCAACAACCTGCACTGATCCACTCACAACGTAAATAAGCACATCAAAATCTAATACACGATTAGGATGCACAAAACCATCTTCACTTTTAAAAAAAGCACATTCCCTAAGCAATGGCATTTCATCTGCTGCCAAAAGCAGCTGTTTTTTTTGTAACTCGCTTTCCATATATTATTCCTTTCATACTATGATGTTTGATACCGGATTGCTACGTGCTTTGCGCTCCCGCAATCTTCAAATATATTCGCGAAACACAATTTTATATGCGATTATTTTATAAAAAATACCGAATAAATTTCATTTTATTTATTTCATTTCCGATTATACTATAAGTAAATAAAAACGTAAAGGCATTTGCCAGAAAGGATATTATAATTATAATGAAACAATTATCAGGACTTGATGTCACACTACAGGATCAATTATTACTTAACAAAGAGCAGCAAAATATGGACTATCTGATGGAGCTAGAAAGCGATGCTCTGCTGCAAAATTTTACGCAAGAGGCTGGCCGTTATCAAAATTTTGGAAACAAAAAACTCAAGCATGGCGGCTGGGAAGATCCCTCCTGTCAGCTGCGTGGTCACTTTCTTGGTCACTGGCTGAGCGCGGCTGCCATTCACTATGATGAAACTGGCAATCAGGCTCTGCTTGGCAAAGCAAATGAAATTGTTCATGAGCTTCGTCTTTGTCAGCTTGACAATGGCGGCGAATGGGCTGCTTCTATTCCAGAAAAATATTTTCACTGGATTGCCATCAAAAAGCAGGTTTGGGCCCCTCACTATAACGTACACAAAACCTTTATGGGACTTATTGACATGTATCTATATGCAAAAAATGAGGAAGCCCTCACCATTGCAATTGATTTCTCCAAATGGTTCCTTCGCTACACAGACAATCGTACAAGAGAACAGCTCGATGACATTCTTGATTTTGAAACTGGTGGAATGCTTGAAATATGGGCTCAGCTATATGATATTACAAAAGACAGCATGTATCTAACCTTAATTGAGCGTTATGACCGTCATCGCCTATTTGATCCTCTTTTAGCTGGAGAAGACGTACTAACAAATATGCATGCCAATACAACTATTCCAGAAATCATCGGCTGTGCCGCTGTTTATGAAGCAACCAAAATTACACGTTATCGTGATATTGTGCTTGCTTACTGGAAATGTGCTGTTACAGATCGTGGTTATTTCGTTACCGGCGGTCAGACAAATGGTGAGATTTGGACACCAAAGCATCGCCAGGCATCACGCCTTGGAGAACGAAATCAAGAGCACTGCAGTGTATACAATATGATTCGTCTTGCAAACATTCTTTTTACCTGGACTGGCGATGTTTCCTATCTGAATTATATTGAAAAAAATCTGTACAATGGCATTCTTGCGCAAGCCTATTGGAAGGAGGATCTTCCAAATGGTCAGATATCTTCTTATCCATCAGAAGGTCTTCTTACATATTTTCTTCCAATGCGCGCTGGATCACGCAAGGGATGGGCTTCCAAAACACAAGACTTCTTCTGCTGTCATGGCTCTGTCGTACAGGCAAATGCTGCCCATAACCAATATCTGTACTATCAGGATGGTGCAAATTTATATGCTGCTCAATATTTCGACTCCACTGCACGCTTTTCAATTGGCAGCACAAATGTTACTTTAATCCAAAAGCAAGATAGCTTAAGCGGAAGCTCCACATTTCAAGTACAAGCTCTGCTGAACAAGCAATTCATGAAAACACACAGCGTTATCCAATTCAGCCAGACTGTATGGCAATTTGCATGCGCATTGAAATGGATTCCCCTTGCGCTGATTTTTCATTAAAACTTCGCATTCCAGATTGGGCATGTGCACGCACCGATTCCTACGCCGGAAATCCAGCCGTATTTCAGGATGTCTGCTTTGAACTTAACGGCAAACAACTGCCTGTTGATGCAAAAAACGGATTTCTTACCATTCAACGCAACTGGCAAAATGGTGATGAACTTCGCCTTATTCTTCCTCTTTGCATCACTGCAGTCGCTGCAGACGATGATCCAGATCTTGTTGCATTTCGTTTTGGACCAATCGCACTTGCCGGCCTTTGCAGTGAAGAGCGCTCGCTTCACACACACGGTCATGAGCTTCAAACACTTTTGCTTCATGATAATGAACGTGAATGGGGAAACTGGAAGCGCACATTCCGCACACGCTATCAGGAAACAGGTATTCGTTTCATCCCTATCTACGACATTGGATATGAACCTTATCAAGTCTATTTTCCGGTGATTCGCGATTAATAAACAAAAAACCTGCTAGCCAAAAACTAGCAGGCTTTTTTTTATACGAGAAGTGAAAACTGATATAAAATTCTGGAAAGTTCTGCGTTTACTGCATCAATTCCATCTTTCGTTGTATACCAGTTTTCTTTTGTAATATTTCCAATCACTGACGGGCTGACAAATATTTTCGCTTCTGGAAAAGATTTTTGATAATACATAAGACTTCTTCTTGCATGTACATTGCGGCAGCACAAAATAGCCTTTTGTATCACTAGTTTATTTTGATCTGTGACAATTCTTGAATTTTTAGCATTCTCCCATGTGAAGGTTGCCTGATCCTCTTTTAAAATTGCTGATTCATCCACGCCATTTTGAACAAGAACATCTTTTAAAAATTCCCACTCTGTCTTGTACTCCTTATTATAGCGATCTGCTTTTTCACAAACACCTGCAAAATGTCCGACTAATGTACTATATTTTCCGCTTGGCAAAATATACGGTGCATAGCCTTGTCTGTATAATGCTGCCGCACGCTCAGCATTTTGCGGATATGCATTTCCTGGAATCAATATTATATCAGCCTTTTGCAGCATATCTTCTGCAAAAATGTATTTTGTAACTTCTTCTCTAAATGATAAAAAATCCATTATGCTTCCTCTTTCTTAATTACCTTATTTTCTGTAACGACGTCTGCGTCCCTTTACACCAACAATGGCAATCAGAGAACTGATTAAAAGAAACATTGGATAATACAGCCTTGGCATAACCTGAAAAGCAGAAATCTGACTTCCAAGCTCATTGACTGCTGAAATAGCAACAAGCATCTGTGCACCATATGGTATTACACCCTGAAAAATACAGGAAAACGTATCCAAAATAGAAGCTGCCTTTTTCGGTGTAATTCCATATTCGGCTGCTATTTCCTTTGCGATTGGATTAGCCATTACAATTGCAACTGTATTATTGGCTGTTGCAATATCCATAGCACCAACTAAAAGTCCCATTCCAAGCTGACCGCCTCTTCTTCCTCTAAATGCCTTTCTAATAATTCCTAAAAGTGCCTCGAATCCGCCATATTCTCTTATTAGCGCACACATTGCCGCCACCAGAATCGCAACCATACATGTTTCAAACATTCCAGAAACACCATTTCCCATGCGTATGAGCATCTCCACTGGCTCCACATAGCCGCCAATCAGCATAATCAATGCACCTGATCCAATTCCAATAAGCAAAACTAAAAATACGTTAATTCCAACCACACCGCCTATCAATACAAGCACATATGGTATAACCTGAATTAAATTATATGGCTGGCTCACATGTCCCTTGATTGTCGTCTGGAATGACAAGATTAAAATCACAATCAGCGTTGCTACTGCCGCTGGCATTGCAATTCCAAAATTTTCTCTAAATTTATCCTTCATCTTACATCCCTGACCATTGCATGCAGCAATCGTTGTGTCTGAAATAAAGGACAAATTGTCGCCAAACATAGCTCCTCCCATAACAGATCCAACGCAAAACGGTAAATCAAAACCTGATGCCTTAGATACAGCAGCTGCAATTGGAACAAGAAGCGTAATTGTACCTACTGATGTTCCCATGGCAACTGATACAAAACAAGCTACTACAAATAGAACAGCTACTGAAAAACGTGCCGGAATCAATGACAGCATACAATAGGCAACACTTTCTGCACTGCTTCTTCCTACAATTCCTACAAAAGACCCTGCTGCCAAGAAAATCAAGAGCATCGTAATGATATTCTTATCGCCAACTCCCTGCGCCATTACTTCAAGCTTCTGATCAAAGTGTAGCTTCGGATTTTGCAGACAGGCCGTAAGAATTGCCGCCAAAAATGCTACCACAATTGGTACATTATCAAATCCCATTGGAATTTCCATCACATATTCAAATAAAATTCCTAGTCCAAGATATAAAAACAAAAACACCCCTATAGGGAGCAGCGCAATATAATTTAATTTTTTCATTTTTATTATTCCCCTATTTTTCAATATAAAAATTACTGATCCTTTTTCAGTGCCCAGATGCAGCTTGGAATCAATACAAGATCTGCACCTGTCCATGCAAGAACCTCTGCATAGAAAATACCCTCTGCCCCGAGCCATAAAGGAAGAAGAAGCACACACCCAGTTCTCATTACAAACTCTGCTATACCAGACAGCATAGGACTTACTGTATCACCTAATCCCTGCAGAGTAGAACGAAATACGTACAAAATATAAAGAATTGGCAGGCATACACTCATAATAGAAAGATAATGATATGCAATCGCAAGTGTCTGTGAAATTTCTTCTTCCGTACCTGAAATAAACAACGACAGCAATGGTTTTCCCAAAAGAATCAAAATGACGCCTAAAACTGTCGAGGTAATAAGTGCAATAATTACACCTGCCTTTAAACCTTCACGAATGCGTTTAGGCTGATTTGCACCAAGATTTTGTCCTGTGTAAGTAACCATGGCAAAGCCATATGAGGTGGCCGCTATTTCTAATACTCCATACAGCTTATTCGTTGCCGTAAATCCTGCAATAAAAATAACACCAAACGAATTAATCAAACGCTGTACAATCATAGATCCAATGGCAATAATAAAATTTTGGAAAGCCATCGGAAGACCAAGAAGCATCAGCTTGCCTGACAATTCAATTTCCAAGCGCAAATCTTTCCTTCTTGGATGTAAGAGCGTAAGCTTTCTTATTGTAAAGAAGCAATATCCTACGGAAATAAACTGAGCAATAAGTGTCGCTTCGGCTGCCCCTGCAATTCCCCATCCAAACACACATACAAAAAGCAAATCTAATACAATATTGCTGGCTGCAGCAATGGCTGTTGCAATAAGAGGTGTCTTACTGTCTCCAATTGCGCGCAGCATAGATGCCAATAAATTATATGCAACAACAATGGGAATACCAGTAAACAAAATACGAAGATATAAAATCGTATCTGGCTTAATATCCTCTGGTGTTTGTAAAATAGCAAGTACTGGACGAACAGCTGCCTGAAATACTATAGTAAGCAAAACTGCAAGCAAGGCTGACAGCACAATACTGTGTCCAACTGCCTGATGAAGCCCATCTTCATCTTTCGCTCCAAACTGCTGTGCCATGCGAATGGAAAATCCCTGTGTCAATCCCTGTATACTTCCAAGGCTCATCCAGCCTAGAGACTCTGCAGCGCCCAGTGCTGCCAATGCAGAAACACCAAGCGTCTGACCTACAATCATTGTATCAACTACTGTATAAAGCTGCTGAAAAACGTTGCCAAACATCAAAGGAAGAGAAAACAAAAACAGCAGTTTCATTGGTTTTCCCTTGGTCATATCTGTAGCATTCATTGTTCAAAACCTAAAATATATCATATTCCTTTCTTTTTCATTAAGTATACTCTAAACTTAGTTTTTTTGTCCTTCCTGTATAAAGAGTTCTGCCATACGCTCACGAAGCTGCAAAATATAATCTGCCTCGTGAGGATAATGCTCAAAATCAAACGGTTCCTCAGCATTCTCCATGATTAGTGCAACAACACGTTCTCTGCCAACCACCGATTCTAATGTAGTAAGTGCATTTAAATCATCAAGAGCCTCTCGCTGCACCTGTGCACGAATAGATGACATCGGTTTTTCATCTGGACCTGGATAAACCAAAAATGCATCACCAGATGGAAACGCATAACTTGCATGTGTGTTAAAAAATGGATCAATATGAGAAATCGAATACTGCGAATTATAGAAATTAAAGCCCCAGTGTAAAAATCCCTTAATTCCATGAAGATACATCAATACTCCCATAATACGATTTCGCCAGCTTGGCATTGCAAAGAAGCGATTCGGTACTGTAACAGACTGCCCACAGCAATAATACACCCATGGTTGCGGGACCTTATTCTTTAAAAAGACACTTATATGATTGCTTGACACAATCGGATGCTGAACAATTCCTTTTTCATAGAAAGAATACTCGCTAAGTGCATCAACTACCTGCCATCCCTTCAGGCTTTCCTTTACACTCTCTCGTGCCTCCTTATAGCTTTCCAGACAATCCATTCCTGGTTCATCTGAGATATGGAAAAAAACATGATCCCTATCATATCCAAACCCAATCAATTTACTTTGAAGCTCTGGCAAAAACTGCTTTAAGAAACTCTGATACGAGGAATCTAGTGCCGGTGTATGCCATCCGAACTTTTTTACGTTCTTTCCATCTACTGTTACAACAATCTTTGGTGCTGCTTTCGCACCCCACTGTGTAAACAAATGCGGTATTTCAAGATACTTTATTCCATTTCTTAGGCAAAGATCACACCAACGCTTTAATCTTGACCAATCAAACTTGTAAGATCCATCTGCATCCTGCAAAATATCTATAAGCTGCACTGTTGTACGCTCCCCACCTACTGCAGTATCAAGAGGCGGTGTAAAAATAGGTGTCAGCAACATATTGATTCCAAGCTCTTTTCCTGCAAGCGCAATCTGTGCTTCCATTATCTCCCAATGCTTTTCTGAAAATACAGGAATATGATAATAATCAGCCAGACAGTCTGCGTGAAACCATTCAGTGTGAATAAGCGTTTGTTCTGAAAGCACTTTATCCAACACATTTAAATTCACTGTCAATATCTGATAAGGTTCTTTTTCATCCTTTCCATATATTAAAATATCAATCTGATATGTGCCAGGTACAATTGCAGATGTATCTAAAAAATCAATCCAGAGTGAACGTGTTTGTCCAGGAATCAAACGAACAAAATTTGTTTCACGTGGACATAAAAGATCAGGAAATAATCCCGGCTGACTCTTTAAATACCACTCGTCCGTCTGCTCATAACATGGAAAAGCGCTAGGTACAAGCTCCACATCACGCACACGCACAGATGATGGGCTGCCCTTTATCTCATAAGTAAAGCCTTCTGCAAAATGTTTCCTTTCGCCATCGTAATTACTGCTACTTCCATATACAAGCAAAAATGCTGGAAGCTCTCCTTTAAAAATTGAAATTGTGTGTTGATCGTTTTTCTTCACACAGTCCGTATCTGGAAATATTTTTTCCAGACTGCTTGCCAAATAAAAATATGCTTCTTTATTCCCTGTCATTATCTTCTCCTACCAATTATCACTGTGTATACAAATATGGCTCACCATTTCTTAAAATGTGCCATGCGCGATTTGGCTGCGTATGCTCCATATAATAAGCAAACAATAAAGGATTTTCTTCATTGCCGCACATCATATCATAATGCGTTGGAATAACAGTTGTACAATCAATCTCTTTTGCAAAAAGAGCCGCCTCCTGAGGTGTCATATTACCAATAATATCACGTGACTCTCTAACCCAATCTCTGCCATTGATTGGCAAAAAAGCAAGATGAATAGGGCCAGCCTTGCGAACATCTATAACAAGACGGTCTGTTGCAACTGCATCTCCGCAATGAAGAATCGTAATATCTCCCATATAAAAAACATAGCCAAGTGCTTTTTCATTACCATTTGCATCAGCACGATACACATCATGTGGAACTGCTACCGCAGTCACTGAAATATTTTGAAACAATTCCAGCTGCTGTCCTTGCCGGATTCCCGTCACACGATCAGCAAATGATGCAATACATTCTTGAATTTCATCTAAAATCCCTGTCGGAACAAAAAACTTTACATTTGGATGAGAAGCCGCTAGTTTGCATATAGTGTCTGGCTGAAAATGATCCAGATGATTATGTGTACAAAATACAGCATCCACAGAAAAATTAGCATCTGCTGAAAATGGTGGTTCAAAATGTGTACGACAAACACCATCCTTTCCATAAATCGGCTCCAAAACTGGATCAATCAAAATAATTTTTCCATTATATTTCAGAAAAACACCGCATTGTCCAATTCTCCAGACTGCAACAGAATGACTTGTAGTCTCCTGCTCGCTCAGGGAATGAATAAGCGCATTTCCCCTATAAAACCAATTTTGATCCATATAAAAACCCTCCCAATATATTTTCAAGCAAATTATAAAAAGCACCCGCATAAACTGCCGCAGCAGCTGCGAGTGCTAATACACCTGCTATACGTTTTCCAGTTTTTCTTATTTGTACTGGAAATAGTATAGCACTAATTATATCTATTGTCATCCTATTTTCTATATACTAGTTTCTATTGTGATATTTTACATTCTATTTACACAATACTTTCACGACTAATACAGCAAGCGTTACTAAAACTTTTTTCATTTTTTTACTTCTTAATCTTAATCAATCTTGAATTCAAACTTTCGATAAAGCCATCCTGGATTCCTGAAATCATATTTGTCATCGCTTCTGGCTTCATCGTTTTCAACATATCCCACATGCCAATGCCAGGCTTAATATCAAAATTAGTTGCCAGCTTGAGTGCTTGTGACGTAATTTCCAAAGCTTCTTCATTTTTAGAAATTTCTTCCAGAGTGTCGCGTACACTATAAAAGCCCTCTGGGAATTCCATTGGTGCCTTCAAATCAAGACTTCCCATCTGCTTAAACCAATTTGCAACGCCCTCCTGACGCTCATTAAACTCCGGAAGTGTATAGCTGTCTGGCTCTTTTTCAACCTTTTCCAGCGTAATGCTATCCTTCACCTTATCTGTCACTGCAAGCAGTATATTAATTCCTTCATCCAATGTCACAGTAAAGTGGAAAATACGGTGCTCCGTCTTTGTTCCAACCTTTTTACCATTGCAGTACAGCGTCACGCTATCCTGATTAGAATAAATCTTCACCTCAGTAGTCTCACCTGCGCGCTGTGCATGACGGCGTCCTGCAATATGTACCATCGGCTCTTTACTCCAATATGCCTGGTACACGTAAAAGCTGTCTTTACGCGTTTTACGGTCAATCGTGACAAGTCCTTTATTATTGCGTCCACGCACTCCGCCTTCATTTCTGGCAGCACATCCAAAATCAAACATATTCCAGACATGACTTGACCAGATCCATGGACGATCCTCAAACACCTGTGCCATGTGCTCATGATACAGTGCCTGATATTCTTCCGTATAATCCTTACATTGAGGCTTATTGCTATGCCAATTAATAATGCCCTCACAGCCATATTCAGAAACACCAATGCAAATATCTGGATTATCAGCATGGAACTTATCTAACCATGGTGCATTGTCCTCAATCTTACCACCATACCATCCAAAATAGTGATTGTAGCTTTCCACATCAGTAATATGATGCATAGGACCAGAAACAGGTGTAAAACTAACATGTGCAATAGTTGTCAGACGAGTTGGATCAAGCTCCTTACATAATCTCTGCAAATCATGGTGGCAGTCTACCAGCTCCTGACTGATTCCGCCAATAAGAATCTCATTTGAAATACCCCAGAACATAATAGACGGATGATTATAATTTTGAACAATCAGTTCAGTCAATTCACGGCGACAATGCTCATGTGCATCTTTTCCAGATTTGAACACACTGATAAACGGAATCTCAGCCCAGACTGCAAATCCCAGTCTGTCGCAAGCATCATAAAAATCCTGACTATGCTGATAATGTGCCAGACGAATCGTGTTAGCCCCCAGTTCCTTAATAATCTTAGCATCCTGAACGTGCTCCTCTGCAGTCAGCGCATTTCCTTTATAAAGCCTGTCCTGATGACGCGATACACCACGAAGCGAAACAGCCTTGTTGTTAATAAAAAATCCACCATCCGGTGTAACATAATAACTGCGTACACCAGTATTTACACAAATTTCATCATATGTCTCATTGTTTTTCTGCAGACGGGCAACTACTGTATACAAATTTGGCTCGTCCATACTCCACAGCTTCACATCTGGAACATAGATTGTCACTGCAGTATCATCTGCCGGACGAACAGCAGCAGCCACCTCACATCCACATGCATCCTCGATGCTGTACATAACAGTAAAACAGTCCTCTTGGTTAGTAACAAAGCTTTCAATTTCAAAAGTTGCACCGCCGTCTTCAGTTGGCTTTGGTGTCACTTTGATACCAGAACCTCCGTAGTAATCCAAATCAAAATGAGTATGAGGAACACTGATTAGATTAACGCCGCGATACAAGCCACCATAAAAAGTAAAGTCTGCTGAAGCAGGATACATTGAAGGCGTATCTTCGTTACTAACCTCAATTGTCATCTCGTTATTTCCTTCCTTACACAAATCTGTGATATCGGCACGAAATGTAGAGAATCCACCCTCATGCGTAGCAGCAACTGTCCCATTCACTTTGACAACAGCTGCTAATGCTGCCGCCAAAACTTCAACATAAACACGACCACCCTCTAACGGTTGCTCTGGCTTAAGAAATGTGCAGCGATACACACCTGTAGTGCGCAGATAACTGCCGTTGCCATCCATACCATCCACCGCATTCCAAGTGTGTGGTAATGTAACCTTTTCTGCCAGACGCTCTCCTTTTGGAAAAGACAATGTCCAGTTCTCATTGAGTGAAATTAATTTTCTCATAATAATCCTCCCTTTATTCCTATATTAAATAAAATTTAACGTATATTTCAATTTCATCTCATATATTTCCCCTAAAAATTTTGCTCACTATAACTAGTATATCAGCAAATGTCGCTATTGTCATTCTTTTTTTTACAAAAAAACTGGCAGACATATGCATATCACCCCTCAGATCTTATGCATTCATCTGCCAGCTATATTTTAATTATTATTTTTCTGCTGCTTTATTAATGTTTACAATACTAATTCCTATGCACACAAGTACAAGTGCTATAAGTGCATTGATTCCAAGCTCCTTGCTGCCTTCACGGAGCCACCATGCTGATAGCAATACACCAAATACTGGATTTGTAAATCCAAAAATGGCAACCTTTGATACAGGATTATATTTAAGAAGGATTCCCCAAATAGAATATGCCACTGCTGAAATGCATGCAAGATAAAATAGCATAAGCATTGCATTTACTGATACATGTGTTATTCTTCCACCCATTATCAGTCCAAGAATTACCATTACGATTCCACCGAATATAAACTGATAACCGCTGAGCATAACCGGATTATCCTTTTTAGAATAATTTTTCATAAGGCAGGATGAAACCGCATATGAAATAGCGCATAAAAACAAACTTCCGTCACCCATAAGGCTTAAGTTCATATCTATTTTCTGACCATTCATGCTTACAACTATAACTCCGGCAAAACCTATCACACAGCCTGCCACCTTTTTAAAATTAAGCTTCTCCTGTCTGAAGATAAGGCTTGATACAAGTATTACAAAAAATGTATTTGATCCATTAATAATAGATGCCTTTACACCACTATTATGAGCAAGTCCAATATAAAAGAAGATATACTGGAGTATTGTCTGAAATACTGCTAATTTAGCAATGCTTGGAACTGAGCTTTTTGTAGGAAGAAGAAGCTTACGGTTTAATGCGCTTCCAATCAGTATCGTAAGTATTCCTGCAAATACAAATCTGATACCTGCAAATAATATCTGCGTCCATGTTTCACTTGATGGTATCTCGAATAATGCATATCCAAGCTTAATACATGGCGAAGCACTTCCCCACAAGAATGTACATACTAATGCCAGTGCACATACCACCCATGTTTTTTGTAAAATTTGTGTTTTACTTTCTGAATTCCCCATTTTTCTATTCTCCTATGTTTTTTTCATGAAAAGCTATTGTAACATATAAATAGGGAAATTGCAAGGTGTAAAAAATGTTCTGGTAGAATACTTGTTATAAAATTTTTAGGCGAAAACCCAGGGGCTTGCCCCTGGGATGAAGCCAAGAAATATTTTTCTAAATCTTTAATGTCGATATCTTCTGACTACACATTACAGATCTAACAACATAAAAGGTACATTTAATTAAAAAATTTATGCTATTAAATCGGGAAAAAATCACATTCTTTGAACTTGCACATTGAGAAATTAAAGG
>QUFP01000100.1 GCA_003478935.1 Firmicutes bacterium AF25-13AC
CCATGTCCAGGATGAAGCGGGAGTAAAATCCCGTGGAGGTCCGAACGCACATCCGTTGAAAAGGGTGGCGATGAGGTGTGGGTAGGGGAGAAATTCCAATCGAACCCGGAGATAGCTGGTTCTCCTCGAAATAGCTTTAGGGCTAGCCTCGGTGCAATCTGCTGGAGGTAGGGCACTGAATTCCCGCGGGGGCGTCAAAGCCTACCAAAGGATATCAAACTGCGAATGCCAGACAGATGGTCACCGGGAGTCAGACCACACGAGATAAGTTGGGTGGTCAAAAGGGAAAGAGCCCAGACCTGCAGCTAAGGTCCCAAAGTGCGTGTTAAGTGGAAAAGGATGTGGGATCTCGAAGACAACTAGGATGTTGGCTCAGAAGCAGCCATACATTCAAAGAGTGCGTAATAGCTCACTAGTCGAGAGGTCCTGCGCCGAAAATGAACCGGGGCTAAACACGACACCGAAGCTCAGGAATCCGAAAGGATTGGTAGAGGAGCATTGCTGAAGCGACGAAGCAGTACCGAAAGGAGCTGTGGAGTTTCAGGAAGAGAGAATGCCGGAATGAGTAGCGAGAGAAAGGTGAGAATCCTTCGGCCGAATATCCAAGGTTTCCAGGGTAAAGCTGATCTGCCTGGGTAAGTCGGGGCCTAAGGCGAGGCAGAAATGCGTAGTCGATGGACAGCAGGTTGAGATCCTGCACCCGTAATGAACAGAACTGTAGTGACACGGAAGGTAAGACAGAGCCGGGAATGAGAAAACCGGTGCAAGCACAATAGATGTGTGGGAGGAAAAACCCCCGCATAAGTCGAAGGTGTGACGCGGACCGAAAAAGAGTAGGGAAGCTGTTAAGCAAGCCGTCAAGAAAAGCTGCTATTGTTTCATTATGGCCCGTACCGTAAACCGACACAGGTGGATGGGGAGAGAATCCTAAGGCCGGCGGAAGAAGTATTGTTAAGGAACTCGGCAAAATGACCCCGTAACTTCGGGAGAAGGGGTGCCTGCGAGAGCAGGCCGCAGAGAAGAGGCCCAAGCAACTGTTTAGCAAAAACACAGGTCTATGCAAAACCGAAAGGTGAGGTATATGCTGACGCCTGCCCGGTGCTGGAAGGTTAAGGGGAGTGGTCAGGAAACGAAGCCACGAACTTAAGCCCCAGTAAACGGCGGCCGTAACTATAACGGTCCTAAGGTAGCGAAATTCCTTGTCGGGTAAGTTCCGACCCGCACGAAAGGCGTAATGATTTGGGCGCTGTCTCGACAATACATCCGGTGAAATTGAAGTGCCAGTGAAGATGCTGGCTACCTGCGCCAGGACGGAAAGACCCCATGGAGCTTTACTCCAGCTTGATACTGGGACCCGGTATTGCATGTACAGGATAGGTGGGAGGCTAGGAAATGTGGACGCCAGTCTGCATGGAGCCGCCGTTGGGATACCACCCTTGTGGTGCTGGGTTTCTAACCAGAGGCCGTGAACCGGTCTGGGGACAATGTCAGGTGGGGAGTTTGACTGGGGCGGTCGCTCCGAAAGGGTATCGGAGGCGCCCAAAGGTTCCCTCAGAATGGTTGGAAACCATTCGAAGAGTGCAAAGGCAGAAGGGAGCTTGACTGCGACACCGACGGGTGGAGCAGGTACGAAAGTAGGGCTTAGTGATCCGGTGGAATT
>QUFP01000101.1 GCA_003478935.1 Firmicutes bacterium AF25-13AC
TATGGCTGGCGATATTTTATGCTGCTTTTGTATATTGCTCATGATATTTCATTGGTGTCATTACATGCAGTTTCCTTTGAAGTCGTTGGTTGTTGTAGTAATCTATGTAATTAGCTATCGCAGTAATCAAAGAGCTTCTGTCATTAAAACGCTGTTTATAATACATTTCTCGTTTTAGAATTCCCCAAAACCCTTCCATTGGTCCATTGTCAATACAGTGGGCAACTCTAGACATACTCTGCTTCATATGATGTTTTTTTAATCTAGTATAAAACTGTGCGCTTGTATATTGAAAGCCTCGATCAGAATGAACTAATGGGTGTGCATCTGGCTCCTGACGAATAGCCTCATCAAACGTGTCCATAACTAATGGATTATCATTATGATCGCTGATTTTAAAGGAAACAATCCTTCTATCATATAAATCTAAAATAGCACTCAGATAAACTTTATGAACTTCTATTCCGTTGTAGTATTTAAATTCAGAAACATCTGTAAGCCACTTTTCATTCGGTTTTTCGGCGTGAAATTCACGGTGTAAATAGTTTTTTGCTATGTGATCAGGATTTCTGTCTCCTCTGGTACAACTCTTAGGTTTCCATTTAATATTTGATTTTATATCGTATTTCCTACAAATACGAAGTACTCGTTTATCATTCACATGAATTCCTTTATGTCCATCTAATTCATCACGAATCCTTCGGTATCCCATATCTGGATGCTGGTTATGAATCCTTTGGATTTCAGTGGATAGTCTTTCGTTTCGAAGTTCATTATTACTTTTCGGATATTTTACCCAACGGTAATACGCAGAACGTGTAACATTAAGATATTTACAAAGTCTATCTATGGGATAATGCTTAGCAAACGATAGTTTTTGGATGGCTTCATATTCGGCTAACCGATGGATTAAAGATAGCGACCCCTCCTTTCCAGTTCTCTGACTTTTTTTAACAGATCATTCTCCATTTGTAAGTCTAGATTTCTTTTTTCCAGTTCAGCTATCTTGTCACGTAGCTCTTCTTCAGGTGTTCTGCTTGGAAGAGAAGCTATACGACGTCCACGTCTGTCTTCCAGACCCGCTTGACCCATCTTTTCGTATCGTATTACCCAATTGCGAACTTGTTGATAGGAACAATCATATTTGAGTGCCATTGCACCATAATTCTTATCATTTGCAAGACAATCTGTTACTATTTTTAATCTCTCATCAAGTGTAGTGTTCTTTGCTTTTTTCATGTAAGCACCTCCAGTGGATGTTTTTAATATTCCACCAGAATTATACACCTTAATCCAATCGGAAAGCTGTCTGTGTGAACGAATTCCGTATTTTGTGCAAATATCCTGAAGAGATCCTTCTCCGTTGAGATAATCATTTATAGCAGATATTTTTAAATCTTTTGAATAAGATTTGTTTTTCGGTTGATTGAGTAATCCAGTTGGTCCATCATACTGATAAATAGAAATCCAATTTCGAATACTATGATGATCAACTCCCAATTCTTTTCCTGCTTGCCGTATGCCAATTTCTCCTGCAAGGTAGCGTTCGACTATTTTTACTTTTTCTACTGGTTCTATCTTACTCTTTCTGAACATGAAAATACCCCCATATAGGACTTTTATATTTCATTGTCCTATATGAGGGTAGCATATCA
>QUFP01000102.1 GCA_003478935.1 Firmicutes bacterium AF25-13AC
GAGGGAAAAATATGGATTGAGGATGATATGAAAGAAATATTAAAAATTATAAAAGAAGGAAAATATTATATTGGTACAGAAAATAGAGAAGAAGACTAATGTACTAGCCAGCATATTTTGAACACAATTTTACAAAAAATTAGGTTCTGGCATTATTAAAAATAATACCTGCTTTGATGATATCTTTGATATCATCTCAGGAATTGCTGGATAGGCTTATGTCGACGGGAAGGAGAAGTAAGGGTCAGGAAGCATAAAGTCTGCGGACTTGAGCCACGAGGGACACTAATTCAGCCACCGTTCCTGTCCCAATGGTCTTCAAGGTTTTTAAGGATTTAGAACAATAAAAAACAGGTAGTTTTTGACACTACCTTGATTTGGAAGGAAGATAAAAAATGAATATTTTTAACAAGCAAGAAATAACTACAGGTGATCGAATTGTTGCATATATTGATGGAAAGTGTTTTATTCGAGACGGAAGGGGAAAACCAGAAACATTAGTGGTTGAAAATTTTAGGCTGGATGATCTGATTGAGTATATAAAAAAGAAAAATGTAAAAAGTGTAAATATCTGTGGAATAGATGATTTGAGTTTTTTGTCAGAGTGCCAAAGCATAGAAATGCTGACTCTTACGTTAATAGTAGAGCTTGACAGGTATGATACACTGATAAAAAAGAGAGAAAGTGAGTTTTATATTTGGTATGATAAAGTATATGATTATCAACAAATTTATGATCTTTTGAATTTGAAAAAGTTAGCAATTGATGATGCAGGTGCAAGAGATCAATATATGCAAATTAATTCTAAATTGAAAATTGACTTGTGTAGATTTCCGTATTTGCGAGTGTATTATGGAAAATATAAGTTTACAAAAAGCTTAGATACGAAAGTGAATATGCAAACATTAGGTCTTAGTGATTATGGAAGAGAGAATATCATAGAATTTTCTAGAATGGCAGAGTTGGACACACTATCGTTGACACATTCAAAAATAAAAAATCTCAAAGGATGTGAATTCTTTCCCAAATTGCAGTGTGTGTATCTGGGATTTAACAGAACGCTCACAGATATTTCAGATCTAAAATACGCTAAGAACACGTTGCGAATGTTGGAAATTGATCATTGTGGACATATTGAGGATTTTTCTGTTTTAAATGAATTGGAAAATTTGGAGTTTTTAAGATTATTAGGTACAAATACAATTACAGATATCCAGTTTATTAAGAAATTACCTAAGTTAAAAACATTTATTTGTGATTACAAGGTAAAGGATGGAGATGTTCATCCATGTGGATTGATAAATGGATATGTATATATTCAAAATAGAAAAAATTTTAATACAAAAGAATATGGAGATGATAATTATCCTCGAACGATACCATCTAAGGAAGAAGGTATTTATGTGGGACAAGAAAATATTGAGTTGTGGCGTAGACTGTGGAGTTCTCCACAATGGCCAGGAGAAATGTGAGACTACTTAGCCATCGGGACAGTGATATGATACCTCTTAAGTAGACAAGGCAAATAACAAAAATCTACTTAGGAGGTTTTTTATGTCTAAATCATCATATACACCTGAGTTTAGGGCTAAGATTGCGCAGG
>QUFP01000103.1 GCA_003478935.1 Firmicutes bacterium AF25-13AC
ATTTATTATTGTTATATTCCATTACCAATTCAGGAAACAACTGTATCTTAATAAGTTGTTTGCCTATATAATTTTTTATTCGTTCCAAATATTTAGACTTATTTTCTTTTTCAATAAAATTGACATTACCAATTCAGGAAACAACTGTATCTTAATAAGTTGTTTGCCTATATAATTTTTTATTCGTTCCAAATATTTAGACTTATTTTCTTTTTCAATAAAATTGACATAAGCTATTTCGCCTAAAATATGGTCTTTATTCTGATATTGCCCAGAGATAAGACAAGTAAAAATCTCAGCTCTAATTTTTTGCTTAAGAGTTCTTGGTGCTTTCAATTCCACATAATCTTCAATATTAGTAGGTGAAACTGTTATTCCTGTTATTTGTTTTTTATTAGACGGTGTGTGAAAATGCACTTTTCTTGTATTAAGAATAAATCCTTCAGATTCAACGATTCTTGTAATGATTGGAAAGTTCTTTAATAATAGTATTTTATCATCACAAGAAAAATACATATCATCTGCATATCTTGAATACCTGATTCCTCGCTTTTCACATAGCCCAACAAAACGTCTATCAAGAGAACTACATATAATATTGGAAATTGCTGGAGAACAAGGACTTCCCTGAGGTAGTTTGCCTTCTAATGTACATAAATTTGTTAATATTGTAGCAGCAAAAGAATTATATCCTAAAGTTGAAAATATAGTATAAACTTTATTAACAGTTATACTAGGGAAAAAATCCTTTATATCTATTGACAAACCATATAATGTGTTTGCATGATAAAAAGCATTCTGTTTGTGGCCAAAATCTTTACCTTTTCTAAAAGCCATTGCTCTGTCAGATGGTAATATTTTATTTAATATCTCTGTTAAAATCCATCGTTGAACAATACGCAATGTATACGAAGGAATCGACAGTTCTCGCAAACCACCATTTTTTTTAGGAATTTTTTTAATCATATAATACTTGCTAGTCTTTGTAGAAAGACAATATAACAATTGAGTACTTAATCTTGTAAGTTCTGACAACTCTTCAATTGTTTCAAAATAAGGTAATTTTAAAGAATTCATTAGAAGAGTAGGTATATTTTGAGACATAAATAAAAAGTCGCTCCTTTCACCATAAATCTTTCATAGAGTTTAGACGGATGTTCCACATCTGTGGAATAGACGTCTAAACTGGCTGAATCATGTATAACCATTCACCAAGGAAGATCGAATCATCTTCCGAACACACTACAATACTGCAATATGTATTAACTGAAAAGAGCGACTAATTATTCAATTGCTCTTTCAGTATATCACATCTTATTTTGTCATGCAACATATTTTTATTTACTGCCCAAGACAATTTCAATAAATTATAAGTCTCCATATATCCTTTTCGAGAAAGTGAAAGAACTTCATCATTTACAGAATTATCAAATTTTGTAACAACCCTGCCTGACTTTACCAAATATTTTATAGAGGCATTAAACAATTGATTATAATCTTAGAGGTAGTAAGTTTTTTTTAGACAATAGCTCCTTTAAAGTTTT
>QUFP01000104.1 GCA_003478935.1 Firmicutes bacterium AF25-13AC
ATTTTTGGACCTAATGTCGAAAGATGTTAGGAGGAAGAAATGAACAAGTATAGCACCGAAGAAAAACAACAGGCAATCGACTTGTATTTCAAAAATGGTTGCAATATGAAGAAAACTGTGAGAGAATTAGGTTATGGTAGCGCAACAGGGATTCTTCGCTGGCTTAGAGAAACAGTTCCGGATAAAGTAAGTAAACCAGTACAGAGAAAATGGAAAGTAGATTATCCAGAAGAAATAAAACAAGCAGCAGTCATAGATTTATGTGAAAGCAACAGTTCTACAGCTGATATAGCTGAAAAATATGGAATCAGTCGTGCTACATTATACGAGTGGAAAGTACAATACATTGGGAAAGGAAACTGTATTTTGAAGCAGCAAAAACTGAATTCTAAAGAGTACTACATCAATGAAATAAATCGATTAAAAGAAGAAAAAAGATTGGTAGAGCAAGAGCTAAAAAAAACACAGGCGGAGCTTTATCGAGCACATCTGGAAAAGGATGTATATGAAAAAGCAGCAGAAATATTAAAAAAAGAAATGGGCGATAATCTAAAAGAGTTTTCCAATCAGGAAAAGGCCATGGTGATTATGGCCCTACGAGATAAATATCCAGTAAAAAGTATACTGGAGGTATTTGACATGGCCAAAAGTAGCTATTGCTATCAGCAAAAGCAGATAAAAAAGGAAAATAAAATCGCAAAAATAAAAGAGCGAATAAAAATCCTTTTTTTCGAAAACCACAAAAGATATGGATACCGCCGCATTCATTTGCTTTTAAAACGAGAAGGCATTATAATCTCTGAGAAAATCGTTCGGAGTATCATGAAAGAAGAAAACTTGATTGTTCGAGCAATCCGTCAGAGAAAATATAACTCTTATTTAGGAGAAATTTCGCCAGCTGTACCAAACGAAGTACAAAGGGATTTTCATGCTGATAAACCAAACAAAAAATGGTTAACAGACATTACTGAGTTTAAAATTGGAGAAGAAAAGGTATATTTATCGCCAATCATAGATTGCTTCGATGGTATGCCTATAACGTGGACAGTTGGTACATCTCCTAATGCAGAACTAGTAAATACAATGCTAGACAATGCAATCGCATTGTTAAAGGGAAATGAGCATCCAATCGTTCATAGTGATAGAGGATGCCATTATCGCTGGCCAGGTTGGATTCAGCGAATGGATGAAGCTGGCCTGACAAGATCAATGTCCAAAAAGGGATGTTCACCAGATAACTCGGCATGTGAAGGATTTTTTGGACGAATGAAAAATGAAATGTTTTATGGTGAAAAATGGGATAAAATTTCTGTAGAAGAATTTATCGGCATTATAAATCAATATATGCAATGGTATAGAGATAAAAGGATCAAACTATCATTAGGGGGTTTGAGTCCGATGGAGTATAGACGCAGTCTTGGAATTGCTTAATTCAGGTCCAAGAAAGCGTCCGCACCCCC
>QUFP01000105.1 GCA_003478935.1 Firmicutes bacterium AF25-13AC
CCCTTGGCAGTCTCAGCAAAGTTTTGTTTAATAAAAGCATGGTTTCACCTCCGTCTGATTTGTACATTAATATGCTTGACATACGACCACAGTTAAATCTGTTGGCTTTTCTGTCTGACTTTTTGACATGTACACTATCTATCATTATACTGCCAGTCTTGTTGACTGACAACTGATTAACCGAGGACTATCGGTATTTATTTGTCATTTACTACCAGACATGGCTCATTTCATGGTTCTAATGGTTCTTACTCACCAGTTTAATCTGAATTTACCGACATCAGCTAAGACAAAAATTTTATTTTCAATTATCAGGCTTTGTTTATTTTCATCCCTTTTTTATTAGAAGCAAGCTTTGTTTTCGTGTTAATTCAAATTAATCTTTAGACACTAACATGATAACTTCACCTTTCTTTGGATATTATATTTTTTTGCCTGGGACAGGAACTGGATGTACCTGAGTTGTTACGACTTTTGTCAAAACTGTAAGTAAAGATTTGAGCGTTTCAATGCCCTCACGGGCTTGAGTTGTTACACGATTGGCTGACTATTGGGTTAGGCAATAAATTGTTTCAATGCCCTCTCGGCTTATACCTCATTTCTACGGTACCCCTTCAAAAACCTAGGTTTTATGCGGTTTCCAGAGCCTGTTTTTGCAGTCATTTGTCAGAATATTCTGGCAACAGCCGTTTTCCGTGCATGTTAACATTTTGGACATATTTAATGAGGTATACTTACCCTTGACACTGAATTAAGTGTAGCACTAAATGCAACCGTTGTCATCCTATTTTTTCACTCTCTTGATAAGTTGAGCTGAGCAGTAACACGCTACCCTCTCGTGCTGCTGCTCAGTCTCTTCTGTGCAAAATGTAAACTTTTGTTTATAGAACTTTTATAAACTTTACATTTTTTTGCTGGGGACAGGCACTGGATATGTTAGCAGATGATAATACAATATTAAAAATAGTACCAACATTTTCCATAAGTTCTTTCGACAAAATTTCTCCAGAAAAAATGCTGAAGTCATCATGCTTGTATACCTTTTAATATTTTGAGTATTTTTGATTTTTTCTTCATCCTATCGCTCCGTCAACTTCCGATTTTAATGTCTCTATTATACCATAATGATACTATTATAAAAAAGGAAAAAGAGCTCCTTCGAGCTCTTTTGGGTCAGTTCTGCAAACTTGAATTTTCAAATTAGTCTTTGCAAATAACCTTTGAACCTTCACCGTCAATTACAATTCCCTGACGGTTGTTAATTGGGCATAGATTCAAATCCGAAAACTCAGTCATTATTTTCTCGGTAACTTTCTTAAATGGTGCTGTAAGATAATGCGGAA
>QUFP01000106.1 GCA_003478935.1 Firmicutes bacterium AF25-13AC
TGGATGCAGAATATAACCGTGATAGCAGCTTTGTGGTTATCTATGGCCGCCGTAGGGTTGGAAAGACAACGCTTATTAAAGAATTCTTGAAGGAGAAAACTGCATTCTATTTTCTTGCCACAGAGGAATTGGAAAGCCAGAGCATGAAGCGACTGGCGGGTGTTGTGGCTCGTACAACGAAAAATACATTACTGCAAAAAGTAGTATTTACAGATTGGGTGGATTTGTTTCAGGTGATTGCTGACTATAAGCCAGAAGAAAAGAAGGTACTTGTCATTGATGAGTTTCCGTATCTTGTAAAAACCAATTCGGCTTTTCCATCTATCTTGCAAAATGTTTGGGATGAGATTTTGAAAGACAGTAATGTGATGTTGATCCTGTCAGGTTCTTTCATCAGCATGATGCAGAAACATGCTCTGTCTTATGACAGTCCTTTGTATGGTCGCAGGACAGCACAGATGCGCTTGGCACCATTGCCGTTTACGGATATATATGCTGTTCAGAAGATGCCTTTTGATCAGGCTGTAGAACAGTATGCCGTAACAGGCGGCATTCCGAAATATCTGGAGTTTTTTGAAGATGGACGTCCTTTGGAAGAACAGCTCAAAGATACTGTTTTGTCCAAAAGTGGTTTCTTATACGAGGAACCTAATTTCTTGTTGAAAAGCGAGTCCGTGACAGCAGTTAACTACTTTTCAATCATTAAGACAATTGCGGATGGAAATCATAAACTTGGCAAGATTGCCGGCATACTTGGACAAGAAACATCTTCGCTGACGCCATATCTGTCTACACTTTTAGATTTGGGCTTTATAGAGAAGCGAACGCCGATAACAGAAAAGAATCCGGAAAAATCTCGCAAAGGATTGTATTTCATTGCAGATAATTTTATCCGTTTCTGGTTCCGTTATGTTTATCCCTACAAAGGAGAGCTGGAATTGGACAATATGCAGATTGTACTGGATGAGATGCATAAGGATTTTCGGGAGAAATTTGTAGCATTTATTTATGAGGACATCTGCAAGACTATTTTTGTGGAGCTGTGCAGGAATGAGGAGATTACTTTTACACCATCCCGTAGCGGCTCCTATTGGTTGAATGATTTTGATGGTGATACGGAAATTGATGTAGTGTCCGTAGATCATCAAAACAAGCGAGTATTTGCTGGAGAGTGCAAATACCATGCGAAACCGGTAGATGCGCAAGTGTATTTCGCATTAAAAGAAAAAGTTAATAATGCTACAGAAATTCGCAAGGCTTTTCCGGGGTATGAGGTTATCTATGGCGTATTTAGTAAAAGTGGCTTTACGCAGCGTATG
>QUFP01000107.1 GCA_003478935.1 Firmicutes bacterium AF25-13AC
ATATCGTTTATATCAAATGAAAACGGAAGATTTGTAATAATGTATTCAAATGTATTTGGAGCTGTTTTTATTTTGAGAACACGAAATTGAACGACACAAAGGTGCTTACAATTAAGAAGTGGCTTAAAATGCGGAGTATTCTTAGATGGATTCATGTAATGATATACTTGAGTTTGTTCTTTCATGATTTTTGTCTTCTTATCTGTAAAAAAGCGTGTAACAGAGACATCGAACTCATCTTTGTCATCGGGAAGTTCATCTAAGGCATCCAGTGCCTGTCCCCGGCAAAAAAGTACAGAGCAAATCAAGAAGAAAGAAGCACAGATTGCAGGAATCAAAGCAGATCAAAAAACAGCAGAGGAGCATCCAAAATCAGAGAATGTTTTTTGTGGAATTGAGGTGTTTGGTAAAGAATACACAGATAAAAAAGAGGCCGCAAAAGCTTTGCTGAAAGCAGGAATGGCTTTTACAAACAGTAATTCAGAGCAGATCGGTGCATACCGTGGCTTTGAGCTGCATCGAAGCTATAACATAGCGAGTGATGAAATTCAACTGGAAATTCAAGGACAGATTTGCTATACGTTTCCATTCTCCAAAACAGATTGGGTGAATTTATCTAAGCTGGATACGGTGTTGGACAAACTGCCAGAAGTATTAAAAGAAGAGCAACAAAAACTTGATATGCTGCATCAGCAGATGGGCGATACACAAAAGCAGTTAAGCCAGCCTTTTCCGCAGGAAGAAGCTCTGAGAGAAAAGACAAAACGATTAGAAGAGTTGACAGCGGAGTTGGATATGGACTCATCAACAAAAACAAACTCAGCTGAGGAGATAATAAAGACAGGGTATCAGAAACAGACAGAAAATACACCATTGAAGCAATTGAGGTGTTCACATCTTCGGCAGAAAAGAGCGGAAATAAAGGCAGGAATGGAATATTGATAAGTAAGTTAACTTCTGGACAATTTGTCCAGAAGTTATAAAGATAAGTGGTAGAAAAATTCGTAAAGATGTGGTATAATGCTTTTGCTTGTGAGCGACAAATCGGAATTTATAAAGGAGAATATTGATGAAACTATTTTTATGTTCACATTTTTCAAGTGTAGGAAGTCTGATAAAGGAAGAAATTGAAAATAAGAAAGTCGCATTTATTCCAACAGCTTCGCTGCGTGAAGGCTACATCGGTTATGTCGGCTCGGCTC
>QUFP01000108.1 GCA_003478935.1 Firmicutes bacterium AF25-13AC
TTCCCCGGCGATGTAGCGCCATGACTTTTGGCAGGGATATGGAGGAACCCTGACCGAAACGAGCGTACCAAAGGGAGCGATACGCCGCTGTGAGATTCAGGGGAGGAACGACACCGGGGAGAACTGGCGAACTGACACCGAAATGATACCGAAACACGACAATCTGATAGGGGGATAGTCTACCCTATCGCTGATACTTCGGGAGATTTTAATCGGCTCTATGACCGTAATTTTGCCGAAAATCGCCCCGAAACCATACACTAAAACGGGAGGAAATACAATATGCCGAGAATGAGCAAAAAGAGGAAGCATGAGCTTTCCTTTTACCTCAATGACCGGGGGCGTGTCACTTACAACGAATTATGCCGGAAATGCCAGCATGGGTGCAAGCAGAGCTTCCGGGCGGTTGTGATTGACTGCCCCCGTTATTTATCCAAACGAGCAAAGAAAAAGGAGGAACACACCGAATGAATTTTGAATTTATGACGATAGACACACCATTACCGCCCTGTATGCCATTTCCCAGAGCGTTGACAGGATTTCCAGTCAGCAGCACCGCAAAGGTCATGTACTGCCGGATGCTGGACGCTATGCTATCCAAAGGGAAGGAGGACGAGAACGGAATCCTGTTTGTCTGCTTCCCCATCACAGCCATTGCCGCAGTCCTGTCCCGCAGCCCCATGACGGTCAAGCGTTCTCTGAATGAACTGGAAACCGCCGGACTTATCATGCGGGTGCGTCAGGGCATTGGAGAACCAAACAGGATTTATGTGCTGATACCGGGAAAGGAGGACGCTGCCCTTGCCTGATACCTCAAAACTGGAAAAGCTCAACCGGGAGTTGGAAAAAAGCGAAAAGAAACTGCGGAAAGCCATCAATGATGAAAAGGCATTGCAGCACCAGTTGAAGCAGCTTACCCGAAAGGAACGGACGCACCGGCTCTGTACTCGTGGCGGTATGCTGGAAAGTTTTCTGCAAGAGCCGGAACGCCTGACAGATGATGATGTCATGCTGCTGTTGAAACTCATTTTTCACAGGCAGGACACGCAGGAACTATTGAAAAAACTGCTGGAACGGGAGAAGCCGGAAACCCCTTAGTTTACTAAGGGCGCAATTATACACCACCCGGAGGTTGGTGCATTGCGTT
>QUFP01000109.1 GCA_003478935.1 Firmicutes bacterium AF25-13AC
AAAAATAAACTGGAAAAATAATGATGAGTGATTTGAAAGGAGATTTTGATTATGTTAGTACCGAGCATTTTTAGTGATAATTTCTTTGATGATTTCTTTGAATTTCCATTTATAGATGACAGAGCAGAGAAAAACGCAGAGCGTAAGCTATACGGACATCATGCAGCAAACCTGATGAAGACTGATATCAAGGAATTCGACGATAAGTATGAGGTTGAGATTGATCTTCCGGGCTTCAAGAAAGATGAAGTGCAGGTTGAGCTTAGGGATGGTTATCTGGTAGTCAGCGCCGAGAAGGGTCTTGACGAGGACGAGAAAGATAAAAAGAGCGGCAAGTACTTAAGAAGAGAGCGCTATGCAGGCTCCTGTCAGAGAAGCTATTATGTTGGCAAGGATACAACCGAAGATGATATCAAGGCTCACTTTGAGCATGGTATGCTGACGGTAACTGTTGCAAAGAAGGAAGCAAAGCCAGCAGTAGAAGAGAAGAAGCATATCGCAATTGAAGGATAAAAAAATAATAGATTTATAGGGCATGCGCCAAAAGGCGCGCTGCCTCTTTTTGTTTTGTTAGTAGCAAATTTTTTTATAGGTGTTATTGCTCTTGCAAACGCATGTCTTGCTGTGTATAATCAAAATTAGAAATATGGCGTTTTGTGAACTAACGGGGATTCACTTGCACAAAAAAAGAAAGGAGTGTTTTGATATGATGTATCCATATATGACATTATCAGATGAAACAGAAATTGTGCATTCTCAGCTTATTGAAGACAAAGGAATAAAAAAGGTCATTGTGAATTTTGAACGACCAACAGATAATGGATTTGATTCAGCAAGATGTGAACTTCCTGAATACAAATGGACAGAAAAAGAAGGATATAGTGATGAAGAAATCGCATTCTTTGAAAAACTGCTCCATAGCAATGCTCATTTATTATACAAATACGCTGCAAATGGAGGAATAAAAATTGCCTAAATTATTTACTGTGAGCGGATACATTGTATATTTTGGGTCGAATGAGGAAGGGGAGCCGATTCATGTTCATGTATCAAAAGGCAGACCAACACCGAATGCTACAAAAATTTGGTTAACCCGTACTGGGGGATGCATTGTAGCAAGCAATGGAAGTCAAATTGCATCGAAGGA
>QUFP01000011.1 GCA_003478935.1 Firmicutes bacterium AF25-13AC
CGAGCAGAGCAGAGCAGAGCAGAGCAGAGCAGAGCAGAGCAGAGCAGAGCAGAGCAGAGCAGAGCAGGCTTGATTTAAGCTTATTCAGTATGTGTTTGGCTATGTACAAATTCAGCTTTCAGATGTCGGCAGGGTATCTATGTGCAAACGTATTATGAAGGCAGAAACGTCTTCATCTGGAGATGTGCCTTTTTATAAAATAGGAACGTTCGGAAAAGAGGCAGATGCATTTATTTCAAGAGAAAAATTTGAAGAATACCGTAATGCATATTCATATCCAAAGAAGGGAGATATTTTAATTTCTGCTGCAGGAACGATTGGAAGAGCTGTTGTCTATAATGGAGAAGATGCATATTATCAGGATTCTAATATTGTTTGGATTGATAATAATGAAAGTATTGTGTTGAATCGGTACCTTTTTTATTGTTATCAGTTACAACCATGGGTGGTCTCAACAGGAGGAACAATAGCACGGCTGTACAATGATAACATTAGCAAAGCGAAAATAATAGTTCCGAATATTGAGCATCAGAAACAAATAATAGCAATCCTTGACCGCTTCGATATTCTTTGTAACGATCTTTCTAATGGCTTACCTGCCGAAATTGAAGCACGCAAGAAACAATATGAGTATTATCGAGATAAATTGTTAAACTTTAAGGAAGTGAAATAGGTATGTCAAAGAACCAAATGACGAGAAGGCAACATTATATTCCACAGGTATATTTAGGAGGTTTTTCGCCTCAGTATCAGAATAAGGGTGAAAAATATACTATTTATTTTTATGATCTGGAAAAAAGGAAGCAGAGCAAAAAAGATGTTCCAATTAAGTCAATATGTTATGAGAAATGTCTATATGAGATGAGAGGTGATTCTGGAAAATTTGTGTGTGACAACCATCTGGAAGGCTTTTTCTCTGAAATAGAGAACACGTTTCACACATATAGGGACAAATTAGAACGAAAAGCATTCTTGGAAGAAAATTATAATACAAAGTGCTTTTTGACAAAGGAAGAAAAAATATTTTGGGCAGCATATATGATTGTTCAGATATTAAGATTGCCAAATGGTTTAGATGCAGTGGAGCAAGAAATAAAAAAACATATGACATATACATCTGATAATATGCTAGCACATGATGCTGCAAGATGGTATTGTTTGCCGTTTTTTTCTGAAATAAATGAAGAAACAGGGCAAATAATAAAGACATTACTAAAACCAATGGAAAATATGCATATTGGAGTGGGAGTCGATTTACAGGGAAGAATAATTACAGCAGATAATCCTGTGTATGTAGAAACATCAGAGTGGCCATGTGATGAATACAATAAGATTATTTTTCCAATTTCATCTCAGTTATGCTTGTTTTTATTCGGAAAAGAGGAAAAGAAAATGGTTGACAAAAATTTCCTCTTTCCAATAGACGAAGCTGATCGAGAGGAAATCATAGTCTCGTTGGCTTCAAATGCATTTAAAAAGATATACTTAAGCTATAAATTGGAAGAACATGAGAAAGAGAATAAATACATCGAGGAAGCTATAACGAACAGAAGAAAGGAAGGTGAAGAATAACTATGCCATACTTTAACATTGTAGCGGAAACATCGGAAAATACCGTTGTTACAGAATATGAGCCAGTTAAGAAACGTTCTGATAGCTATCAGAGTGAAGCGCAACTAGAGCAGGAATTTATTCGATTGCTTTGTGAACAGGGATATGAATATCTGCCGATTCATACGGAGAAAGATCTGATTGAGAATCTCCGTATGAAACTATCAGAACTAAATGATTATCAGTTCTCTGATACAGAGTGGGAAAATTTTTCAAAAATGCGATCGCAAATCCAAATGAGCATATCGTGGAAAAGACTCGTAAGATACAAGAAGATAATATTCAAGTTCTGACGCGTGATGACGGTTCTTCTAAAAATATTACAATAATAGATAAAAAGAATATTCATAATAATAGGCTGCAAGTAATCAATCAGTACGCGGTTAGTACAGATGATGGCGCAAAACATGATAATCGTTACGATGTTACAGTATTGGTTAATGGTTTACCCCTTGTTCATATTGAGTTGAAGCGCAGAGGTGTTGCTATTCGTGAGGCATTCAATCAGATAAATCGTTATCAGAGAGAGTCTTTTTGGGCAGGTTTGGGGTTATATGAGTATATTCAAATTTTCGTTATCTCGAATGGTACCAATACGAAATATTATTCCAATAGTACTAGACGCAATGCAGAGAAAGAAAATGAGAAGAAAGGTTCCAGTAAAACTAAGACGAGCAACAGCTTTGAGTTTACCTGCTTTTGGGCAGATGCGAAAAATCGTGTGATTCCAGATCTTGTTGACTTTACTAAGACGTTTTTTGCAAAACATGCGATTCTGAATATCTTACGAAGTATTGTATTTTTACGTCCGAGAATATGTTGATGGTTATGCGTCCATATCAGATTACAGCTACGGAGAGGATTTTAAATCGTATTGAAATTGCAAATAACTATAAGAAGTATGGCAGCGTTGAGGGTGGTGGCTATATTTGGCATACTACAGGCTCTGGAAAAACATTAACTTCTTTTAAAACGGCAAGATTAGCATCAAAGTTACCATATATTGATAAAGTGTTGTTTGTGGTTGATCGTAAAGATCTGGACTACCAGACAATGAAAGAGTATGATCGTTTTGAAAAAGGAGCTGCTAATAGCAATACATCGACCGCGATATTAAAACGCCAGTTAGAGGATCCAGATGCACATATTATTATTACCACAATACAAAAATTAGCTACCTTTATAAAAAAGAATCCTGGTCATGAAGTCTATATGAAACATGTCATCATTATTTTTGATGAATGTCATCGTAGCCAGTTCGGAGATATGCACACGGCTATCGTAAAGAATTTTAAGAAATATCATTTGTTTGGCTTTACGGGAACACCGATTTTCTCTACTAATTCGGGAAAAGCAAAGAATCCAGCACTCTTTACTACTGCTCAAACTTTCGGTGATCAGCTTCACAGCTATACGATTGTGGACGCGATTAATGATAAAAATGTTCTTCCATTCCGAGTTGACTACATAAAAACAATGGATGTAGAGGAAGAAATCACAGATGAAATGGTTTGGGATATCAATCGTGAAAAAGTTATGATGGCTCCTGAACGCATCCGTATGGTGACGCAGTATATATTGGAGCATTTTGACCAGAAAACGTATCGAGGGGATAAAACATACATATATAATACACTCACGAATATAGCAGAGGTGGCTTCGGCTAAGAGAGATGAGGTAGAAGAAATTAAGCAGAAACAGCGTATAAGTGGCTTTAATTCTATTTTTGCAGTATCAAGCGTACCGATGGCAAAGCTCTATTATCAGGAATTTAGAAAGCAAATGGCAGAAGATCAAACAAAGAGACTGCGTGTTGCAACCATTTTTAGTTATGGAGCAAATGAAGAAGAATCGGATGGAATTCTGGATGAAGAAAATTCTGAAGATACCTCAGCACTTGATCAACCATCTAGGGATTTTCTGGAAGAAGCCATTAAAGACTATAATAAAATGTTCCATACGAACTATGATACTTCAAGTGACAAATTTCAGAATTATTATAAAGATGTGTCCCTTCGTATGAAGAATAAGGAATTGGATATTTTGATTGTAGTTAATATGTTCCTTACTGGCTTTGATGCTACAACTATGAATACGCTGTGGGTCGACAAAAATTTGAAAATGCATGGATTGATACAGGCTTTTTCTCGTACCAATCGTATCTTAAATTCGATTAAGACGTTTGGAAATATCGTATGTTTTCGAAATTTGCAAAAGCGAGTAGATAGTGCGATTTCTCTGTTTGGAGATAAGAATGCTGGAGGCATTGTCTTGATGCAGAGTTTTAAAGACTATTATTATGGTTATGAATCTGTTGATGGTAAAAAGATGCCAGGTTATATAGATATGATGGCAGATTTGAAAGAAAAGTTTCCAGTTTCAGAACCACAGATTGTCGGAGAGCAGAAGCAGAAAGAATTTATTGCTCTTTTCGGTGCAATTCTTCGTATGAGAAACCTATTGCTTTCTTTTGATGATTTTAAAGGAAATGAATTGATTTCAGAGAGAGATTTACAGGACTATTTGGGGCGTTATCAGGATTTGCGTGATGAATGGAAACGCAAGCGTCGAGAAAGCACGGATATTACAGATGATGTGATCTTTGAAATTGAATTAATTCGGCAGATAGAAATTAACATCGATTATATTCTTATGCTTGTGAAAAAATATCATGATACACATTGCGAGGATAAGGAAGTGTTGATAACGATCAATAAGGCGATAGATGCCAGTCCAGAATTACGCAGTAAAAAGCAGCTTATTGAAAACTTTATAGCTGGAATCAATGATGTAGATGATATTATGAACGAATGGCATGATTACATAGCAGTGCAAAGAAAGTATGATTTAGATATGGTTATCAAGGAGGAACGACTAAAGGAAGAAGAAACGTATAGATTTATGGAAAATGCTTTTCGCGATGGAGAAATTCGAACAGCAGGAGTTGATATAGATAAACTCATGCCTCCAATTTCACGTTTTGGTGGAGGAAGAGCAAAGAAAAAGCAGACCGTTATTGAAAAATTAAAGTTGTTTTTTGAAAAATATTTTGGCATTGGAAGTGCTTTTACACCAATAAAACAAAATGTCAATGTATATAATTTTGGAGAAACAGATAAGTTACCAATAGCGGCAGAAGAAGAGATGACATATGGAAAAAAATAGGAGTGAGCGAGCATCCGCACAAAAAAATGCAAGAAAACTAGTTGCAAAAATGGCTGAGTGAATGTAAAATAAATATAATATATGCAATAATTACAAGAAAAGAAGCCTTGAATAAATTCTTTTTGAAGTAATTATTGCGGTCAGCTTCTTTACAGAAGCTGTGAGTTGAAATAAGAATGTCCCGGTATCATTTGGTGTACGCGGTAGTGGCTTCCTTATATATTACTATTAAGGAAGCACTGAGATTTGAATATGGCAGTAGAAAAGTTTACAGAAAATGTAAATTAGTTACTGTGTATTTTACAATGTAAATTGTATAGTTTTGTCGCCTCCTTCGCGGAGGCGTGAATTGAAATAGAGATATAATTGTTCGATGGTGTTTTCAACTTATCGCCTCCCTTGCGGAGGCAAGAATTGAAATTGCGTTGAGGGTAATTATTCTTGAAGATGCATTGGTGGATGACTACGATGAGATGCATATACCTTGGCGGAGGCACTGAGGCGACCTGTGCTTTACGAGGCGTGCCCGTGTGGGAGCGGGCTTACGCAGTAACTAAGATAAAAAGGTGTGTAGAAGGCGCCGCGGGAACAAGGGACGCCGACAAAGTCATTCGCCGAAGGGCCGTTCGTTAATTAACTGGGAGGCGTAAGAAATCAACTTGACATTTTAAATTGCTGAGTGTAATATACAATATATCTTTTTCTGCCATTTGAAGGGCAAAAAAGTCAAAACAACCAACCCTTGAAAGGAATAACATGGATTTAATAGATTTGAGAAACGTTTCCGATTTAACCGGAATTGACATCAATATGGTAGATACAAACACCTTGGCACCGGAGATGGAACCAAACAGACAGCTCTATTTTATGGCAAAAAGCAGAGAGTATGTGAAAAGAAAGTCAGAAGAGTTAGGAAGAAACTTAACAGTTCATATTACTACCTTTGGTTGCCAGATGAATGCGAAAGATTCTGAAAAACTGCTTGGTATTCTTGAAAAAATCGGATATGAGGAAACTGATGATGAAAAGGCTGCTGATTTTTTGATCATGAATACCTGCACTGTGCGTGAGAATGCAAACCAGAAGGTATACGGTCATTTAGGAATGTACCAGAGCAGAAAGAAGAAAGCACCTCACCGTATGATTGCTATCTGCGGCTGTATGATGCAAGAGCCAGATGAGGTTGCAAAGATTCGTAGCAGCTACCGTTTTGTTGATATTGTATTTGGAACTCATAACATATTTAAGCTTGCAGAGTTGTTATATCAGGCATTTACAAAAAAAGAACAGGTAATTGATGTATGGGAAGGAACTGATCAAATCGTAGAGGATCTTCCTGCTGTCCGCAAATATTCCTTTAAGTGTGGTGTTAACATCATGTATGGCTGCAACAATTTCTGCAGCTACTGTATCGTTCCATATGTGCGCGGAAGAGAGAGAAGCAGACAGCCAGAGGATATCATTAGAGAGATTAAGCAGTTAGTAGCTGATGGTGTAGTAGAGGTTATGCTTCTTGGTCAGAATGTAAATTCATATGGAAAGACACTTGATAATCCGATTACATTTGCACAGCTTTTACAGCAGGTAGAGCAGATCGAAGGACTTCGTTGGATTCGTTTTATGACCTCACATCCGAAGGACCTGTCAGATGAATTAATTGAAGTGATGAAAAATTCCAAAAAGATTTGTCGTCACTTACATTTGCCGCTTCAGTCTGGAAGCAGTCGTATTTTAAAGCTCATGAATCGAAAGTATGATAAGGAGCAATATTTGGAGTTGGCAGCAAAGCTTCGCCGTGAAATTCCAGACCTTTCTTTGACTACAGATATTATTGTTGGCTTCCCAGGTGAGACTGAGGAAGATTTTGAAGATACAATGGATGTAGTACGCAAGGTGCAGTATGACAGTGCATTTACTTTTATTTATTCAAAGCGTACAGGAACACCAGCTGCTGCAATGGATGATCAGATACCAGAGGAAGTGGTAAAGGATCGTTTTGACCGCCTGTTAAAGCTTGTTCAGTCTATTGCGACAACTCAGTGCAGCCGCGATACTGGAAAAACACTTGAGGTGTTGGTAGAAGAGGTTAATGAGAAAGATCCATCTATGGTATCAGGACGTCTCAGCAATAACACGGTGTTCATTTTAAGGGAGATAGTTCATTGATCGGAACGATCTGCAAAGTAAAAATGATAGAGTCCAAAGGCTTTTACTATTTGGGAGAGCTTGTGGAATAACGCATAAGATAAGAGGAGATAGCGGCTGACGGTTACGATAGCCGCTATCAGACTGTGTGCAGTTTTGCAAATGGACAGCAACAATTTACAGTAAGAGAGGCATAAGTAAATGGAAATCAACAGGGCGAAACTGTCGCCGATGATGCAGAAGTACTTTGAGACAAAGGATCAATATCCTGGCTGTATTTTATTTTACAGATTGGGTGATTTTTATGAAATGTTTTTTGATGATGCGATTACTGCGTCAAAGGCACTGGAGATTACGTTAACAGGAAAAGAATGCGGACTAGAGGAACGGGCACCTATGTGCGGAGTTCCTTTTCATGCAGCCGACAATTACATAGATCGTTTGGTAAAAAAAGGCTATCGTGTCGCTATTGCAGAGCAGATGGAAGATCCGAAGCTTGCAAAGGGTCTTGTAAAGCGTGAGGTTATCCGTGTGGTGACACCAGGAACAATTTGTGATAATAAGGCACTTGATGAAACAAAGAACAATTACCTTATGTCAATTGCCTATGTGGGTGGCATTTACGGAGTGAGTACGTGTGATGTATCAACAGGTGAATTTTATCTGACAGAATTAAAGACAAAAGAACAGTTAGAGGATGAGCTGTTTAAGTTTACACCGGCAGAGGTAATATGCAATGATTTGTTTGAATTAAGTGGAGAAAATCTGGATGAATTAAAAGACAGGCTGCATTTTACTGTATCAACACCAGATTCCTGGTATTATAAGGAAGACAATGCAAAGAAGATTTTAATGGAGCATTTTCATACAACTTCACTTCTTGGAATTGGTCTGGAGGATTATGATTCTGGAATGATATCGGCAGGTGCATTGATGCAGTATTTGTATGATACTCAGAAAAGTACAATGCCACATATTACAAATATTCAGCCATATACGACAGGCTGTTATATGATTGTGGATACATCGACACGCCGCAATTTGGAACTGACAGAGACACTTAGAGAAAAAGAAAAACGCGGAAGTTTGCTTTGGGTGCTTGATAAGACAAAGACAGCGATGGGAGCAAGACTCTTCGAAGTTTTATTGAGCAGCCACTTATTGATCGTGCGAGAATTTTAAAAAGACAGGAAGCGATTGAAGAACTGCTAAACGAATATGTGACAAGAGAAGAAATTCGCGAGTATTTGCAGCCGGTTTATGATCTGGAGCGTTTGGCAGGTCGTATCAGTTATAAGACAGCAAATCCAAGAGATCTTTTGGCATTTGCGGCATCACTTCGCATGCTGCCGCCGATTAAGCAGCAGTTAGCTGATTTTAAGGGATCATTGCTGAAAGAATTGTATGATGAACTAGATACGCTGGACGATTTGGAAGCATTAATCAGCAGTGCCATTATAGAGGATCCGCCGCTTGTTATCAGAGAGGGAGGAATCATTAAGGATGGCTATAATGAGGATGTAGATAAGCTTCGCCGTTCAAAGACAGAGGGAAAGAACTGGCTGGCAGAGCTAGAGGCAAAGGAGCGTGAGCGCACAGGAATTAAGACATTGCGAGTGCGTTACAATAAGGTGTTTGGTTATTATATTGAAGTAACCAATTCCTTTAAGGACATGGTTCCTGATGATTATACAAGAAAGCAGACACTTACAAATGCAGAACGCTTTATCACACAGGAGTTAAAAGAACTTGAGGATTTAATTCTTGGTGCTGAGGATAAGCTGGCAGCGCTTGAGTATGAATTGTTCTGCGATGTGCGAGATCGTGTGGCATCGCAGGTAGAACGTATTCAGAAAACAGCGCGTGCAGTTGCGCTTCTTGACGTTATCGCATCTCTTTCTTTTGTTGCGGAACGTCAGAATTATGTTAAACCACAGATCAATGAAAGAGGAATTCTTGATATTAAAAATGGTCGTCATCCTGTTGTTGAGCAGATGATTCCAAATGATATGTTTGTAGCAAATGATGTGCTGCTTGACAATGGAAAGAACCGCATTTCGATTATTACAGGTCCGAATATGGCTGGAAAGTCGACTTATATGCGTCAGGTCGCATTGATTGCGCTTATGGCACAGATTGGAAGCTTTGTTCCTGCAAAATCGGCTAATATCTGTATAAGTGATCGCATTTTTACAAGAGTAGGTGCTTCTGATGATTTGGCATCTGGTCAGAGTACCTTTATGGTAGAGATGAATGAGGTGGCGAACATTCTTCGTCATGCGACAAAAAAGAGTCTGATTATTCTTGATGAAATCGGACGCGGAACTAGTACATATGATGGTATGAGTATTGCGTGGGCCGTTGTTGAATATATTGCGGATGCCAGACAGCTTGGTGCAAAAACGCTCTTTGCAACGCATTACCATGAGCTGACGGAGCTTGAAGGCGCATTAAATGGTGTAAATAATTATTGCATTGCCGTGAAGGAGCAGGGTGACGATATTGTCTTTTTGCGAAAAATTGTTAAAGGTGGTGCAGATAGAAGCTATGGAATCCAGGTTGCAAAACTGGCAGGTGTTCCAGATCGCGTTATAAACCGTGCAAAGGAACTGGTTGAGGAACTGACTGATGCTGACATTGCAGCTCGTGCAAGAGAGATTGCCCAGATGCAGTCAACACCATCTAAAAAGCGCGTATCACGCCCAGATGAAGTAGATGCAAATCAGCTGACACTTTTTGATACAGTAAAAGATGATTCTATAATAGAAGAAATTAAAAAACTAGAAATTGCAAATATGACACCGCTTGATGCGCTTAATACGCTGTATCGTATGCAGGCAACACTAAAAAATCGCATTTGATGCTTCCAAGGTGAAAAACTGAGCGATGTTTCCTGCTTGCAGGAAAACAGCACTCAGTTTGGAACCTGCCCTTTCATGAGGATGGCAGCGATTTACGAAGTAAATCAGCGAATCCGTTAAAATAAAACATACAAAGGAGGTCTGCAATGCCCGAAATACAATTGCTCGATCAGGCAACGATTAATCAGATTGCAGCAGGAGAGGTTATTGACAGACCATCTTCTGTTGTAAAGGAGCTGTTGGAAAATGCTATTGATGCGAAAGCAACAGCGATTACTGTGGAAATCAAAGATGGTGGAATCAGCTTTATTCGCATTACCGATAATGGCTGTGGAATTGAAAAGGATCAGGTGCGCAAAGCTTTTTTGCGTCATGCAACGAGTAAGCTTCATACAATTGATGACTTGTTAGATATTGGTTCACTTGGCTTTCGTGGTGAGGCACTTTCGAGTATTGCAGCTATTGCACAGGTGGAGCTTATTTCAAAACCGCCCGAAGCAATGCTTGGCATTTCCTACCAGATTGAAGACGGAGAAGAAAAAAGTTTAACACAGATAGGTGCACCAGACGGCACAACAATTCTCGTGCGCAATTTATTTTACCATGTGCCTGCCAGGAAGAAGTTTTTAAAGACAGCAGCTACAGAGGGAAATTATATCAATCAGCTGATGGAAAACATGGCTATGCTTCGTCCGGATATATCTATGCGCTTTATAAATGGCGGACAGAATAAGCTTTATACGAGTGGAAATGGTCGCTTGAAGGATTTGATCTATACAATTTATGGAAGAGAAATTTCATCTAATGTGTTAGAGATCAACTATGAGTGTCCTTTATTCGCAGTGACAGGTTATATTGGCAAGCCAATTATTTCAAGAGGAAATAGAACTTTTGAAAACTATTATATAAATGGCCGTTTTGTAAAAAGCCGTTTGATTGCTGCTGCAATAGAGCAGGCGTATAAGCCATTTATGATGCAGCATCGTTATCCGTTTACAGTGCTTCATATTAAAATTAAGCCTGAGCTTATTGATGTAAATGTTCATCCGGCGAAGATGGAAGTGCGTTTTCAGCAGGAAAACGAAATTTATGAGCTGTTAGCAGGCGCAATTGAAAATACACTTCGCGGCAAAGAATTTATTCCTGATGTAAGTGATGATGGCAAGGCAGAAAAGAAGGTGCAGGAAAAGCAAAAGCTGCCAGAGCCTTTTGAGCAGAGACGTCTTCAGGCAATGAAGGAGATTATTCCACCGCCACCTGCAGAACATAAAACTCAAAATGAACAAAAGCCATCAGCAGAACATAAAACTCAGAGTGAACAAAAGCTGCCAAGAAACGAAGAACAGCCAAAAGTGCCGTCAAAACTTTCTGAGCCTGTTTGCGAATATAAGGCAGAAAAAAAGCAGACAATAAAGGATTCTGATTCGAAGTGGGAATCTGCCTCTGGAATACACAAACGTATTGGACAGGATGTATCTCAAACTGTTAATCAGATGCCTACTCAGCCAGAACAAAAATTAGAAAAACCAGAACAGCAAACGCTGTTTACGGAGCCATTATTGTCGGAGAAGGCAAGAATCCATCATCGTCTGATTGGACAGCTGTTTGATACATACTGGCTGATTCAGTATGGAAATCAACTTTATATAATGGATCAGCATGCCGCACATGAAAAGGTAAACTATGAGCGGCTTATGGAAGCATACCGCAAAAAGGAGCGTATTACTCAATTTGTGAGTCCGCCGATGGTTATTTCACTGACAAGGGCAGAGGAAGCGATTTTAGAAGAATTTAAAAGTGAATTTGAACGCATTGGATTTACAATTGAACCATACGGCGGGCGCGAGTATGCAATCAGTGAGATTCCGGCAAATCTTTATGGAATCAATGAAAAGGAGTTGTTTTTGGAGATGCTGTCTGATCTTGAGGATAGAGGAAGCATGCAGCCATCCGAACTGATTGCATCAAAGCTTGCGTCGATGTCGTGTAAGGCAGCTATTAAGGGCGGTCAGAAGATTTCGTTTCAGGAGGCAGATGCGCTTGTGTCACAGCTATTGACACTTGAAAATCCGTATGCGTGTCCTCATGGAAGACCAACGATTATCACGATGACTAAATATGAACTTGAAAAAAAGTTTAAGAGAATTGTGTGATTGTATAGTTTTGAATAGCAAACAATAAACTGCAACGAGCAATAGGTAGGAATAAAATATGACAGAAAATAAGAAACCACTTATTATATTGACCGGTCCAACGGCTGTGGGAAAAACAAGCGCTTCAATTGGACTGGCAAAATCGCTTGGCTGTGAGATAATTAGTGCAGATTCTATGCAGGTTTATAAATATATGGACATTGGTTCTGCAAAAATTATGCCAGATGAGATGCAGGGTGTTCCTCATTATCTTGTGGATGAGCTGCTGCCGGGTGATGAATTTTCCGTAGTGCGCTTTCAGCAGATGGCAAAGGCGGCAATGGAAAAAATTTATGCTAATGGTCATATTCCGCTTGTGGTAGGCGGAACTGGATTTTATATTCAGGCACTTTTGTATGATATTGATTTTGAAGATACATGCGAGGATACTGCGTACCGTACACAGCTTGAAGATAAGACAAAAGAGCTTGGAAATGAATGGCTGTTAGAGCAAGTGCGAAACGTTGATCCTGCATCGGCAGAGGCAATTCATGCAAATAATACGAAGCGTTTAATTCGCGCATTGGAATATTTTAAATTGACAGGCCGTCCAATCTCAGAGCATAATGAGAAACAGCGCCAGAAAGAGTCACCATACAATTTCTGCTATTTTGTCCTGAACAGAGATCGCGCAGAGCTGTATCACCGAATTGATCTGCGTGTGGATCAGATGATGGAGCAGGGACTACTTAAGGAAGTGGAAGCATTAAAGGCGATGGGCTATGACAGAAGTTATGTCTCAATGCAGGGACTTGGCTATAAGGAACTTTTATCATATCTTGATGGCGAGTGTACATTAGATGATGCGGTAAGTCAAATTAAGCAGTCAACGAGACATTTTGCAAAACGTCAGCTTACCTGGTTTCGCAGAGAACGCGATGTAACATGGCTTGATATTGATGGAGCAAAAAACGAAGATGTTATAAACATATTGACAGAGCAGTGTGTAAACAATTTACATGCCGCATCAAAAATAGAGTAAAAATAGAAAAGAGAGAAAGAAAAATGACAATGAAAGAAACTTACCTGTCCATGGGGATTAGTGAAAAGACGTATGAATTTTGTGAGAAAATCGAGCAGGATCTTAAAGAACGTTTCTGCGAGATTGATAAAGTTGCAGAGCAGAATCAGATGAAGGTGCTTGGTGCAATGCAAAAAAATCATGTAAGTGAAGCTTGCTTTGCAGCAACAACTGGATATGGATACAATGATATGGGAAGAGAAACGTTAGAGCAGGTATATGCTGATACATTCCACACAGAGGCTGCATTGGTGCGTCCACAGATCACATGCGGAACACATGCGCTTGCACTTGCACTATCTGCAAATCTTCGTCCAGGTGATGAGCTGCTTTCACCTGTGGGAAAGCCATATGATACGCTTGAAGAGGTAATTGGAATCCGTCAGTCTGTTGGTTCTCTTAGAGAATATAATATTTCATATCGTCAGGTAGATCTGCTTAATGATGGCAGCTTTGACTGGGAAGGTATTCGCGCTGCAATCAATGAGAAGACAAAAGTAGCAACTATTCAGCGTTCTAAGGGATATCAGACAAGACCGACACTTTCCGTTGAGCGTATCGGTGAGCTGATTTCATTCATCAAGTCAATTAAGCCAGACGTGATCTGTATGGTAGATAATTGTTATGGTGAATTTATCGAAGAAATTGAGCCATCTGATGTTGGGGCAGATATGACAGTTGGTTCTCTTATTAAAAATCCAGGCGGCGGATTAGCACCGATTGGCGGTTATATCTGCGGAACAGCAGCATGTATTGAGCAGTGTGCATATCGTCTTAGTGCTCCGGGACTTGGTCAGGAGGTTGGTGCATCTTTGGGCGTTCTTCCGTCATTCTATCAGGGATTTTTCCTGGCACCGACAGTAGCGGCAGGTGCGCTTAAGGGAGCAGTTTTTGCAGCAAACGTATTTGAAAAATTAGGTTATGATGTAATTCCAAACGGTACAGAGCCTAGGTACGATATTATTCAGGCTGTTACACTTAAAAAGCCTGAGGCGCTGATCGCATTTTGTCAGGGTATTCAGGCAGCAGCTCCGGTTGACAGCTATGTAACACCAGAGCCATGGAATATGCCAGGCTATGATTCACAGGTTATTATGGCGGCCGGTGCATTTATCCAGGGTTCTTCGATTGAGCTGAGTGCAGATGGTCCTCTAAAGGAGCCATATGCCGTTTATTTCCAGGGAGGTCTTACCTGGTATCATGCAAAGTATGGAATTATGATGGCACTTGAAAAACTGGTTCAGGCAGGTATTGTCACTTTATAAGAAATTTCCGTATGTCAGAGCAGGAACTGTCGGCTTTTGACATACGGATTTGTTAATATTCGAAAATTTCTTCTATACTTTAAAAAAGAATTGTGATAAAATAAGTTCATAATGGTTTCGATACCTGGAAGTAAGGAACGATTATGAAACATGATATTTCAAAGCAGCTGCCCAAAGATATCCAACCGTACGAAAGGTGTATGGAGCAGGGCGCTGGTGCACTGAACAATGCCGAACTGCTTGCCGTGATTTTAAGAACAGGAAGCGTTGGCGAAAATTCTCTTGAGCTTGCCTCAAGGCTTCTTGCGATAGAAAGTCTTTCAGGGCTTGTGTCTATGACTGTAGCTCAGTTGACTAAGATACGCGGAATCGGAAAGGTAAAGGCAATACAGCTTCAGTGTATTGGTGAGCTGTCAAGGCGTCTTAGTGCGTCAAGACAGCAGGGGATTGTGTTGGACAGTCCTCAGGCAGTCGGAAACTATTATATGAACCGTCTCAAAGATGAGCGTCAGGAACAGGTACTTCTTGTGTTCTTAAATAATAAGGGAGCACTGATTCGCGATCTGGTGCTGACTAAAGGTACAGTGAATCAGACAATTTTGTCACCGAGAGAGGTTTTTATTGAGGCCTTTCGTTATCAGGCAGTCAAAATTATATTGATTCACAATCATCCCAGCGGAGATCCAACCCCGAGCGCGGAAGATGTTGCGGTGACGCGGCAGATTCAAAAGGCGGGAGAGCTTACCGCCATCCCTTTGCTTGATCATATCATCATTGGTGACGGCAGATTTATCAGTTTAAAAGAACGAGGATATATTTCATGAAAAGCAGCAATCAAAACAGCAATGTAAAAATGCCTTTTACAAGAAGACCGCAGCTGATCCTTTTTATATTGACGGCGTGCTGTGTGATTTCTATGGGGTATTATTACATCAAAAAAGAAAACATCGTGTCAGTCGGACAGGTAGCAGGGGCAATCACTGTTCCGGTGCAGAAGGGTGTTAACAAGCTTGGCAGTATTTTCTTTAATTTTGATCAGGAACGACTGAGCAAAGAGGAGGCGATGGCAAAGATTGAGTCGCTTGAAGATGAAAATAAAGAACTCAAAGAGCAGATGGTTTCTTATGATCAGAAGATTCAGGAATATCAGGATATGAGAGAACTTCTTGAACTCAAAAGTGAGTATGCCGATTATGATACTGTTGGGGCAACTGTGATCTTTTCTGATATGACAGGAAACTGGTTCTCTACCTTTACGATAGACAAAGGTACAGATGATGGCCTTGAAGTAGGCATGAATGTACTTTCAGGCGGCGGACTTGTCGGTTACATATCGGATATAGCAAAGGGTCATGCAGTTGTGACTTCGATTATAAATGATAATGTAAATGTCAGTGCAATGCAGTCTACAACAGGAGATGCCTGTGTTGTTACCGGTGATCTTCCTTATATGAAGGAGCATGGTCTTTTGAAGCTTCAGTATATGGATACCGATTTTAATATCAGCAGAGACAATGTAATTGTTACATCCAATATTTCAGACCGCTATCTTCCAGGACTTGTTATTGGCTATGCGCAGGATGTTACTGTGGATGAAAATGGGCTGGCTGCATCTGGTTATTTGAAGCCGGCAGCGGATTTCAAACACATACGCAACGTGCTTGTAGTTACGACACAGAAGCAGTCTGCAGAGTAAACAAAGGATGGAGAAAAAAACAGATGAAGATTAAGATACTCAGAGTTGTTTTATGTATAGTACTTGCCGTCAGTTGTTTTATGCTGCAGTCAAATTTTACAAGGATTATTCCAATTTTGACTGCAGCGCCCAATCTGTTGTTAATTGTCACATTTTCAGTTGGCTTTTTAAAGGGCAGGATGTGGGGAATGCTTACAGGACTTGGGTGCGGTCTTTTGCTGGATTCATTCAGCGGAGGTGTACTGGGGTATTATACGCTTATCTTTATTTATATTGGCTATTTCAATGGCATTTTTACAAGGGTGCTGGCGCATGATATGGTTGTGATGCCTGTTTTGTTATGCAGTGCCAATGAGCTGATTTACAGTGTTTATATTTATGTATTCAGCTTCCTATTATTCGGCCGGGTAAATATTGCAGACTATATTAAAAATCTGGCACTTCCGGAGCTGTTGATGACAGCAATCGCTACGATTATAGTATATGGTGTGATCATGACGGTTGACAGACATCTGACAGAGGCAGAGAAAAAAGGAGAAAAGAGATTTGCTTAAGGAATATTGGGATTTATTCAGGGAATGGGTAAAAAATACATTAAGATCCAGAATTTTCTGGCTTGGTATTGTGTGCACGCTTTTTCTGGCAGTCCTGGTGGTGAGGCTGTTCCAGCTCCAGATTCTGGATGGAGCAGCTTATTATGATTCATACGTTTCCCGCACCAAAAAGGAGATTACGACAACTGCTACAAGAGGTACTATCTACGACAGAAATGGAGTCGTCCTTGCCGGAAATGAGGCAGTCTATAACCTGACTGTAAAAGATACTAGCGAATATACAAAGGCAAACGGTGATTTCAATGAGATGCTTCTTCGCCTGATTGAAATTGTGAAAAAATATGATGGAACCATTGTGACAGAACTTCCTGTGATTATTGATGATGACGGGCAGTTTGCTTACAGTGGAAAGGATAGTGCGATCCGTCAGCTTATTCGCGATGTATATGGAACTTCCTACATTGAAGAAAAAAGTAAGGAAGGTGAGGATGTCTACACTTATGACGCAGAGACTGTAATGAAGCGTCTTATGAAGGTTTCCTATAATTTTACAACAAGATGGGAAAATGCTGAAACGATCAGCAAGGAAGATGCACTGGCAATCTGCAATATACGATATGCTATGCGTCTGACAACTTACGCAAAGTATAAGTCTACCACCATTTGTTCTGATATTTCGCCAGAGCTTCAGGCAGCAATTCTTGAAAATCAACAGCAGCTGCTCGGAGTCGAGGTGGAGCAGTCAGAGCGCCGTGTTTATCCGGATGGCGTGTATTTTTCAAATATTCTTGGTTATACCGGAAAGCCGAGTACGCAGGAGCTTGAGACACTTCAGGAGAGCGATTCCACCTATGAGGCAACGGATATGGTCGGAAAGGATGGACTCGAGCAGTATTACGAGAGTGAACTTGCAGGAACAAAGGGCAACGATACTGTATATTTAAACAATGTTGGTCAGATTCTTGATACAATCGACAGTGAGCCATCGGTTCGCGGAAATGATGTATATTTGACTATTGACCATGATCTGCAGGTTGCCGTGTATCATATTGTGGAGCAGCGTCTTGCGGATGTCCTTGTCGGAAAGCTTACAATCGAGGATTTCGAGGCAGATGATTCAACACTTGCAAGCGAGTTCCAGATTTCGGTAAAAGATGTTTACTATCAGATGTTTAACAACAATATTTTAGATGAAAAGCATTTTTCAGATGATGGTGCTTCCGAGGCCGAAAAACAGATTCTTTCCTTGTATGAGGGAGAGTCCACACTTGCTATTCGTCATATTTTGGAGGAAATGGTACCGGGTGCAACGATTCAATCTGAGTTGACAGAAGACATGCAGGACTACATGGAATATGTCTATACCTTTTTACGAGAAAAGGGGGTTATTACCGCAAGTGATATTGATACCTCAGATGAGACCTTCCTCGCATGGAAAAATACAGAGATTTCATTTTATGATTTCCTGTCATATGTGATTTCAAAGGGATGGATTGATTCCTCAAAGCTTGGTGCGGAGTCTGCATACTCGGATTCCAGCCAGGTTATGAGCCAGATCCTATCCTTCTGTGAAGAAAATCTTTCAGCTGACAGTGGTTTTCGTAAACTTGTATATAAAAAGCTGATTCATAATGAGCAGCTTTCTGGTAATCTGGTTTGCCTGGCGTTGATTGATCAGGCATCTTAGATGCCGACAATGCGTCCTATGAAGAACTTCAAAATGGAGATGCGCAGACTGCATTTACCTTTATTCGTGAGAAAATTGGAAATACTGAGCTGACACCGGCGCAGATCGCGCTTGATCCGTGCAGTGGTTCTGCGATTGTAACTGATACGACGACAGGAGAGCTGTTAGCAATGGTATCTTACCCAGGCTATGATTTGAACAAGCTTTCTGGAACAGTTGATGCTGAATATTGGAATAAGCTTATTAATGATCAGTCAGAGCCACTTTATGATAAGGCGACGCAGGTACGAATTGCGCCAGGTTCTGTTTACAAGCTTGTTACGACAAGTGCAGGACTCGAGGAGGGCGTAATTGACAGCTCAGAGTATATTAACTGTATTGGTACTTTCGACAAGTTGGATCATCCGCGATGCTGGATCGCTCGAGAGACTGGCGGTGAGCATGGCCCGTTAAACACAGCGGGGGCTATTGAGCAGTCGTGCAACTTCTATTTTTATGAAGTTGGCTACCGTTTAAGCTTAAATGAAAACGGAGAATATGACGCGGAGCGTGGTCTTGCAATGCTTCGCAAATACGCCGAAAAGTACGGTTTTGGTGAGAAGAGCGGTGTGGAAGTCGCAGAAAATCTGTCACAGATTTCAACAGAATACCCGGCGACATCTGCAATTGGACAGGGTACAAACAACATGACTGCGATCAGTCTGGCGCGCTATGTGACCGCACTTGCAACGGACGGTAAACTTTATACATTCCGTCTGTTAAGCAAAATCTGTGACGCAAACGGAAATGTGATTGAAGAACTCACCCCAGAGGGCGAGCAGATCGAGGGAATCTCACAGTCAACCTACGATGTCATGAGGGAAGGTATGTACCGAGTTGTCCATGCGGCTGGTACAGCGGCAGGTGCGTTTACCGGTTTGCAGATCGACATTGCTGGAAAATCTGGTTCTGTACAGGAGAATCTTTCACGTGCGAACCACGCAACCTTCATTTCATATGGTCCGTACAACGATCCAAAGATTTCCGTAACGGTTGCTATCCCGCATGGTTACATGGCATATAATGCCGCAGTAGTTTGTCGTTACATTTATCAGTATTACTTTGGCTACATTGATATGGAAGACATTCTGGATAAATCCTACAATACACTTGGAGAGTCAGCTACGTACAGTGACTGATGTAAGCTACAGAAGACAGGGATAAGAGAGAGGATCAGAAAGGTTTGGGAATATCATGAGTGAAGTGATTGTTGTGACATCAGGAAAAGGCGGTGTAGGAAAAACGACAGTGGCTGCAAATCTTGGCTGTGGCCTTGCCCTTCTTGGAAATAAAGTTGTTTTGATTGATACCGATATTGGTCTTCGAAATCTTGATGTTGTGATGGGACTGGAAAACCGCATTGTATATAATCTTGTGGATGTAGTAGAGGGAGGCTGTCGGATAAAGCAGGCGCTGATCAAAGACAAAAATCATCAGGGCCTGTATCTGATGCCGTCGGCACAGACGAGAGACAAATCGAGTGTGACGCCGCAACAGATGAAAAAGCTGACGCAGGAATTGACAGAGGAGTTTGATTATGTGATTCTGGACTGTCCGGCTGGCATTGAGCAAGGCTTTAAAAATGCCGTGGCAGGAGCATCAAGAGCTATTGTTGTCACAACGCCAGAAGTATCTGCAATTCGTGATGCAGATCGCGTAATGGGACTTCTTGAAGCGGATGGGATGGAAAAGATTGAGATGATTATTAACCGCATTCGTCCAGATCTGGTAGCAAGAGGCGACATGATGTCACTTTCAGACATTCAGGAAATATTAACCGTTCCTATTATTGGTGCGGTGACGGATGAGGAAGAGATTGTCATTTCCAGTAATAACGGAGAGCCGGTTGCCGGAAAGGATTCACCGTTAGGGCAGATATTTGTTGATATCTGTCGAAGAATTATGGGTGAAGATATTCCGGTTGCACAGCCGTCTGTATCGAAGGGATTGATAAAAAGGCTGAAAAGTATTTTGGAAAAGAAAGGAAAATAAAGTAATATGGTCAGGCATTCATTACCAAGTCAGGCAGTTCGCTCTGGAAAGACAGCGAAGGAGCGGCTGATACAAATGATGCTTGAGGAGCATACGCAGTGCACTCCAGAGACATTAAGCTGTATGGAGCATGATATTACAAAAACTATTTCAAAATATCTGCCGGTATCTGAAAAAAACATCTGTCTGTATCTGAAGCGAAATGCCGGTAAAATTCTTTTATTTACCGTGACGGAGCTTCAGCAGTCAAAAAAAGCAGATAGAGATAAAGAAAGGAATGGTCTGTCAGCATGCGCAAGAGAAAAACAGGACAAAACCTGCATCTGAGCAATCTTAATTTTAAAATCATCATATATGCGCTGATACTGAGTATCATTGGTATTTTTATGGTGCACAGTGCAACACAGAATGAAGCTGTGACAGGTATGATTACAACAACACAAAAGCAGATCCTTGGAATGGTCATAGGACTTGTTCTTATGATGATTCTGACATGTATTGATTACCATAAGCTGATTAAATATTCAATTGTATTTTACGTGATCAGCATGGCACTTTTAATCTATGTAAAATACATCAATCCGTTAAATATCAGTAATGCAAACCGATGGATGCATCTACCGGGGTTTGGTACGATTCAGCCGTCTGAGTTTTCGAGGTTGCAGTCGTTTTGATGGCAGTCTTTGTGCTTATACGTATCCAAAAACATATAAACAATGTGCTGTATCTTATTGGATATTTTGCCTTGACGGGCATAACAGTGTATCTGATTTATGTAGAGCCAGATTTATCTACGTCAATGATTATCGTTTTTGCGCTTGTTGCAATGGTTTTTGTGACGGGAATAAGTTGGAAGTGGGTAGGCGGTGTTCTTGGTGTAGTAGCTGTTTTTGTGGGCGCACTTTTGTTTTGTATTTATGAGCCTGAGCAAAAGACACTCAACTGGTTTATCGAGAAGGATATCCTTCAGCAATATCAGGTAAACCGTATTAACTCATATTTCTTTCCAGAGGATTACCCTGATCAGACGCGTCAGCAGTTAAACTCAGTTATGGCTATTGGCGGAGGTCAGCTTTTGGGAAAAGGATTAAATAATTCTACTTATGAATCTGTTAAGAATGGAAATTTTCTTTCAGAGGAACAGTGTGACTTCATTTTTGCTGTTGTAGGAGAAGAACTGGGTTTTGCAGGAAGTGCATTTATTATATTGATATATCTGCTTTTATTTATTGAGGCCTAAGGGTTGCAGGACGAAGTCTGATCTTGAAGGAAAACTTCTTGCAAGCGGATTTGTCACAATTTTGTTAATCCAGTGTTTTATCAATATGGGAGTAGCCATGCTGCTTCTTCCAAATACGGGAACACCGCTTCCATTTATCAGCGCAGGAATGAGTTCACTGATAAGCACGTATATTATGATGGGAATTATGCTGAACATAAGTATGCACAGAAAAATGAAAGTGTTCTGATAAGTTTTACAAAGTAACTATTATAGTGGAGGTATCAAAATGAATATCGGTTTTATAGCAGATGATTCCAAAAAGAAACTGATGCAGAATTTCTGCATCGCATACAGAGGCATTCTGAATAAGCACAGCCTTTATGCAACAGGAACAACAGGAAGACTGATAGAGGAGGCAACGACACTGACTGTCAATAAGTTTCTTGAGGGATCGTTAGGCGGTGCACAGCAGTTTGCATCTCAGATTGAAAATAATAGCATGGATCTGGTATTTTACTTCCGTGATCCAAACGAAGTGAGCCCAACCAATACAAGGAGAGTACAGACAGTGCTTCATCTTTGTGATATTTACAGCATTCCGCTGGCAACTAATTTGGCAACGGCAGAGCTTTTGATTCGTTCACTTGACTCTGGTGACTTAGAGTGGAGAGAGGCATACCGTTCATGAGAAAAAAACGGTTCATTTACACGCTGGCGGCAGTGCTTTTAATGTGCAGTGCCGCTGGTGTGGGAGCAGGCTGCGGCAAATCCTCTCCAGCCCTTCTTGATAGCTTTGGTACTCATTTAGATACTCTTATGACATCAAAAGATAAGCTGTCGAAAATGGATGGAGCTGCAGCAGATTTGTGTGTAATAGAAAATGAAGATGGATTTTCTGAAAATGACATAGAAGCGCCGGCTGGTGCATTATTTAATATTACAGATCAGAAAACATTGTACAGCAAAAATGCAAATGATGAGCGCGAAATTGCAAGTATCACAAAAATTATGACGGCTCTTCTTGCCATGAAATATGCTGATTTAAGTCAGGAAGTAACTATTTCGTATACTCCGGAGGGACTTGAGAGCAGTGCTGTTCTTTGTGGTTTTGAGCAAGGCGATAAGATGATGCTTTCAAGTTTGCTGAGTGCAGCACTTATCTATTCTGGAAACGATGCTGCTATTGATATTGCTATTGCTGTTGCAGGATCACAAGAAGCATTTGTAGATATGATGAATCAGGAAAGCAAGGAACTGATGACTAGTCATACACATTTTGCCAATCCGACAGGACTGACACAGTCTAAACATTATTCTTCAGTATATGATGTTTATTTGATGTTTCAGGAATGCTTAAAGTATCCGACGTTTCGCGATATTATAGCGCGTGGATCTTTTCTGTGCTATTACACGAATGCAGCAGGAGAGAATGTGACGAAGAACTTTAACAGTACTAATCAGTATCTGGTAGGTGCTTATACGCCGCCAGACGGCATTACTGTCATTGGCGGAAAAACAGGTCATACAAATACAGCCGGATATAACCTGGTAGTGCTCGTCCAGGACAGCCATCACAAGGAGTATGTGGCTGTTATTCTTGGTGCAACAACAAAAGACGAACTATACAACCAGATGAATACATTACTGTCGAAAATTTGATAATTTTATAAAAATTTCTATTTATGACTTGCTTTATTCGGTAAAATATACTATACTATACGCAAGAACTACCATTGGTCTTAAGTGTAAAAGACTAATTCATATAAGGAGGATCGAGCATATGGTTCAGATTATTTCAGGCAAGAAGGGCAAAGGAAAAACAAAGTATCTGTTAGACAGTGTAAACGGTGCTGTTGCGTCTGCACAGGGAAGTGTAGTATATTTGGATAAGACAGCAAAGCACATGTACGAACTGAGCAATAAGGTTCGTTTGATTAATGTTTCTGATTATGGAATCAATTCCTATGATGCATTTATCGGATTTGTCAGCGGAATCATTTCTCAGGATCATGATCTTGAGAAAATGTATTTTGATAGCTTCTTAAAGATTTCCTGTCTTGAGGGAAGTGATATTACAGAGGCAATCAAGGCGCTCGAAGCGATTTCTGCAAAATTTGGAGTTGATTTTGTTTTGAGTGTTTCAGCAGATGCTACGGAGTTGTCCGATGAAGTAAAATCTCACATCATCGTATCTCTTTAAAGATGAGATTCTTGCCAGAGTGTATCAGTTTTTAACAAAAAGTACATAGTACAGATTAAAAGGAGCCGGTTGACCCGACTCCTTTTTACAAACTTTTTTATTCTTGGGAAAAGTCGCGGATGCGGCCATAAAAGGAAAGAAGATAAAGTCCGCCAAGACCTACGATGGCATAAATGATCCGAGTTAACAGTGACATACTGCCAAAAAGCCACGAAACCAGATCAAACTTAAAAAAGCCAATCAATCCCCAGTTTATAGCACCGATTACGACAACAGTCAGTACAATATAATCCCATACTTTTGAGCTCATAGCAACCTCTCATTCTGCCAAAAATGGCTTTGTTATACGCTATTATTTTTTCATAACAGAAGTATTTTATACATCTTTAAAAAAACTATTTCTTTTTTTAAGAAAAATGCTATAATAATAGCTATGTCCGGCACAGGTGTACCGGAAGAGAAAGGCAGGAAACTGGATGGCAGACAAAAACAATAAGGTGATCCATTACAAAAACCGGTGGCATGGCAGTGTAATAGGATTCCTTTTCCTTTTTATTTTCATCTATTTGGCAGTTCAGCTTTATTTTTTCTTTACAAAAGAAAAAATAAGTATTTTTGAGGTTCAGGAAAAAGCACTCTACTCAATAGCAACTGACTACAAAGGCTTTATCACAAGAGATGAGCAGATTGTTACAATGAAAAATGATGCTTATGTAAACTATTCTGTTCGCGAAGGACTAAAGACAGCGCTTGGAAGCACAATTTACACGACTCAGGATATCAGTGCAATTACTGATGCACTTTTAAAGGAATACAGCAGTGCGCAGATACTAAGCACCTCAAGTATCAGTACGTTAAAAACAAAGCTTGAAAAGGCAGCGCGGCATGATCTTGATTCTAATTTTTCACTAGCTTATCAGGACAAAAATGATTTGGAAGTTTCCGTTCTGGATGCGTATTTGATGGTAGCATCTGATGCACTTGACAGCTTTTCATCAGAAGATGCATACTGTGTCAAGAGCGATCAAAGTGGTTATGTGTTATTTAGAACAGATACATATGATGGATATACACCAGAAGATGTGACGCGTTCATGTTTCGATGAAGAGTCATATTCTATGAAGGTGTACGCAAATGGAGAACAGCGAAAGAAAGGCGATTTTGCCTATAAGCTTGTTTCTGATGATTCTTTTTGCATTACATTTCCAATAAGCGACACTGATGCTGCCCGTTATAGAAATAAAAAATATCTTTCTATAAAATTAACATCAATTGGTGTAACAGTAAATGGAAGCTTTTATCTTCACACTGCATCTGATGGCACTTCAATGGCAACAGTTTCATTAAATAAATATGGTTCAAGCTATCTGACGGAGCGTTATCTTGATTTTAAGATTGCAGAGGATGATATTAAAGGCTACAAGATTCCAAAGTCAGCAGTGCTTAGCAAGGATTTTCTTGTTGTGCCAGAACAATATGTTATCAATTCAGAAGAAAAAGGTGTAGGTGTATATAAGGAAGTAATTCAGTCTGACGGCAGTGCAAAGGCTGTATTTACAAAAGTTTCTATTTATGCAAAGCAGGGAAACAGCTATTATATTTCTGCATCTGGACTTACGACAGAGGATTATCTGATTGGTGCTAGTGTAGAAAAAAGTGAGGATGGCACATCTGAAACAATTACAACTGATCCAACAAATCGCCATTTGATTGCTGTGTCAGCACCGCTTACTGGTGTGTACAGTGTAAACAGAGGATATTGTATTTTCCGCCAGATTGATATTTTAAGTGAGACGAGCGATCATAACTACTATATTATTAATACTGGTACCTACTACGGATTGTCCGCCTACGATCGCATTATTTTAAATGCAGGTCTTGTAACCGAAAACCAGATCATCTATTAAAAGGAGAAATTGAAAATGGTAAGTGAAAACCTAGAGCAGGTAAAAGCTAATATAGAAGCAGCATGTAAAAGAGTTGGAAGAGATCCCAAAGATGTGCGTCTTGTTGCTGTCAGCAAGACAAAGCCGATTTCTTTAATTGAGGAGGCAATCGAAGCTGGTCAGGATACCTTCGGGGAAAACAAGGTTCAGGAAATGTGTGATAAAATGGAAGTGCTTCCAGACAATATAAAATGGCATATGATTGGTCATCTGCAGCGAAACAAGGTAAAATATATCGCAGGAAAAGTTGAATTGATTCATTCTGTGGACAGTATTCGTCTGGCAAAGCAAATCTCAGATGAGGCACAAAAACAATCAATTGAGATTCCAGTGCTTTTAGAGGTTAATGTAGCAAGAGAGGAAAGCAAGTTTGGCTTTTTTACAGAAGAAACAGAGGATGCCTGCAGAGAAATTTCCAAGATGCCTGGAATCCGTGTGAAAGGTTTAATGACAAGTGCTCCTTTTGTAGAGAACGCGGAGGATAATCGTAAATATTTTAAAAAATTATATGAATTAGCAGTTGACATTCAGAGTAAAAACATTGATAATATATCAATGAGAGAGCTATCTATGGGTATGACTGGAGATTATGTTGTAGCTGTTGAAGAGGGTGCAACGATTGTCCGGGTAGGAACTGGCATATTTGGTTCACGATAACACAAGAAGGAGAACAGTAATGGGTTTTTTAGACGGTTTTTTAAATAAGATGAATTTTTCTACCACCGACGAGTACGATGGAGATTATGACGATATGGATATGACAGAAGAAAACGAAGAAGAGGAGGAAGAAACCGCAGCTAGCGCAGCTGAGGAAAAGAAGGCTGATCAGGAGACTCCAAAGACAGAGTCTGCACCAGCTTCTTCTACAGCAACCTTCCGCAAGAAGTCAGCAAAAAATACCTCAAGCAAGGTGGTTTCTATGAATGGTGTTATGAAACAGTCAGAAGTATGTATGATCATTCCAAAGGAGTACAACGATACTAAGGATATCGCTGAGATCCTGCTTTCAGGAAAGACCGTAGTGCTTAATATGGAAGCAATGAACTTTGATACCGCACAGCGTGTAATTGACTTTACATCTGGTGCATGCTTTACAATGGGCGGCAATCTGCAGAAGATTTCCAAAAAGATCATCATTGCAACACCAAGCAATGTAGAGCTTTCTGGTGATTTCACTGAGCTTCTTGGTGACGATGATTCAACCGATATCAGCTCTTATAGTCTGAAGGTGTGATGAGATGAACAAAGAAGAACAGATGATTTGCAGTCATCTGCTGGATTTGGCAGAGGCATGCGACAGAAGAGGATACCCTATGGGCAGCGACTTTCTGACGCTCAATGAGCAGAATCTGTTTTTGGCTTTCTCAAAGGATAAGCTTCCGCCTGTTTCTATGGAGATGTGTGGTGGCTATGAACTTGCAGAACGAAAGATTATATTTTACAAGCCAGTAGGAGTTGGGGAGGAATACCCGGCTCCTATCTCTTTATTATCGGTTCAGCCTTTAATGAAGAAGTTTTCAGAAGAACTGACACACAGAGACTATCTGGGTGCACTTATGAATCTTGGCATTTCAAGAACAAAAACAGGCGATATAATCGTGCAGGATAAGCAGGCATATCTTATTGTATCAGAGTCGATTGCAGATTACATTTGTGAAAATCTGACCAGAATCCGTCATACAAGTGTTATGTGCAGGCAGATTGACTGGCAGGAGTTTGACTATAAGCCGCAGGTGAAGGAGGTCATGGGAAGTATCGCATCTGTACGTCTCGATGCAGTGATTGGACTGGCATTTTCTCAGTCAAGAAGTAAGCTGACTGGTTATATAAGTGAGGAGAAGGTACAGGTAAACGGAAAAGTGATTACATCAAATGCTTATAATTTAAAGGAAAATGATCTGATCTCTGTGCGTGGTCTTGGAAAGTTTCGCTATAAGGGAACCTCTGCCGTTACCAAAAAAGGAAGACTTATGGCATCAGTAGAAGTTTTTGTATAAGAAAGAGAGGAGTACAATGTCAAAAAGTTTAATGATCAATAATCAGGCACATGAGCCGATTTACGAGATCGTCTTTGAGACGGCGTTTGAAAAACTGGCAGAAAAGGTAAAGCAGATCGGTCTTGAGGGGAGAAAGGTCTGCATCGTAATGGATTCCAACACTAGCCACCTATATGGGGAAATGGTACGAAAGGTGTTAGAGCCTGTATCTGCGAAGGTGATTTCCTTCCAGTTTCCGGCAGGAGAGCTTCATAAGACACTTGATGTAGTTCGTGATATTTATAAAGAGCTGATAGAAGCTCATTTTGACCGTAAGGATTATTTGGCAGCGCTTGGCGGCGGTGTTGTAGGTGATATTACCGGATTTGCAGCGGCAACATATTTAAGAGGAATCTCATTTATACAGATACCAACAACACTTCTTTCTCAGTCAGACAGCAGTGTCGGAGGAAAGACAGGCGTTGATTTTGATGGTTATAAAAATATGGTTGGTGCATTCTGCATGCCAAAGCTTGTATATATGAATGTTTCCACATTATCTACGATGGATGAAAGAGATTATCTTTCTGGAATGGGTGAAGTTGTAAAGCATGGTCTGATTCGCGATAAAAAGTTTTTTGACTGGCTGAAAATAAACCATGAAAAAATCTGCAGCCAGGATAATGAGACATTGATTGAGATGGATTATCATAACTGCCGTATTAAAGGAGAGGTAGTAGAGGAAGATCCGACCGAGCAGGGAATCCGCAGTCTTTTAAATTTTGGTCATACACTTGGTCATGCAATTGAAAAGCAAAAGGCAGGAGAATTGTATCATGGTGAGTGCGTTTCGATTGGTGCAGCAGCCGCAGCTTATATTAGTATGAAGCGGGGTTATCTTACAAAAGATGATCTTCAGACTGTACTTGATGCGTTCACAGCATTTAAGCTTCCAATAACAGTGACTGGTGTGGATAAAGAGGCAGCACTTGCAGCAACAAAAAGTGACAAAAAGATGCAGGGCAATCAGATACGTTTTATTTTGTTAAAGTCTCTTGGAGAGGCTGTTGTTGATAAGACTGTTACAATGGATGAGATGCGCGAGGCACTTGACTTTGTGTGTCAGGATGCGTGAGGTGAGTACATGAAAAAGAAACGAGCTGGTTTTGCAGCCCTTTTATGTACGCTGCTTATTGTACTTGATCAGATCACAAAGGCATTAACAGTGTCTGTGCTTAAGGTACATGACATTGTGGTAATTCCAGGCGTGCTTACATTGACCTATGTAGAGAATAGAGGCGCAGCATTTGGCATTTTCCAAAATAAAAAGATTTTTTTCTTTTTGATCACAGCTGTGATGATTGCTGTATTTGCATACTGCTATGTACGGCTGCTTAATCAAAAGTCATATCGTATTCTTAGACTGCTTTGTGTTACGTACACTGCAGGAGCACTTGGAAATCTGATTGACCGCATATTCAGAGGCTATGTAGTTGATATGATTTATTTTGTGCCAATCAATTTCCCAGTATTTAATGTGGCAGACTGCTATATTACTGTGTCAACAGTCATTCTCTTAATCGCGCTCTTTTTCTGCTACCAGGATGATGACTTTTCATTTTTAAAACCATCAGGAAAGGCAGGAAAAAAACATGAGTGAACTTCTGATTGCAGGAAGTGAGCAGGACAATGCTCGTTTGGATCGTTTTCTGGCAGATCAATATGAGGAATATACGCGTTCTTTTCTGCAAAAGCTGATTGAACAGGGAAACGTATCAATAAATGGCATTCCTGTTAAAAAAAGTGGAATAAAGCTGAAGGAAAATGATGAAATTGCTGTTACGCTTCCAGAGCCGCAGCCGCTTGAAGTAGTAGCAGAGGATATACCTCTTGATATTTTGTATGAAGATGACGATGTCATTTTAATTAATAAGCCAAAGGGTATGGTTGTGCATCCAGCAGCGGGTCATACATCTGGTACAATTGTAAATGCATTGTTGTATCACTGTAAGGACAGTCTTTCAGGAATCAATGGGGTGATTCGTCCTGGAATCGTTCACAGAATCGATATGGATACGACAGGTGTTATAATTGCCTGTAAAAACGATGCATCGCACAACTGCATTGCAGCGCAGCTAAAGGAGCATTCAATCACAAGACGTTACTATGCTATTGTCCACGGCAATTTAAAAGAAGATGAGGGAGTGATTGATGCACCAATTGGCCGTGATCCGAATAATCGAAAGCGTATGGCAATCAATCATAAGAATGGAAAAAATGCAGTAACGCACTATAAGGTAGTGGAGAGATTTGGGCGCTTTACATGGATAGAGTGTCGCCTTGAGACTGGTCGTACACATCAGATTAGAGTCCATATGGCATCTATTGGTCATCCATTGTTAGGAGATGCCCTTTACGGGCCTGCAAAATGCCCATATCAGCTTCAGGGACAGACATTGCATGCATATGTGCTAGGTTTTATTCATCCATCTACAGGAGAATATATGGAGTTTCAGGCACCGCTTCCTGAATACTTTGAAGATCTTTTGAAAAAGCTTCGCCAGTCATTCGCAGGATAAAAATAAAAGGACAAAAAGTATGAAGAAAATAATTGCAAAAATCTTTTCACCGTGGGGACTTGTACCGCTTATTATGGCATTGCTGTGCAATTTTGCTGTATATAGTGGCTGCAATGCGCTGACACGAAACTGGAATCTTCACAGCCTTGCAATCCCGCTTGATAATCAGATTCCGCTGATCCCATGGACGATAGTAATTTACTTTGGCTGCTATATTTTTTGGATTATCAATTATATTTTGATTTACAGAAGAAGCAGAGAATATGCCTACCGTTTTTTCGTCGCGGATTTTTTATCACGAATTGTATGTCTGGTTTTTTTTATATGCTATCCGACTACACTGGTACGTCCCGCTGTAGAAGGGGAGGGGATTTTTAATGAGGCCATTCGTTTTCTTTACAAAATTGATGCGCCAACAAATCTTTTTCCATCTATTCATTGCCTTGTCAGCTGGTTTTGCTTTATAGGTATTATAAGTGACAGAAAAATTCCAAAATGGTATAAGGTGATGTCTTTTTTGATTGCCGTGGCAGTATTTGTCTCGACGCTTACTACAAGACAACATGTGATTGTGGATGTTGTTGGAGGCGTAGCACTTGCTCAAATCTGCTACTTGATTGCGCAGAAGACAAACATATGGAGATGCTTTGCAAAAACATTTGATTATCTGAATGGCTTTTTGGCAGAGTGATACGCACTTAAAAGAATTGTACGAAAAAAGTTGCATTTTTATCTGAAATATTGTATAATACCATCATAAGATTTTGGAAGTTGAAAGGAGTGAGCATTATGACAGGTAATTTAGTGATCACAATAGGCAGAGAGTGCGGAAGCGGCGGAAGATTGATCGGAAATCGTCTTGCGGAAAAATTAAATATTAAGTGTTACGATAAGGAATTGCTTACACTGGCGGCAAAGAAGAGCGGACTGTGTGAGGAGATCTTTGAGAGTCACGATGAGAAGCCAACCAGCAGTTTTCTTTATTCTCTTGTAATGGATAGCTATTCAATGGGATATTCTACATCATCCTTCATTGATATGCCGTTAAATCACAAGGTTTTTCTGGCACAGTTTGATACAATCAAGCATTTAGCTGATACAGAGAGCTGCGTAATTGTAGGACGCTGTGCAGATTATGCACTGGCAGAGTATCCAAATGTATTAAGTGTATTTATCTCCGGCAACATGGATGAGAAGATCAAGTACATTTCTAAGCTGTATGATAAGACCCCGGAAAAGGCAAAGGATATCATTGTTAAGACAGATAAAAAGCGTTCAAACTATTACAATTATTATACAAGTAAGAAGTGGGGCGATGCTCGTAGCTACAATGTCTGCTTAAACAGCAGTGTACTTGGACCAGAGGGTACTGTAGATGCAATTTTGGAGATTATTAAGCTTCGTGAGAGAAATCGAGCAGGAAAATAACAAATAAAGGGGCAGGCTGCAAAGTGCAGCCTGCCTCTTTATTTTTAATCGTTCGTAGATTCTCTATAAATTGTGCGGCAGCGAATATATGTATATTCATAGTCGTCTTCAGGGTGCATTAAACGATAAACTATTCGGTTAGCCAAGTGCGTTCCGATGTGCTCTGTATTTACGTGTACGCTGGTAAGTGCAATTCTGTTATTAAATTCATGATTATCGTCAAAGCCAGAGATGTATAAATCCTCAGGAACACGAATGTTGTGTTCCTGACAATATGTAAGAACAAGAGAAGCAATGTGGTCATTTACGCATACAATGGCATCAGAGCTTGCTGCAATGCGATTCAAATATTCATAAACAAGTGGCTTATATTGGTCAAGTCCCATTGTCTGTGTAAGATTTTCTGATTCATTAATAAAGAGCTGATGACGCTGCATGGCTTTAAGATAACCAAGATAGCGCTCTTTGTTTGTCTGAGCGTAGGCGATATCTCCAATAAAACGGATTCTCTTTTTTTCAGATGCAATCATTCGTTCTACAATTTCCTCAGTGTTGGCACGTCCTTCGATCAGGAAAAGATCTCCATTTAATGATGAAAAGCTAGTGTTCGTTGGGCAGTCAAGAAATACCTTTGGAAGTTCAAGATTGTTTAATGCCAGAAACAACCTTGGATCATAAATGTTCATTACGATAATACCGCTTACAGAACCGTCAGTCAGGCAACTTGGCAGTGTAAAGTCATCACTGTAGGTTGGTGGAAGATAGACGTACATCATGTTGACTTCATGGCTTGCAAGCGCTATAGCCTGATGGTGAATAATGTTCATCCAGAAAGTAGATGTTTCTGGTCGTGATACAACAACGGCTACGTTACAGTTTTTGATACTGGGTGAGGATGCTTTTGGCGGTGCAGTCACAACGTTAATATTCTTTGAATCGGCTATCGAAATAGGGTATCCCATTTCAACGGCTTTTTGCAGAATGTTGCGTTTTGTATCAGGAGCAATGCCTGGTTTATCATTGACAGCTTTCCATACCGTTACTCTTGAAATATTAAGTGCATCGGCAACTTGCTGATAAGTAACTTTTTTCATATAAATAATCCTTTCTTTGTTTTTATATAACGTGAAACATTAAAGCTAATAAACAGGAATTAAAAAGATTATATAACTCTTGTATGTTATTGTAATTTATTTTCAAAAAAAAATTCAACTGCTTTGGTAACATTTTGTAAACAAAGTACATTAAAATAATAAAAAAAAGCAAAGAAAATGAACAAAATGTTGTTGCACAACAGGAAAAAACTTGTTATACTCTCCATAAATAGCAATTATTTAATAAAACATTGCAATTTATTTGGAAGCGAAAGGAGAAACGTATAAAAATGTTAACACAGAAGATTCAGCTGGGAGAAGAAATTTCAGTTCTGGCAAAAAAACTTGCGCAGGAAGGAAAAGAAGTTTTATGTGAGAAGGGTTTTACAAAGGAGCAGCAGGAAATTTTTGAGGAAATGTTTCAGAAATGCTTTGTGAGTACAGCGGATACCACAACCAAACTGCTTGAAAATGGAGAAACGTATGTATTTACAGGTGATATTGAGGCAATGTGGCTTAGAGATTCATCTGCACAGGTTGTACATTATCTGCCATTCGCAAAAGAGTTTTTGCAGATCAGACATATGATTGCAGGATTGATTCAAAGACAGATGCGTTATATTACAATCGATCCTTATGCAAATGCCTTTAATGAAGAGGAAAATGGTCATTGCTGGGAGAAGGACGATACTGAGTCTAATGATTGGGAGTGGGAGAGAAAATATGAGGTTGATTCTCTTTGTTATCCATTGTGGCTGCTTCATAGTTATTACGAGGCAACAGGCGATGAAACTGTTTTTTCACCAGAGGTAAAGAAAGCATTTCGCCGCATTTTAGATACATGGAAGACTGAGCAGCATCACGATAACGAATCTTCTTACTATTTTAGAAGAATAAACTGTCCGCCAACGGATACTCTCTCAAATGATGGAAAAGGCGAGCCTACTGCTTACACTGGTATGACATGGTCTGGCTTTCGTCCGAGTGATGATGCCTGCCGTTATGGTTATCTTGTGCCATCTAATATGTTTGCAAGTGTTGTTCTTGGCTATCTGGCAGAATATGCAGCAGACAAATATCATGATGAAGAGATGGCAAAAGAAGCTCTGACACTCAAAAAAGAGATTGAAATGGGTATTGATTCCTATGCAGTACGTAATCTTGAGGGTATTGGAGAAACATACGTTTACGAGACAGATGGATATGGCAATGATGTTTGGATGGATGATGCAAACGTGCCGAATCTGTTGTCTATGCCATGGCTTGGCTGGTGCGATGCAAGCGATGAGCGCTATCAGAATACAAGAAAGTGGGTATTAAGCAGTAAAAATCCATTTTATTATGAAGGAAGTGCGGCAAAGGGAGTGGGAAGTCCGCATACACCTTCTGGTTACATCTGGCACATTGCGCTTGCAATGCAGGGACTTACATCAAATGATGAAGGAGAGAAGACAGGTCTTATGCAGACGCTTCTTGCGACTGATGCAGGAACACGCCTTATGCATGAAGGATTTAACAGCAATGATCCAACAGCATTTACAAGAGAGTGGTTTGCATGGGCAAATTCATTATTTGCATTATATGCAATGGAGTATTGTGGACTGACAAACCGCGATTAAAAATCATTGTGATAGGAGCATCAAGCTATGGGTGAGATTCAAAAAGAAGAGCAAAAAACACAGATGTTTCGTTATAAGAATGCGTCACTTCCGACAGAAGAGCGTGTAAATGATCTGTTGTCACACATGACGCTTCGTGAGAAGGTAGGACAGCTGAATCAGCGCCTGTATGGATTTCGTGCATATGAAAGAAAAGGCGATGAGATAACGCTGACAAAAGAAACCATTGAGGAAGCTAAATATTTTGGCGGACTTGGTGTTGTGTATGGATTATACCGTGCAGATCCATGGTCAGCAAAGACAACAGAAAACGGTCTCTCAAAAGAATATGCCATAAAAGGCTATAATTTGCTGCAGCGCTGCTGTCTGGAGCATTCACGTCTTGGCATTCCGCTTTTACTAAGCTCAGAGTGTCCGCATGGCCATCAGGCACTTGATGGATATTTGCTGCCTGTTAATCTGGCAGCAGGGGCTACGTTTGATCCTAAGCTTTATAAAGAGGCAGTGAGTGTTTGTGCGCGTCAGTTAAAACAGATGGGTGTTAATTTGTCTCTTGTTTCGGCACTTGATGTAGCAAGAGATCCCAGATGGGGACGCACAGAAGAATGTTTTGGCGAGGATCCATATCTGTGCAGCTGTTTTGCAAAAGCAGCAGTAGAGGGCACACAGTCAGAAGGTGTTGCAATGGTCGCAAAGCATTTTTGTGCGCAGGGAGAGACAACAGGAGGCGTCAATGCCAGCGCTGCGCGTATTGGAGAGCGGGAACTGCGTGAGATTCATCTTCCGGCAGCGAAGGCATGCTGCGAGGCTGGTGTTAAAGGTGTTATGGCAGCATACAATGAAATTGATGGTGTTTACTGTCATATGAATCATCATTTATTGACAGAAATTCTTCGTGATGAATTTGGCTTTGATGGAATCGTCATGGCGGATGGTGTAGCATTGGATCGTTTGCAGGAGGCAGTTGGAGATGAGCCGCATGCAGCAGCACTGGCACTTTCTGCAGGTGTCGATGTAAGCTTGTGGGATAATGTTTTCCCATATCTTGAAGATGCTGTTAAGGGCGGTCTTTTAGAGGAGACGTTTTTAGATGAGGCTGTGAAAAGAGTTCTGACATTAAAATTTGAGCAGGGCCTTTTTGAACATCCATATCTGCCGGAGGATTCTAAAGAAGAGAACTATACGATGGAAAAGTACCCACAGAGTTTACAGCTGGCAAGAGAATCTGTTGTAATGTTAAAAAATAAGAATGTGCTTCCGCTGAAGACTTCTGATCAAAAGATTCTTGTTCTTGGACCGAGTGCAGATGATATCTATCGAATGCTTGGCGATTATACGCCTCCGGTAAGCGATGAAAACAGCTTTACACTTTTAAAGGGATTAGAATATCTTGCAGGCGACAGAATAATTAAAACCTGCAGCTATACAGCTCTGACAGAAGAAAAGAAAAAAGAAGTTCAAGAACTTATAGACTGGGCAGATGTGGTGATTCTGGCAATTGGCGGTTCATCAAGCCGATTTGGCGGAGCATTGTTTGATAACAATGGAGCGGCTGTTGTACAGGGCACACAAAAAGATTCAAAAGACAGTGATTTAGTCCGCAAAAATAAAGAAGCGTGGGCTATGGACTGCGGAGAGGGCATGGACAGCAGTACGCTTTCTCTTCCGGGTGATCAGCTAGATTGGTTTTTGTTTGTGCGGGAATTAAATAAACCGCTGATTAGCATTGTAGTTGCCGGAAGACCATATGCCATTTCAGAGATTGCATCAAAGACAGATGCACTTCTTTACAGCTTTTATCCTGGCCCATATGGTGGACTTGCATTGGCACAGCTTCTTTACGGACAGGAAAGCCCGTCTGGCCGTCTGCCGATTTCCATACCTGCTCATGTAGGTCAGCTGCCTGTTTATTACAATCCAAAACGCTCATATGAGGCGATGAAATATTGGGATGAAGAAGATCATGCGCTGTATGAATTTGGCGAGGGATTGGGCTATGGACAGCTTTTGTATGAAAATATGACGCTGCAAAAAGAAACAGATCATGACAGCTTTACATATAAGGTTACATTTTCTGTATCAAATAAGTCAGATGCAGATGATTTTGCAGTTCCGCAGCTTTATGTGCGTGATATTGCAGCAAGTACTGTGCGGCGTGTACGTGAATTGAAGGGATTTACAAAGACAAGTCTAAAGGCAGGACAGACAAAGCAGATTTCAATTGTGCTTGATAAGGGTGCCTTTACGATATGGAATCTTCAGATGAAACAGGTTGTGGAACCTGGCGAATTTGAAATTCTTTTGATGGATCAGGGAAAGATCTGGGACAGACAGACAATCACACTTTAACAAAAACAAAAAAAGCAGGGTAAATTGTTAGTTTACCCTGCTTTTAATATAAAATCCAAAGTAACATATTGTTAAAAGAAAAAATACACTTGTGTTATAGCACTGTTACGCAAATATATATATAATCAACAAAAAAAGCCTTGACATATGAAAAAACCTATACTATTATATGAAATATAAAGAAACAATCTTCGCAATATGTTAAGAAATAAAGAAACATATTTTGATAACAGAATTAACAAATGTTAACATCGCGAAACGATAACGATTATAGAAAGGAATGGTATACTGCATGAGATATTTGGATGAGCGTGTCTGGGTAATTCTTAATGAACTACGACCGCTTATTGACCGCCAGCATATTGATATTACAAAGTGGCAGATAAAAAAGAAGCTCTTTATGCGGCCTTGTGAAGCGGATAATGATGAGACACCGTGGGAAAACTTTGACAGTGCAAAGGATAGATGGTACGGCAAGGATACATATTATTGGTTTCGTTCTCAATTTACAGTTCCACAGTCGATGGATGGAAAGTGTATTTTCTTAAAAATTCATACACAAATCGAGGAATGGGATGACGGACGCAATCCGCAGTTTTTACTGTTTGTAAATGGAAAAGTGACGCAGGGGCAGGATATGAACCATAGGGAGGTTCGACTTACAGACTGCGCCAAATCAGGAGAGACGTATACGCTTGATCTGCAGGCTTACACAGGAATACTTCATAATGAGTTTTCTCTGATGGTAACAGCGTCAGAGACAGATCTTGCTTTATTAAAGCTTTATTATGATTTGAAGGCACCGGCAGATGCATATCATTACAATAGAATGATGCAGGGACGTACAAAAAGCCTTATTGTTGAAGCATTAAATGGTGCATTGAATTTGCTGGATCTTCGTACACCGCATTCTCAAAAGTTTGATGAATCCGTTGCAGCAGCGCAAGAATACATAAATGAGCATTTATACAGGAATCCTGAATTGTCTGGTCATGATGATATTATAGCATCTAGTATTGGTCATACACATATTGATGTTGCATGGTGGTGGACAGTATCTCAGACAAGAGAAAAGACAGCAAGAAGCTTTTCTACAGTGTTAAAGCTGATGGAGGAGTATCCGAATTACAAATTCATGTCAAGTCAGCCGCAGCTTTATGTGTTCTTAAAGGAACGTTATCCTGAGGTTTATGAAAAGGTAAAGGAGCGTGTAAAGGAAGGCAGATGGATTCCAGAAGGCGGAATGTGGCTGGAGGCTGACTGCAATTTGACATCTGGAGAATCACTTGTCAGACAGTTTCTTTACGGAAAACAGTTCTTTACGGAAGAATTTGGCATTGACAGCAAGATTTTGTGGCTGCCAGATGTGTTTGGATACAGCGGTGCTCTTCCGCAGATTATGAAGGAATGTGGAATTGAGTATTTCATGACAACAAAGCTTGCATGGAATCAGATTGATAAATTCCCTAATGATACCTTTTTATGGAAAGGAATTGATGGAACAGGTATCCTAACCCATTTGATTACAACTCCTGGTGTCGGACAGGATATTAAAAATACTCATTTTACAACGTACAATGGTATGCTTGATGCAGATGCCGTTATTGGTGCGTGGGAACGCTACCAGAATAAGGATCTTAATAATGAAGTGCTGATATGCTATGGCTATGGCGACGGCGGCGGCGGTCCAACAAGACAAATGTTAGAGTGCTCTTCTCGTTTGGAACAGGGAATAGCTGGCATTCCAAAGGTAGTACAGGAAAGTCCAGTTGAGTATTTTGAGCGTCTTGACGAGCGTGTCAGAAATCATAAGCGTCTTCCACAGTGGGAGGGTGAGCTGTACTTTGAGTATCACAGAGGAACCCTCACATCTATGGGAAGAAATAAGAAGGGCAATCGAAAGAGCGAGCTTGCAATGATGGATTTAGAGCTGTTATCGCTGCTTGCAAAGAAAAAGGGAATTTCTTATCCAAAGGAAACGCTTGAGCGCATGTGGAAGGTTATTTTACTAAATCAGTTCCACGATATTTTACCAGGATCTGCCATTCATGAGGTTTATGAGGTATCAAAGAAGGAGTATGAAGAGATTCTTTGTGAGGCACATGAGCTGATCGGTGAGCGCACAAAGGCACTTGCTGGTGATGGCGATGGCATTACCGTATTCAATACACTTGGCTTTACACGCGATGATGTGGTACGTCTTCCAGAGGGCTGCGATGCAGAGGCGCTTGAGGATGCTGACGGTGTCATCTATCCAGTTCAGCACACAAATGATGGTGCAGTTGTATCATTAAAGAAACTGCCATCAAAAGGAAGCCGTGTTTACAAAAAAGCGAAAATTGAAAAAGATATATCAAAATTGTGGTATTCAATTGAGAATACAGCAGGAAACAAAAAGCTTGAGACACCGTTTTACACAGTTGTGTTTGATGAGAATGGAATGCTTGCTCGTTTGTATGATAAGAAGAATGAGCGTGAAGTATTGAAAGAAGGCCAGAAGGGCAATCGTATGGTTATGTACGAGGATAAACCAATGAACTTTGACAATTGGGATATTGATATGTACTATACGGAAAAGGGATGGGAAGCTTCCGATCTTACAAGCTTTGAGTGGACAGACATTGGAGATGTTTGTGTCTGCGCTGTGCTTGAAAGAAGAATCAGTAAATCAGTAATTTGTCAGAAGGTTACATTTTATGCAGACAGCGCAGTAATTCGTTTTGATACTTATGTAGACTGGAAGGAGCATCAGCATCTGCTTAAAGTTCACTTCCCGGTTGATATTCATACAGATGAAGCTGCATTTGATATTCAGTTTGGAAATCTGACAAGAAAGATTCATCGCAACACTAGCTGGGATGAATCTCGTTTTGAAAGCTGCGGACAAAAGTGGATGGATATGTCAGAGGGACATTATGGTGTCAGCTTGTTAAATGACTGCAAGTATGGTCATTCAGCACTTGATGGCGTTATGACGCTGACATTGATTAAGTCAGGAATTGAGCCAAATCCAACGGCAGATCAGGAAGAGCATACATTTACTTATGCATTATATCCTCATGCAGAAGGCTGGAGACAGGCTAATACAGTACAGGAGGCTATGAAACTGAATCAGCCGCTTCTTAGTGAAGAAGGCGGACATGCAGGATGTCAGAATAGCTTTGTATGGGTGGACAAGTCAAATGTTATCATTGAAACAGTAAAGATGGCAGAGGATGATGATGGCATTATTGTGCGTTTGTATGAGTCTGAAAATGCAAAGACAAAGGCACATATCTTCTTTGGAGAAAAGATCTCCTCAGTAGAAAGCTGTAATTGTCTTGAAGAGATAAAGCAAACAATAGAAACAGATGGTGAGGGATTTGAAATTACAGTTAAACCATATGAGATTCAGACCTACCGTGTTCGTTTCTAAGAAAAGTATTATAAAAAATAAGTAAGATTGGAAAGGAAGAAAAAATGGCAAAGATTATAGGAAAAGAATTAGCAAATATACCGTGGCAGGAAAAACCACAGGATTACCCGCGCCCAGTATGGCGTTACACAGAAAACCCGATTATTGATAGATATGCAATTCCGACATCTAATAGTATTTTTAACAGTGCAGTAGTACCGTTTGAGGATGGATTTGCAGGTGTATTCCGCTGCGACAGCCTTGGAGTGAGCATGGATATCTATGCAGGCTTTAGTAAAGATGCTATTCACTGGGAGATCAATCATGAGCCGATTCGTTTTGAGGGAGCTGATCCAGAGATTTTAAATAGAGAGTATCGCTATGATCCAAGAGTGTGCTTTATTGAAGATCGTTACTATATTACCTGGTGTAATGGTTATCATGGTCCGACAATCGGTGTTGCATATACATTTGATTTTAAGACCTTCGTACAGCTTGAAAATGCATTTTTACCATACAACCGCAATGGCGTTCTCTTCCCAAGAAAGATTGATGGAAAATTTGCAATGCTGTCTCGTCCGAGTGATACAGGACATACACCATTTGGTGATATCTTCTATAGTCAGAGCCCGGATCTTGAATATTGGGGCCGCCATCGTTTCGTGATGGGAACATATGGAGGAGATGCTTCAGCATGGCAGTCTGTAAAGATCGGACCAGGACCAGTTCCGATTGAGACAGATGAAGGATGGCTTTTGATCTATCATGGCGTTCTTAGAACATGCAGCGGCTTTGTATATCGTATGGGCTGTGCACTTCTTGATCTTGAGCAGCCATGGAAGGTAAAATATCGCAGCAAGTATTATATTTTAGGACCGGCAACTGATTATGAGCTTAGAGGCGATGTTCCAAATGTTGTATTCCCATGTGCAACACTTACTGATTCTGCAACAGGCAGAATTGCAATCTATTATGGCTGTGCTGATACAGTAACAGGACTTGCTTTTACAACAATTGATGAACTGATGACATGGATGAAGACAAATTCACTGTAACCAGTCGCTAATTATAATAGTAAGGGACGCAAAAGGAGGAAGAAGAAATGATACGCATACTGCCTAGACCGCAGCATATCGAAGAAAGAGAGGGAAGACTGCTTCTTGATTACCATTGCAGAATTACAATGGACAGCAGCTGCCCATCAGAAGTATTTTTTTATGCATCACAGCTTGCAGAGCAGCTTAAAAAATCATCAGGTATTGAACTGTTGATTGACAGACGTACATCAGGTGCGCATAAGGGCATTGTGCTTTGCATGAGTGAGGAAGCAGGAATTACAAGAGAAAATAAAAAGGAAAAAGAAGCATATCGTCTGGAAATCACACCAGAGGGTGTAACTGTATGCGCAGCAGAAAAAGAAGGTCTTTTTAATGGTGTTCAGACGCTTCGTCAGCTTATTATTCAGTATGGAAGTTCTTTGCCATGTTTGTATATCGAGGATTATCCGGAACTTTCCGTGCGTGGCTGGTTTATGGATGTAACAAGAGGCCGTATTCCAAAGATGACCTATTTAAAGGAACTGGCAGATCGCTGCAGTCTTTATAAGATTAATCAGCTACATCTTTATATTGAGCACACCTTTTTATTTGATGGTTTGAGTGAGGTTTGGAGAGACGATACACCGCTTACAGCGCAGGATATTCTTGAATTTGATGCATATTGTGCAGAGAGAAATATTGAACTTGTTCCTTCTGTTGCTACATTTGGTCATTTGTATAAGGTACTTCGTACAAAAACATTCCATGAGCTTTCAGAAGTGGAAGAAGCAGAGGGTACAGCATTTTCATTTTATGAGCGCATGTGCCATCATACGTTAAACAGCACAGATGACAGAGCATATGAGTTAGTATGCCGTTTAATTGATGAGTATAGTCCACTGTTTCGTTCTAACCTTTTTAATATCAACTGCGATGAAACCTTTGACCTTGGAAGAGGAAGAGGAAAAGAAAGAGCAGATGAAATTGGCTCTCATGTAATGTATGTTCAGTGGGTTAACCGCGTATGTGAGCATGTGAAGGCAATTGGAAAGCGTCCGATGTTCTGGGGAGATATCATTGCTGCACATCCTGAAGCTATTAAAGAACTGCCAGAGGATGTAATCTGCATGACTTGGATTATAGTCCGACACCACGAGAAATCAATGTGAAAAAGCTTTGGGAGAATGGTGCGCATCAATATCTGTGTCCAGGTGTTCAGGGATGGAATCAGGCAATTCACCAGTTAGATAATGCTTATGAAAATATCAAGCAGATGACAATATTTGCGCATAAGTATGATGGTGAAGGCCTTTTAAATACTGACTGGGGTGATTTTGGTCATTTCCAGCATCCAGAACTTTCTATGGTAGGTATCATTTATGGAGCTGCATTTAGCTGGAACAGCGATATTCCAGAAAAGTCAGCGATAAATGCTGATATATCAATAATTGAATATGGTGATCGTTCTGCGTCACTTGTTGAAGTGATAAGTCATATGAGCAATCAGGCAGTTGTGAATTGGGGAGAGTTTGTACGTATTCTGGAAAATTGTCGTTATCAGGTCGCAGAAAGAGAAGTAACTGATTTTTGGGAGAAATATGACAAACAGACCGAAAATTCACAGAAGCAGATTGAATTTTGCAACGAAGCAATTAGAAATGACATGGCGAAGGTATCTGCACTTCTTGTTGGAATTGAGGAAGGAAAACGCAAGTATATTGCTCCAATTCTTCATATGGCAGAAGGTCAGATTCTGATCAATACTATGTTTGGCGTGATTAAGAATGTGCATGATGGACAGCAAAATCCGTGTACAGATAAAAGAGCACTTGCCGAAGCACTTGAGATCTGGTACTATGAGTATCGCAGACAGTGGCACAAAATCAGCCGTGAGAGTGAGCTGTACCGTATTGGTGAATTGATTTTCTGGTTAGCAGATTACATAAGAGAACTGTAAGTTAAAATAATGAATATGCCAGGCTTGGTTCGGAAATATTGTCCGTTCAAGTCTGGCATAAATTATGTGTGGGGCGCATAGATTGGCGTAAGAACAAATAAACAGGTCATTGCCATGAAACGAAACACGAAAAAAAGGATGCGAAAGCAGAAAAAGTATCAGATAAGACGTGATGTGAAAAAACAAAGAGCGGAGCATGTGGTGGATTGTCTTCATTTGCCTAAAGATGTAGTGATGGGGGCAGAACTGACGCAGTTGTCAGGAAATAGTGAAATGCAGGTGAGAAATTTTAAAAAGCTTATTTCATGTCAGGAAAATGAGATATGTATCCAGACAGGAAGACATCGAATTAGAATAACAGGGCGCTGCCTGGCAATGGCCTACTTTGCATCAGAGGAGGTTAAGGTGACGGGGTGCATTACATCAATCTGCTACGAGGAATGAGCATTTAAAAGCAGGGCTGAAATGGCGGTGAGAAGTTGAGAAATGGATGGTCAAATCATGTTTTGATTAGCATAAGCGGATCAGAAACAGAACGCTTTTTAAATATAGTATCGTTTCATGGTTTAGTTTTGTATCAGGTACGCAGAAAACCATCAGGTATAGAGGCAGATGTGAAGGCGAAAGATTTCTTGAAACTGTGCTGTCTGCGTACAAAGGCGGATGTTTCTATCCGTATTCTTGAAAAACGAGGCCCATATTTTTTATGGAAGAAAACAAGAAAAAGCCGTGTGGGAATTTGCTGTGGCATACTGGCATTTGCCGCTTTATATGTTATGTCATTGTTTGTATGGGATATTGATTTTGCAGGGAATATGCGCTACACAGACAGCTATCTTTTGCAGTTTGTTAAAAATGAGGCTACAAACCAGGTATGAAGATTTCAAGTGTGACTTGTGACAGACTGGAAAAGCGGCTTCGCAATGAGTTTGATGATATTACATGGGTATCGGCTCGTTTAGAAGGCACGAGGCTTGTTGTAGAGATAGAAGAAAATAATACTGCTTCAGCAAAAGAAAAGGAGCAAACACCATGCAGTCTTAAGGCATCAAAAAGTGGAATTATTGCGAGGATGATCACAAGGCGGGGAACGCCGCTTGTCAAAAAAGGAGATCAAGTCGAAAAAGGAGATCTTTTGGTGTCTGGACTGCTTCCTATTTACAATGATTCACAGGAAATTGTTGGGTATGAGAAGACAAATGCCTCAGCTGATGTGTGGATTAAATACGAGGAGAATATTGAAATTACAATACCCCGAAGTCAGACTGTAAGACATTATACATCAAAGCAGGTGCATTCGGGGCTTGTTTTGTTCGGTCATCGTTTTTGTCTGCCGCAAAGTCTTATGGCGTCAGATCAGGAAGAATTGTATATTGAGCAGCATCAATGGAAGCTTTTTGAACATTTTTATCTGCCATTTTATAATGAAGAATATTGTCTTATGAAGTACGAAAACGCGACGGTTTGCTACGATGATGAGAGCCTTAAAAAGCAGGCAGATCAAAAATATCTTGAATTTATTATTCAATTGGAAAAATTAGGGGTGGAAATAATTGAAAATAATGTTACAATAGAAAGTGGTCCGAAAGACTACCGAATGAATGTGCAGTTTCTTCTTGAAGCAAATGCATCAGAGAAATGTGCTCTGGAATCGCAAGTGCAGGAACTGCAAAAACAAGAGTAACAAGTGAGGTTAATGTATGAGTGTTGCGCAAGCAGTTATGGAAATACCGGCTGCCCATCAGCTGAATGTATTTGGACAGTTTGACTGTAATATAAAAAAGATTGAACGTGCCTTTGGTGTAACGTTTGTAAACCGGGGTGAAACGATTCGTCTTTCAGGAACAGAAGAGGCAGTTGGTAAGGCGCGAAGCGTTGTGGATACGCTGCTTGAATTGTCACGAAGAGGAAACACTGTGACTGAGCAGAATGTTGATTATACGATTTCAATGTCTTTTTCCGAGAAAAGCAGTGATGTACTTGAGATTGATAAGGAAATCATCTGCCGTACGATCTCTGGAAAGCCAGTAAAGCCAAAGACCGTTGGACAAAAGAAGTACGTTGACGAAATACGAAGCAAAATGATTGTGTTTGGCGTTGGTCCGGCAGGAACTGGAAAAACATATCTGGCAATGGCGATGGCAATTGATGCATTTAAAAAGCAGGAGGTCAGCCGTATTATTCTGACGCGTCCGGCAATTGAGGCTGGTGAGAAGCTGGGATTTTTGCCTGGTGATCTGCAGAGTAAAATAGATCCTTACCTGCGTCCATTATATGACGCATTGTATCAGATTATGGGTGCAGAAAGCTTTATAAACAATCAGGAGAAGGGCCTTATAGAAGTGGCACCGCTTGCTTACATGAGAGGACGTACACTAGATAACTCTTATATTATACTGGATGAGGCACAGAATACGACACCTGCTCAGATGAAGATGTTTTTGACACGTATTGGTTTTGGGTCAAAAGTTATTATCACAGGAGATATGACGCAAAAAGACCTTCCGGCAGGTACGCCGTCTGGTCTTGATGTGGCAATTAAGGTTTTAAAGAATGTGGATGATATCGGATTTGTCTATCTTGATAACCGCGATGTTGTTCGTCATCCGCTTGTTCAGAAAATCGTAAAAGCTTATGAGGATTACGAAAATAAGCAAAACAGCAAAATGCGTGCGAAAGAGCATGAAGAAAAAACAAGAAAGCCAAGAGGCTGATGGAGAGAGTATGACAATTACAATTGAGAATGAAGCTTCAAAGGAGCTGCCATTTGATTACAAGGCGTTAATTGAACGTGTTGTTATGGGCTGCATGGATTATGAGAAGTGCCCGTATGAGGCAGAGGTCAATGTATTATTGACAAATAATGAGGAAATTCATAAGATCAATAAGGAATACCGAGGAATTGACCGTCCAACAGATGTCTTATCATTTCCGATGGTCGATTACGATAAGCCGGCGAATTTTGATCCATTGGAAAATGCGTCAGAGGACTATTTTAATTTCGAAACGGGAGAGCTTGTGCTTGGTGATATTATCATATCAGTGGACAAGGTATATGAGCAGGCTGAAAGCTATGGCCATTCATTAGAGCGTGAACTGGGCTTTTTAGTGGCACATAGTATGCTTCATCTGTTTGGCTATGACCATATGGAAGAAGAAGAACGCGAGCAGATGGAGGCTCGCCAAAGAGAAATATTGAACGGATTATCAATTCTCAGATAAGCCTAAAAGAAAGATTGGCGGCAAGAAAGGGAAGATTTTGTAATGGAAAAAAAGAAAAATGATTTTATCGCACAGGGAAGTATTCTGGCGATTGCGTCAATATTGGTGCGTGTAATGGGAATGATTTATCGTATTCCTATGACGGCGATTATTGGAGACAAGGGAAACGGATTTTATTCGTATGCGTACAGCGTTTACACAATTTTGCTGCTGCTGTCCTCATACAGTCTTCCGCTTGCCGTGTCAAAGATGGTTTCTGCAAAGGCACAATTGGGTCAGTGGCGCAATGTAAAGAGAGTATTTATATGTGCAATTGCATTTGCAATCGGTATTGGCACTACATTTGGTTTGATTGTATTAATTGGTGCGCAGTTTTTTACAAGGGTATTTTTCCACAGTGAGCTGGCGGCTATTGCGCTTCGTTTTATGGCACCGACCATTTTGATTATGGCGCTTCTTGGTGTATTTCGTGGTTTCTTCCAGGGCCTTCAAAATACACTTCCAACAGCAGTTTCACAGATTGTAGAGGGATTGATCAATGCGATCATGTCAGTTGTGTTTGCATATTTTCTGTTTGATTTTGGTCACGGAATGGATGCAGCAGGCGGTACGACTGATTTAGGCTACGCATGGGGTGCAGCAGGCGGCGCAATAGGAACTGGTGCCGGTGCACTGGCAGGCTTGATCTTTTGCTTTATCTTGTTTGTGGCATACAGAAAAATTCTTGCAGTTAATATTAGCCGTGATAAGACAGGAACACAGCAGGAGTATGGCGATATTTTTCGTCTTATGCTTTCTATTGCACTTCCAGTTATCTTAAGCACTGCACTTTATAACTTGATTGAGCTGGTAGATGGAAGTTTGTTTAACAACATCATGGCTTCAAAGGGCATGGAGGATGTAAAGGACAGCATGTGGGGAGCCTATAATGCAAAGGCTCTGCTTTTAGTTCATATTCCGGTCTCTATCTCCTCAGCAATGGCAGTATCGCTTGTTCCAACACTGACAGCTGCATATGCTCTTGGAGATGAGCAGACTGCAAAGTCAAAAGTTCATGCAATTCTTAGGTTTATTTCGATACTGGCATTTCCGTCTGCCGTTGGTTTGCTTGTACTAGCAAATCCGATTATAAAAACATTATTTTCTGGTGACACAAGCGCAGCAAGCACTTATCTTCAGGTTGTCTGCCCAGCCGTTATCACATTCTCATTTTCTACTATCACAAACTCGATTCTTCAGGGAATTGACAGAATGAATCTTCCAGTCTGCCACTCTCTGATTGCGATGGCAGTTCATGTTGTGGTATTATTAATTCTTTGCCTTGGCTTTAACATGGTATTTACGGCGTTATTATCAGCTATGTGATCTATGCTCTTGTGATTACAATCTTGAATTTCTATTCTATCAGCAAGATTTTGGAATATCGCCCAGATGTGATTACATTATTTGTAAAGCCGGCAGCTGCCTCTGGAATTATGGGCATTGTCTGCTTTGGATGTTATCAGCTGCTGCATCAGTTTTTAGGAAAAGCAATTCCGATGCTGATATCTGTAGTAGTAGCAGTCATTGTGTATTTTGCAGTTGCAGTTAAATGTAAGCTTCTTACCGAGAGCGTCATGAGAGATCTGCCAAAGGGAAGCACGTTGATTCGCATTGCAAAAAAATGCAGGCTGATGTAAGTTTATAGGAATAAATGAATGAAAACGAATCCATACTTTACATAAAAATAAAACTTGGCAAAAGGAGTATTTGTGTGAAGTATGCAATTCGTTTTCTTTCTGTTGCGGCATTCTTTCTAATGATTGAGCAGACAAGCTTTTTTATAACAAGGCATGCAGCAAAAAATATGTTGGCAGATAAAGAACAAAAAGAAATTTTAATGCGTTTGCCTCCAAAATCAGAGAGTGAGGTGCGCGTGAATGCACAGATGGATATTTTTCTGGAAGAGTACAGTGTCGATACAGGGCAGCTGCTTTTTGTAGAACCATATTGGGATATACGTTTGGCAGGGATGAATGAAGAGGAACTTCGTCTTTTTTTATCAGATCCGTCTCAAATGGAAGAGAAAGATGATATACGAGGATGTATTAGGTGTGAGCTTATTGAGATGGACTGGTGTACACTTAGGATTAGGAAATATGTAACTAGTCAAAATACATTTGTACATGGAAAGGAAAACTTTAATGAAAACACAGGTGCTTGTCATTGGAGCGGGCGCGTCAGGATTGACGGCTGCGATATATGCTGCTCGCGGCGGATGCAAGGTGCATATTCTTGAGGCACAGGATCGCCCGGCAAAAAAAATCTTGGCGACAGGAAATGGAAAATGCAATTATACAAATGAAAAAATGGCACTTTCCTGTTATAGAAGTGCTTTTATCAGTCAGGCAGAAGAGGTGCTTTCACAGTATCCGCCGTCTGCTGCGATTAACTATTTGAAGGAGCTTGGCATTTGGCCAAGTGAACGCGATGGCTATTATTATCCGTCATCTGGACAGGCTGCATCAGTTGCAGAATGTCTTTTGATGGAAGCAAAGCGGCTTGGTATTGTGATACATACAGATTCATCTGTTACGCAGGTAAAAAATAAAAATAATGAATTTATAGCCGTTACGTCACAGGGAGAGCATTTTGAGAGCCGTGTATTGATAATTGCGGCAGGAAGTCTTGCCGGAATGAAGGAAGGAAAACTTGTCGATCCCCAAGGTTTTTGCCGCACACTTGGCTTAAAAGTACAGCCAACAGTTCCGGCGCTCACGGCACTTGTTCAGGAAAAAGATCCGATTGGGAAGATTTGGAGCGGTGTGCGCGTGCAGGCAGCTGTGTCACTTATTTCTGATGGAAAGTGTATGAGTAAGGATAAGGGAGAAGTACAACTGACAGATTATGGTATTTCAGGAATCCCGGTCTTTCAGGTTAGCCGCTATGCATCATATTCATTGTTAAAAAGGAAAAAGACAGAAGCGGTTATTGATTTTATGCCATCCATGACAAGAAATGAGCTGTTAGAGGAGCTTCGTGTGCGTGCAGGCTTTACAGAGCGAAGTGCACAGGGACAGCTTTGTGGATTATGGAACTCAAAGCTTGTACATGCACTTTGCAAAAAGGCAAGAATTGCAATTGACAGACCAATGAGGCTGGCAGACTGCGATAACCTGGCAGCGCTTGCAAAAGAATATCGCATTACAATTACGAAAACTAACCCAGTAAGTCAGTCACAGGTATGTGCTGGCGGCGTTGACCTTAGAGAAATTGATCCGTCAACAATGGAATGTGTGAATGTGCCGGGGCTATATTTGACAGGAGAAGTTCTTGATGTGGATGGAATCTGCGGCGGTTATAATTTGCACTGGGCATGGGCGACAGGCACACTTGCCGGAAAAGCAGCGGCAAATAAAATTGGAAAACAGAGGAAAAATAGATGATACAGATCAATTCATTAAAGCTTCCATGCGGTCACAGCAAAGAAGAGCTGGAAGAAAAAATATGTAAGCAGCTTAAAATACCACGCAGTCATTTAAAGAGCTGGAAGATTCTGCGCCAGTCTATTGATGCAAGAAAAAAGCCAGAGCTTTTCTTTGTCTATCTTATCGAGGCAGAGGTGGACAATGAACGGACAATTGTAAAAAAACTGCATAATCCGTCAATTGTGATTGCCTCTGGGCAGACCTATACATTTCCAAAGGAAGGAGTACTGCAGCAAAAACATCGCCCTGTAATAATAGGAACAGGACCGGCAGGACTTTTCTGTGGCTATCTGCTCGCGCAGCACGGATATCGTCCTATTCTTTTGGAGCGGGGCTCTGATGTAGATAATCGTTCTAAAAAAGTTGAGCATTTCTGGGAAACAGGAGAGCTTGATGAGAAGACAAATGTTTCATTTGGAGAAGGTGGCGCAGGTACATTCTCAGATGGAAAGTTAAACACACTTGTCAAAGATAAGCTTATGAGAAATCGCAAGGTGTTAGAAATTTTTGTTGAGCATGGTGCACCGGAAGAAATTTTATATCAGCAAAAGCCTCACATTGGAACTGATGTGTTAAAGAATGTAATTGTAAGTATGAGAAAGAGCATCCTAGAGTATGGCGGAGAAGTACGTTTTGACAGCTGTATGACAGATCTTGATGTAAGAGATGGCGCACTAGCTGGAATATGGGTCAATCAGACCGAGTATATTGCATGTGAGACTCTTGTTCTTGCAACAGGACATAGTGCGCGCGATACATTTGCCATGCTTGGAAAGCATATTCATATGGAACCTAAATCATTTGCTGTCGGTGTGCGTATTGAGCATCCGCAGGAGATGATCAATTTCTCACAATATGGAGCCGCACATGTTTCGTCACTTGGCGCAGCCAGTTACAAGCTGACGCATCAGGCAGAAAACGGTCGTGGTGTGTACAGTTTTTGCATGTGTCCAGGAGGCTTTGTGGTCAATGCATCAAGTGAGAAGGGCGGTCTTGCCGTAAACGGAATGAGCTACCATGCGCGTGACAGTAAGAATGCAAATTCAGCACTTATTGTCACTGTTACACCGCAGGATTTTCCTGATGTGTCTTATATGGGCGGCGTAGCCTTCCAGCGAAGACTTGAGCAGGCAGCATACCGCGCAGGAAACAGCAAAATTCCGCTTCAGCTGTTTGGTGATTTTAAAGAAGGACGTATCTCAACTGGCCTCGGAGAAGTCAAGCCATGCACAAAGGGTGCATATGCATTTGCCGATTTAAATCAGGTGCTTCCAAAGCCGCTTACTGAGGCACTTTGCGAAGCTATTCCAGCATTTGACCGCAAAATTCATGGCTTTGCAAGAGAGGATGCGCTTTTGCTTGGTGTGGAGAGTCGTACCTCATCACCGCTTCGTATGGTACGTGATGAAAATGGAGAGAGCAATGTGCGTGGACTATATCCGTGCGGTGAAGGAGCAGGCTATGCAGGCGGCATCACATCAGCAGCGATGGATGGCATTCGTGCAGCAGAGTGGATTGCAGCGCGTTTTTGCCCGTGAAAAGGGAGCTTCATATGATGATAGAAGAAGAGAAACGCTTATTTCGCAAATCAGCGTTAAAAAGGCGTGCAAAGATTACGAATAGACAGGAAAAATCCGCGCAGATTGCGAAAAATTTATTTGATACGAAAGCTTACAAAAATGCCAGCATGATCTTTGCCTATATGTCATATCGCAGCGAGGCAGATACAATGCCTGTCATTGAGCATGCACTTGCTGAACAAAAATGTGTTGCTGTTCCAAGGGTAGTCCTTTTGGATGGAGAGCAGGGAAGCGGCAAGATGGTGTTTTGCCGTATTATGTCATTAGATGATTGTGTAAAAGGGACATATGGCATTTTAGAGCCAAAAAAAGACTGCCAGGTAGTTCGGGCAGACGAGAATAGCTTGATTCTTATACCAGGATGTGCATTCACACGAGATGGGCTGCGTATGGGTTACGGCGGCGGTTACTATGACCGCTACCTGCAAATGTATAAGGAAGCAGTTACAGTTGGCTATGCATTTGAGGAACAGCTTTTCGATGCAATTCCAAGCGAAGCACATGACAGACGACTTGATTTTGTTGTGACACAGAAAGAATGCTATGAAGCAGAGTACAGCAGAATGTAGACCAAATCAAAAACATGGTCATCAATTAAAACATGACAGAAAGAAAGGTACAGAAGTTGAAAATTACGATATTAACGGTTGGAAAATTAAAGGAAAGCTACTGGAAGCAGGCTATTGCGGAATATTCAAAGCGACTCGGACTGTATACGAAGCTTGAGCTTGTTGAGGTCGAGGATGAAAAAACTTTGGATCAGGCAAGCGATATTCTCTGTGAGCAAATCAAAGATAAAGAAGGAGATCGTCTGCTTGCCCGCTGTCCGAAGGATGGATATGTGATCGCGTTAGCTATTGATGGAAAGCAGTATGATTCAGTTGCATTATCAAAGCATTTAGAAAAACTTACAGTGGCAGGGCGGTCACATCTTGTTTTTGTGATTGGAGGCTCCCTTGGTCTTAGTAAAAAGGTACTTGCCCGTGCCGATGAGAAGCTAAGCTTCTCGGCACTGACATTTCCACATCAAATGATGCGTGTGATTTTACTTGAGCAGATATATCGCTGTTTTCGCATTCAGAAAAATGAGCCGTATCACAAGTAACAGAATTATAACTGTGCGCAGATAAGGTCATTTATTGCCTGCGTCAGTTCTTCTCCGTTGCGGCATTCTGCGACAAGGGATACGACGGCATCTGCGTCAGGCAGTACAATGGAAAGCTGAGAATATTTGCCATCGGCACGGTAGGAATTATATTTTCCACGCCAGAACAGATAACCATACTGTTCTGTGTCTGATGGCTTTGTGCTTTCCTCAATCCATGCAGCATTTAACAGCTGCTTTCCATTCCATTTTCCTTTATTCAAATAGAACAGACCAAATTTGTGAAGCTCAGAAAGAGTAAGGAACAGTCCGCCCGCACCAAATGTATTGCCAAGAGGATCAATTTCCCAGGTTGGCCGCTTAATTTCAAGATGTTTAAAAAGTCGCGGCATAAGATAAGATACAAGATCGGTTCCAGAGCGTCTCTGAACAAGGATGCCTGCCAGATATGGACCTACATTATTGTAGACAAAATGTGTTCCAGGCTCATAGACAAATGGAATAGAAAGAACCATCTTAACCCAATCATCTTCCTTATAGAGCGGCCTCTGTTCTCCCATCAAATGACCAGATTCCTGTCCAAGACACATCGTCAAAAGATCACGGACTGTTGCTTTTTTCAGATTCTCATCTGGATTTTCTGGAATATCGTCTGCGAATGCATCGGTAAGCTTTTCATCAAGCGAAATTAGTCCTTCCTGTACGGCAAATCCCATTGCACAAGACGTAAAACTTTTTGTCGCCGAATAAATATTTCTGCGGCATTCACCTTCACTTAACCACTCTGCTTTTAACTCATTATGCTGAGTAACCTTTACACCAAGAACGCCAAGAGTCTTAGCTTTCTCAACAAAACTTGAGATGTCAATTGTATGCTTTTTAGTCAAAGCAAGCGTGATACCTTCCTCAAATTTTGGAAGCCACCATTCGCGATAACCATCTCTTAATGGGTGAATTGGGTCAGACATGTAACGTTTGTAGTTTTCTGGTGAAACTTGATTCATTTCTATATCATTCCATAAATCAATCACGTCAATCTGCCATTTTTTTTGTATTGAAAGCAGCAGTTCAACCATTTTTTTGTAAAGATCACTGTCATACTTAGTTCCAGTGTAAAAAATTACAGGGCAATGCCATGTCTGCTTTGCATATGCAATAATAAATTCAATAGCACCTGCTATGGTTTTAGTATCAAAATTTTCCTTTGCATATGAATCAGAAATTATTCCAAGCGGCTTGTTGTGCGAGGCATCATTTGTAGACAGCTGGCAGACAAACGCATCTGCTTTTATGTTTGTATCAATGGTCGCTAGTCGGGCAATGTACGATTTGCCATCAGCAACATCCTCATCAACAAGAAGCGTTCCGCTGACAGCTTCCTTTATGGCAATAATTCCATCTTTTTCTTCTAAAGCCTCGATAAATGATTGCCCCATGGCACAGGCTCCATAAGTGACTGAACTGCCAAGAAAAATAATTCTTTTTCCTCCAAGAGTTTCTTTACATAAATCAAAATCGGACATATCGTTACCTCCATTTAAAAAGTTGCTATGTATATATTGATAATAGTATACCATATTATCTTGTTAAGAAAATGGAGATTTCTTTCATTGGCAAAATTTCTAATCAAAACTTTTTCACTCATTTTTTACAAGAAAAAGATAGACAGATGTGCTAATATTGACATTTCCTCTATTTTGGCATTATAATGAATTATCATTCAGAATGGAGTGAAAATATGTATTATGTGATGGACAGCAGAATCGTACCGCAGATACATCTGGCTGATTATTGGATATTAAAACCGCCGTGTGCGCATAAAAAGCGTGTACCGCATGAATATATAGCGTACTTGATTCAAAAGGGAGAGCTTTATTTGGCAGAGGATGGAATTACATATCATCTGCACCCAGGCGATTTTATTCTTTTGGATCCTGATAAATATCATGAGGGAAAGCAGATTACTTACTGCGAATATTATTACATTCATTTTCAGCATGATATGATTCATCTGATGACTCATCCAATGTTGGAAGAAAGCGAAAATAATGAAATAGACGAGTCCAAAATGCACGAACAAATGCTTCAGCTTCGTTGTGCAGCAATGCAGAGTGATTCAAGCGAAGCACCTAATGAAAAGAGCCATCAGCTTATGCTTCCTAAGTATTGCCATATTCAGGATGAGACAGTTTGGGGAGCGCTGATTCAGCAAATTCAGCAAGTGGTATCGGCAAATTCCGACCATCTGGAATATTATAAGGATTTGAGCGGCGCGCAATTTCTAGCATTTTTAATTCAGCTTTCACGTGCCAGTCTGACATTTGCAATGCAGGAAAATAAAATGATAACCGCCCGTGGCTATAAGAAAGTTCTTGAAGTGCAAAGTTTTTTGCATGAAGCTTACAAGGAACCGCTCACGGGCGATTATCTGGAAGAAAAATTTGATATCAATTTTGATTATCTGAACCGTCTATTTAGAAAGAATATGAAAAAAACGGTATTTCAGTATTTGCGTGACATTCGCATCGCGCATGCTAAGCAGCTGCTAACAACGACCTCCATGCGTATAATGGAGGTCAGTGAGTGTGTTGGCTTTGCTGATGAAAGCTATTTCAGTAAAGTTTTTAAGAAGCAGACAGGCGTTTCACCTGCAGATTATGCCAAAACACAGGAAATAGCACAACACAATTAAACAACTGTCTTCTTCATCCATTTTTTTGATTTCCAACGGAAGAAGTAGTTAATTCCGCGGAAGGCTTCATCCATGGCAAAGGCGATCCAACAGCCTGTCAGTCCAAGTCCGAGCTTTACGCCTAGTATGTAAGAAAATAGTACGCTCATTGCCCAACAGGAACAGATAGAGACAATCATTGGAAAGACTACATCGCCGGCACCGCGCAGAGAGTTCTCTTCGATATGGTTAAAACCGCGGAAAATCTCAACGAAAATATCCCAAAACAAAAGCGCACAGCCAACCTTAAGAATATCAGGGTCTTTTGTAAAAAGAGAAAGAAGCGGACGGCCAAATAGAAACAGTAAAATCGACAGCGTAGCATTTAGTAAAATCGTGACCTTTAAATTTTGCAGATTCAGCTTATATGCTTGATCGTATTTCTTGGCACCGCATAGCCATCCAATCAAAAGTGATGTTGACATTCCAAGGGAAAGGCCAAGCACATAAACATAAAAAACAAGATTGGAGACATATATTTTAGTTGAAATCGCGGAGACGCCAACTAGTGCAATAACAGATGTAGTTACAGTCTGCGATACATTGTAGGAGAGTGAGCTGATTCCGCCTGGAAGACCAACACGCAGAATTTCCTTAATCTTTAACAAGCTCTTTGGCCTCATCTTGTGAAAATCAAGCTGCAGCGGAAGACGAAACAGACAAATTATAATGCAGATAAGAGCAACACCACGGCTTATATTGCTGCACCATGCAATTCCCGATACGCCTTTAAGAAAGAATGGGAATGGTTGGAAAATAACGAGATAATTCAGTGCAGCATTTAAGATATTCATACCAAGAGAAATGCCAACGGAAATCTGAGGAAAACCGTAGCTTTTAAAGATTGAGGATATAATTACAAAAAGTGCTGGCAGAAATGAAAACTGCATGCAGATCGAAAAATATTTTGCAGCATCATCTAAAACATCTCCATTTATATTAAGAAGTGTCATACATGGACGAGCAAATATAGACATTGAAATACTAATAACTGCACTTAGGGCAGCACCAAAGACAAGCGCTGAAAATACAGCTTCTGAGGTCTGTTCTTTTTTTCCTGCGCCAAGATGATGGCATAAAACAATGGAGACACCCGTTCCAATGACGGAGTAAAAAGTATAGATCATGCTGGAAAACTGACCGGCAGCACCCACGGCGGCAACAGCATTATCCGAAAAATAAGAGAGCATAAAGGTATTGACCGTCTGCATGAAATTCATCAAAAACATTTCAAGAAAAAACGGAATGAATACCTCGTAAGTGTCATGGTACCCTGAGAGGTTTCAACAGTTCCAAGAGTTTTGTCATAAGAAAACAACATTTTAATTGCTCCTTCCCGATTTTTAAGTATGCATTTACTGTTATTATAAATCAACAGATAAAAAAGAGAATGGAACACAGAGAGATAATTTGTAAATTAGCGACTTTTGGCATAAAGATTATGGACTTGCATATAGTTGTGTTAGAGGTGATGTCAATGCAGACAGATGCCATCTGGCAAATTCTGCCGGAATCCATAAAAGAGGCATTAAAAAAGGGAGGCATTTCACTTGATTCATTTGAAGAAATACGCATCCGTACACAGAGACCTGTATCGGTGCGAAGAAAAATGAATCTTTTTTATTTGAATCAAAACGGGAGCCTTACAAAAACGCTGTTGCCAGAAATGTCACTCGTTATTATGTCAAAGGCAGAGATGGAGCAGATTTTATTAAATGCAAGCCGTTTTTCTGTATATGCAGCAGAAGAGCAGATTCGTCAGGGCTATTTGACTATTCAGGGAGGACACCGCATTGGAATTTGTGGAGAGGTAATACTTTGTGATGGAAAGCTACAGGGAATACGTAAGATCAGCTCGTATAATATTCGAATGGCTAGGGAAGTACGCGGCTGTGCCAGAGAAATCTATCCATGGCTGTGGGAGAAAGAGCGATTTTTAGATACGCTGATAGTATCACCGCCAGGGCTTGGAAAGACAACTCTTCTTCGCGACCTTGTTCGTCTGATTTCAGATGGAACAGGCATTCATCGTCCTCTTACCACTAGTTTGGCAGATGAGAGAGGAGAAGTGGCCGCCTGTATAAGCGGTATTCCGCAAAATGATGTTGGACAAAACACAGATGTTATGGATGGCGGAAGTAAGACAGATACGATGATAATGCTTCTTCGCACAATGGCACCGCAGGTGTTAGCTGCAGATGAGGCTGGAGGAGAAGAAGACATAAAGATATTCGCGCAGGCAAAAAAGTGGGGAACAGCGCTTTTAACGACAGCGCACGGAACAATAAAGCAGCATCTTTTTGATCAAAAGATTTCTGGATTATTTTCGCGGTACATAGAAATTCAAATAGACAATGACTGTTCCAGAAATGTTTTGATTTATGATCAGAATAGGCAACTTATGACGACTGTAGAAATTGAAAGGAGTTATGAATGAAACTTGCAGCAGCTATTATAATAGCTGGAACTTTGTTGTCCATTGGATTTTGTATGGAAACATCACGAAAGGAGACGGCAAAACAGCTGCAGGAATTGATTCGTTTCCTTCTCTTTGCCGGACAGGAGATTGAAATAAGAGGTAGCATATTGGAGGATGTTTTTAAAAAAGCATCATCAATAACGCAAGGGGCGACAAAAGAACTAGTAAGCAGGATGGCGAAACGTATGGCAGAAGGCGGTGATTTTTTGCAGGAGTGGAGCCATGCCGTAAACGAAGTATATAGGAAAATGGGTTGGAATGAGCAGGAAGAGGAATTGATTCTTCATTGTGCATCTGATTTTCTCTTATTTGAAAGAAAAATGGTAAAAGAGCAGCTTTTCTTTGATGCAAATCAGCTTTCACAGCTGTATGAAAAGCGGATAACGAAGCTTGGAAATGAGTGTAAGCTATGCCGCGTGCTTAGCTTTTGCGCGGCAGCTTTTCTTCTTATTTTGCTATGGTAAAAGGGGGATACCAGAATGGATGTCAATCTGATTTTTAAGATCGCGGCTGTCGGAATCCTGGTAACAATCATACAGCAGGTATTAAAGCAAAGCGGCCGTGACGAGCAGGCATTTTTGGTATCCTTGTCTGGTTTGATTCTTGTACTGTTTTGGCTGATTCCTTATATCAGTGAATTGTTTGACAGTATTCGAAATCTATTTGCACTGTAGGAGGGCGCATGTGGAAGATTGCGGCAGCAGGTATTGCGTTTACATTGTTAGCGGTTTGCCTGAAACAGATAAAAGAAGAGTATCGTACTTATCTGATGTTAGCTGCAGGATTGTTTTTTGGCTATTATCTTCTTGAACAGATTCGCTATTTAATTCAGAGCATGAATCAGCTTCGCCAGTATCTTTCAATTGACAACATTTATATGGAAAGCATTCTTAAAATGATAGGAATTACATGTTTGGGCGAATTTACATGTGATTTTTGTAAAGACTGCGGACAAGAGGCACTTGGACGTCAGATTTCAATGGCGGCACGACTTACAATTCTTGGTTTTAGCATGCCGATTGTGCTGGCTGTTTTAAAAAATGTTTCTAAGCTGATGTGAACATAACAAAAATGTGTTGTGGATAGAAGGGAGCATATGGCAAAAAGATGCAGGCAGCTTTGTATCGTATTATTTGTGACATTGTGGTTTATTATAGCAGAAGGCAGTTTTTGCAAGTTGGTGCATGCAGAGTTATTGCAGGAGAAATCAGAAGAAAGCGACTTTGCAGAAGACATGGATGAGGCACTGTCAGAGCTTGATTTATCTGATTTGGAGCAGTTTGTATCTGATAATCTTTCAAAGACACATATAGGTTTTGGTGAGCTTGTTAGGAATTTGATTCATGCAGACAGGCCAATATCATTTTCAAAGCTTTTATCAGATATCGCGTCAGTTTTAATTGGAGAGGTGCAGGAAAATCGTACACAGGCAGTTTCTATTTTGCTGCTTGTGGTTTGCTCTGCAGTTCTTAGCAGCATAGCATCTGTTTTTGACAGTGATCAGATCGCGGGACAAGCATGGTTTGTTGTATTTTTGATGATTACAGCCTCTGCACTTGCAGGATTTGTTCAGAGTTGTCGTCTTGTGACGAATTGTCTTAATCTTATGATTACATTTATGAAAATGCTTTTGCCTGCCTTTTGCTTGTCAATGGTTTGTATAACAGGTGCGGCATCATCAAGTTTGTATTATCAGGCAACATTTGGCATGATTGGACTGATAGATGCAGTTCTTGTTTATGCAATGATACCTATTATTAAGCTGTATTTTGGCGTATCAATTTTAAACGGGCTTACAGGGGAAGATCGTTTTGCCGGGATGGAGGAGCTGATAAAGATGATCTATGAGTGGTCAATGAAAACACTTTGTGCTGTAATTGTTGGTCTGCAGGTGATTCAGGGATTGATTGTACCGCTTGCCTCTAGTGCAGGACCGGCATTTGCTCAGAAGCTGATTGGCTCCATACCTGGAATTGGAAGTGGTATAAAGAGTACAGCTGAAATAATAATAGGAACAGGTACGCTGATTAAAAATGGAATTGGTATGGCAGGGTGTATTGTTTTAATACTTGTAAGCATATATCCGATTTTGCAGATGGCAGCTATTGTTCTGATTTATTATGGGATTGCAGCAGTTGCCAGTCCTATCTCAGATAAGCGTATGATCACAGCACTTCAAGCAGTCTCATTTACGAATCGTATGCTGTTAAAAACGCTTTGTATGGCGATTTTTCTATTCCTGATTACAATTGCAGTAATATGCGCATTTACGAATCGTGTGCTGTAAGAAAAGCTTATCAGAGGAGGATTATTATGACCGCAATTCGTGATTATCTGCGTCAGATCGCGGGTTATCTTATTTTATCAGTGTTAGTAGAAAATCTTGTTGCAAAAAAAGAATATGGTCCATATATTCGCTTGTTTTTAAATCTTCTTTTAGTATTGCTGTTTGTTTCTCCGATTTTGTCCATTTCAGCTGAGCGGGTTGGTCAGACTTGGTTAGAGGCTGGAGCTTTTTTCTCAGAAGGAACTTATTTAGAAGCAGATTTGCAAAAATTAAATGATAAGCAGACTACGCTTGAAGTGTCTGCCCAGAAAAAGATCCTTGAGCAGCAGATAAGAGATCTTCTAAAAAAGCGTGAGTGTTTTTTAGAAGATCTGTCGCTAGAGACTGATTCTAGTGGAACGATCATACAGATTGAGGTGACAGTAAGTGAAATAAAAACAAATGAAAAAGATCATATGCAGATAGGACAAGATGAATTGAAAAAATATTTGGAAGAGCAGCTTTCGTCCACATGCAAGATCACAGTTATTTTTAAAGACAGATAAAAATAAGGAGCAAGGTTATGAAATCCAAATGGCTTTCTGAATTAAAAAAGATTGGTTTTTTGCGGCTTGGTCTTTTAGCAGTTGCAGCAATTATTCTTATCATCTGTTCCCTTCCACAAAATCAATTATCAAACTTAAATCAGGCGCAAAGCATGGGCAGCAGTTTAGATACAGATGGTGATACATCTTTGTTTTCTTATGAGCATGAGCTTGAAAAACGTCTGGAACAAATCCTTGGAGAAATGGAAGGTATCACATCTGTTGATGTTATGATCACTCTTTCTGCAACGTCAGAAAAGGTGCTTGAAAAATCAATTCAGCTTGAGGAAAATAAACAGGAGATAGAAAAAGGAAGTGGAGAATCGCTAGAAAAAAGTGTAACAAGCAGTCTTAACAAAAAAAATGAGGCTTTGCTGACAGGAAACACCTCAGGCAGTATGCCATATATCATAAAGGAAATGAGCCCATCAATTCAGGGTGTGGTGGTAGCTGCTAGGGGAAATATCACGCAGACAAAAATTCGTGAGATCAGTGAGGCGGTGCAGGCATTATTTGGTATAGAGGCGCATAAAATTAAGGTAATTGAAAAGAAATCTCAGGCGGAGGAAGCAAAGTGAAGCGGATCATGAGAAAAAATCAGGTAATTATCACCGTACTTGCAGTGATGATTGCGATTGCTGGGTATCTTACATATGCCGGAAGAGTGGAAGTTGCTGACAGTAGGGATATCAGCATGGAAAACACAAGTGATGCTAAAGAGGCAATTGCAGAGTATGATACGATCGATACTGCTAAAGAAGATGCCACAGATGCTGCACTCACTGATATCGAAAGCTTAGATCAGGATATTGATGATCCAGGGAAAATGGTGCTGGCAAACGGGCTAACAGTATCTGATTATATGGCACAGACAAAGCTTGCAAGAGAGCAGACAAGAGGGAAAAATAAAGAAGATCTCTTGGCAATTATTGATAGTGATGCGCAGACAGAGTTAGATAAACAAGCCGCAATTGATGCAGTTGTTCGTCTGACAGACTATAGTGATAAGGAAAATGCTGTAGAGACACTTCTTAGCGCGAAAGGGTTTGATCATTCAATTGTCAGCATCACACAGGATGCCGTTGATGTAGTAATCTGCAAGGATAATCTAACAGATGCAGAGCTTGCTCAGATCGAAGATATTGTAAAACGTAAGACTTCCGTAAGTGCATCTCAAATCTGCGTTACACTGATGGGAACAGCAAAGACAGAATAACTTCTTTACAAAAGTCTTTTGATTTGATATAATACAAAAAGGTAAAACGATAGATAGAAGTAGAGGAGGTACCGTTGTGGGATTGGAATCAGAATCTGGAGAAGTTACTATTCCTGTTGAAGAAAGCACCGGAGAAATCAAGATTGCAAACGATGTTGTGGCAACTATTGCCGCACTTGCAGCAACTGAGACAAAAGGTGTTGCATATCTGTCTGGCTCACTGACACATGATGTCATTGCAAAGCATTCAAGCAAGAATCTTTCCAAGGGTGTTATGGTCACAGTCGAAGGAAAAAATGTGTCTGTACAGATTTCACTTATTATCGAGTATGGATGCAGCGTACCGGTTGTAACAGCAAAGGTACAGGAGCGCGTTAAGTCCGCAATTGAAAATATGACTGGACTTGAAGTTACAGAAGTAAAAATTACTGTTGCCGGAGTAAATATGTAAGATCAGGGTGTCGTACCGGCACCCTTTTTGCGCTTAGTAAAACAAATAAAAAGAACAGGCAGGAAACGAGGTAAAATTTGAACCGCAGACAGTTACGTGAATACACGTTTAAGTTATTATTTCATGCAAATTTTTATGATAAGGAAGAGCTGAATGAGCAGGCTGACAATTATTTAGAGGAATGTATGTATCCAGAAGAAGGTCAGCTGCTTTTAATCGAAAAGGAAAAGGAGCAGCTTGAGCAGCGCTTTTCCATGATCGTAGAAAAGCTTCCTGAAATTGACGAAGAAATCACACAGGCGGCAGAGGGCTGGAAGCTTAGCCGTATGAATAAGGTTGATTTGTCCATCATTCGTCTTGCAGCGTACGAGCTGATATTTGATGAGGATGTTCCAGGAAAAGTAGCCATCAATGAGGCTGTCGAGTTAGCAAAAAGCTATGGAGGAGATGAGTCACCTCAGTTTGTAAATGGTGTGCTGGCAAAGATTGTTCATAAGCATCCGGAGCTGGCTTAATGGCATCTGTCTATACAGTAGCACAGGTCACATCGTATATAAGTCATCTGTTTGAAGAAGATTTCGCCCTGAAGAGGATTTCCATTCAGGGCGAGATTTCTAATTGCAGAAAACATTCTGGCGGTCATCTGTATTTTACCTTAAAGGATGAAACGAGCACACTGTCATGTGTGATGTTTGCGTCTAATCGGGCAAAGCTTACATTTATTCCATCAGAAGGTATGCGTGTGATTGCAAGAGGCAGTGTTCGTATTTACGAACGTGATGGCGTCTATCAGCTGTATGTGACGCAGCTAGAGCCAGCAGGCGTAGGAGAATGGTTTCGCCTTTTTGAAGAGCGAAAGGCTCAGTTTGAGGAAATGGGCATGTTTTCAGAGGAATATAAAAAGCCGATTCCTCGCTTTGCTAAAAAAGTAGGTGTTGTCACTGCAAAGACAGGAGCTGCCATTCAGGATATTATAAATATTACACACAGAAGAAATCCATATGTTCAGCTGATTTTATATCCGACGCTTGTTCAGGGTGAATCAGCAGCAGTCAATATAGCTGCAGGAATTGACTATCTTGACACACTAGGACTTGATGTGATCATTGTTGGACGCGGAGGCGGTTCAATTGAAGATTTGTGGGCATTTAATGAGGAATGCGTAGCAATGGCCATTTTTCGCTGTGAGACACCTGTGATTTCAGCAGTCGGCCACGAGACAGATTTTACCATTGCCGATTTTGTTGCAGATTTGCGCGCACCAACACCATCCGCGGCAGCTGAACTTGCTGTATTTGAGTATGATACATTTGAAAATACACTAAATCTTTTTGCAGCACAGCTTTCGCAGAGTATGCAGGCACTTATAGAGAGCAGAAAAAAGGAACTTGAACATGCAAAGCTTTCACTAAAAGTTTCTCATCCAAGCGTACGATTAAAAGCGCAAAGTGAAACGCTTAAGCAGTACGAAGCACAGATAAAAAGGCAGATAATGCATTTGATCGATCAAAAAAAGCACAGCTTTCTATTGCAGCAGCAAAGTTAGAAGCGCAGTCGCCGCTTAAAAAGGTAGGAGGCGGATATGCATTTTTGACAGATGAGAATAAAAAACCAGTTTGCAGTGTGAATCAGATGACACCACAAACAACATTTTTTGCTTATCTAAGTGATGGTATCGTGCAGGCAGATGTGACAAAGTGCATGCCAAAAGACAAGATGGAATGATAAAAGAGGCAGCTTTTGATGAATAAGAAAAAACAGACAAAAAACATGCTAATGGATATGACAATAGAAGAGCAGCTTCTAAAGATTCAGGAGATTGCAGCTGAACTTGAAAACGGCAGTCTTGGACTCGAGGAGGCGCTTGCAAAATATGAAGAAGGTGTACGTCTTGTTCGCGGGTGTGCAGGTCAAATCGACCGAGTGCAAAAACGCATTACAGTCATAGAGACAGAAACAGAGGATGAGTTATGATGGAATGGAAAGAAGAGTTACAGCAGAATACAAAAGAGGCAGAGAAGGTTGTACAAGGTTATCTTCCTGAGGAGACTGGTCATCAAAAACTTCTTATCGAAGCATCTAATTATAGTGTTTTAGTTGGTGGAAAGCGTCTTCGCCCGATGATTATGTTAGAAAGCTTTAAGGCTTTTGGCGGAACAGGAAATGTTGTGGAGCCGTTTATGGCAGCACTTGAGATGATTCATTCAGGATCACTTGTACATGATGATCTTCCATGTATGGATAATGATGAGTATAGAAGAGGAAATCTGACTACATGGAAAAAATATGGCTATGATATGGCCGTGCTTGCAGGAGACAAGCTTTTTATCTATGCATTTGAGACAGCAGCAAAGGCATTTGCGCTGACAGATCGTGCTGATCTTGTTGGAAAAGCTATTTCGATTTTGGCAAATAAGGCTGGAATTTATGGAATGATCGGAGGACAGAGTGTAGATGTTGAGTACACGGACCGTCCTGTAACAAAGAGCCAGCTTGAATTTATATATGAATTAAAGACAGCAGCGCTTTTAGAAGCAGCAATGATGATTGGTGCTGTGCTTGCAGGAGCAGATGATAATCAGGTAAAAGCAGCAGAGCAGATCGCCCATCATGTAGGCATGGCATTTCAGATTCGTGATGATATTCTTGATGTAATTTCTACGACTGAGGAGCTTGGAAAGCCGGTAAAGAGCGATGAGAAGAATAATAAGACTACCTATGTGACAATTTATGGACTAGATGGTGCTTCTAAGCTGGTAGAGGAATATTCTCATACAGCAATGACACTTCTTGATCAGGTATGTCCGAATGCATCATTTTTAAAGCGACTCTTCGAGTATCTAATTGTAAGAAAAAAATAGGCATTATTTTCAAACCAAATGATGCTAAAGGGGGCCGTTTATGGTACTTGATAAAATACAGAGGCCGAATGACGTCAAAGAATTAAAAGAGCAAGAACTTCCTATTCTGGCAGATGAGATTCGGCAGTTTATAATTGATAAAGTCAGCGACAATGGTGGTCATCTTGCCTCGAACCTCGGAGTGGTGGAGCTGACAATTGCACTTCATCGGTGCTTGAATTTCCCACAGGATAAATTGATTTGGGATGTAGGACATCAATCATACACACATAAAATCTTGACAGGACGAAAGAATGGCTTTGACTCACTTCGCAAATATCACGGCATGAGTGGTTTCCCAAAGCGTGATGAAAGTAATTGTGATGCATTTGATACGGGTCATAGCTCTACGTCCTTATCAGCAGGACTTGGTATGGTTTGTGCACGAGAGCTCAAGAAAGAAAAATATAAAGTTGTTTCTGTGATTGGTGATGGTTCTCTTACAGGCGGCCTTGCTTTTGAAGCACTTAATAACGCAGCATCGCTTAAGAGTAATTATATCATGATTTTAAACGACAACCATATGTCTATCTCTGAAAATGTTGGAGGGCTTTCGCATTATCTGGCAGGTGTGCGTACTGCAAAGGGCTACACTAATTTCAAGAAAAATGTGAAAGCATCATTAAGCAAGATGAATGCAATTGGAGAGGAGCTTGAGCGCAACATTCGCCGTGCGAAGAGTATGCTGAAGCAAGTTTTTATTCCGGGAATGTTTTTCGAAGATATGGGCATCACATATCTTGGACCTATTGATGGTCATAATATTGAGGCACTTACAGAGGTCATTGAGGATGCCAAACAGGTAGAAGGTGCGGTGCTCATTCATGTGATCACAGAAAAGGGAAAGGGATACGAGCCGGCACAGCTTCATCCGGAATCCTACCATGGAGTTGGACCATTTATAAAGAAAAATGGAATGGCGAAAAAGCCAAAGGAAGAGGCAACATATACTGATATCTTTGCAAAAACAATTTGTGAACTTGCACAGACGCACGAAAAACTTGTAACTATTACAGCAGCTATGATGGACGGCTGTGGCTTAAAAGGCTTTGCCAAGCGTTTTCCAGACCGATTCTTTGACGTTGGCATTGCTGAAGAGCATGCGGTGACATTTGCATGCGGTTTGGCAGCAGGTGGTTTTCATCCGTTTTTTGCAGTATATTCCTCTTTTTTACAGCGAGGCTACGATCAGATACTGCATGATATGTGTATGCAGAATCTTCCTGTTACGCTAATGCTTGATCGTGCAGGACTTGTCGGAAATGATGGAGAGACGCATCAGGGTGTGTTTGATTTATCGTATTTGACAATGATTCCAAATATGACAGTATTTGCACCGAAAAACCGCTATGAGTTTCAGGATGCTATTGCATTTGCTGCTGATTTTGAAGCACCGATGGCAATTCGCTATCCGAAAACAGATGCAGTGCGTGTATTAAAGGAATACCGTGAACCAATAAAGCTTGGAAAGAGTGAGTGGATTAGAAGAGGCAGCCGTGTAGCGCTTCTTGCAATTGGCACGATGGTAGAGACAGCCATGGAGGTTGAGGAATTGTTAGCAAAGGATGGAATCGATGCAACAGTTGTAAATCTTCGTTTTGCAAAGCCGCTTGATTACGAGATGCTTGATGAAGTATTAGATTATCACAGCCTTATCGTTACAATGGAGGAAAATGTGCTTTCAGGCGGTGTAGGTGAGCATATCTGCCGTTATGTTGAGCTGCATTCTACTGGTGTGCGCGTTATTGCATGTGGCATTCCAGATAAGTTTATTCATCAGGGTTCTATTAAGGAACTTTTGGAGGAGACTGGGCTGGATGCACAAAGTATTTATCAGAAAATAAGTACCATGCTGTAATTAAAAAAGTGAGTTAAAGGACAAAATAAAGTGAAAGAACGTTTAGATGTACTATTAGTAAATTTGGGATACGCGCCTTCAAGAGAGAAGGCAAAGGCTGTTATTATGTCTGGCTGTGTCTATGTGAATGGACAAAAGGAGGACAAGGCTGGCACGATGTTTGATACGTATGCAGCGATTGAGGTGCGCGGCAATTCGTTAAAATATGTCAGCAGAGGCGGATTGAAGCTGGAAAAGGCAATGGAAGAATTTGCCATCGCACTTGACCAGAAGACATGCATGGATGTAGGAGCCTCCACTGGCGGTTTTACCGACTGTATGCTTCAAAATGGTGCTGTTAAGGTCTTTGCGGTTGATGTCGGTCATGGTCAGCTTGCATGGAGTCTTCGAAATGATCCGCGTGTCATTTGTATGGAGAAGACGAATATCCGCTATGTTGTGCCAGAGGATATTGGATGCGCCGTTGATTTTGTGTCAATTGACGTTTCGTTTATCTCGCTTACAAAGGTACTTGTTCCGGTAAAGGAATTGATGGCAGAGCGTGGACAGATAGTCTGCCTTATTAAGCCGCAGTTTGAGGCTGGAAGAGAAAAGGTTGGCAAAAAGGGTGTTGTACGCGAGAAGGAAACTCATATGGAGGTTGTGCGCATGGTGATGGACTTTGCACTATCCATTGGTTTTGGCGTGCTTGGCCTTGCCTTCTCACCAATTAAGGGACCAGAAGGAAACATTGAATATCTTCTTTATCTTCAGAAAACACCGACAGAGGAAGAGTTAAATCGGCCTCTGCCAGATGTAAATGCACTTGTTGAGCAGTCACATGAACTGCTGTAAGCTGACTGGGAGGAAGCTATGAGGCATTTTTATGTAATTGCAAATTATGCAAAGCCGCACACACTTTTTTGTGTGCAGGAAATAAAAGAATACCTGACAGCGAAAGGCGCAGAGTGTGTCATTGCCGGACCGGCAGCTTCGGATAATGGCCGGTATCACTATACAGATACTGGCCGGATTCCCGGCGACACACAATGCGTTATTGTTTTAGGCGGTGATGGAACATTGATTCAGGCAGCACACGACTTAAAAGGTACAAGCTATCCGCTGATCGGCATTAATCTGGGAAATCTTGGCTATCTGTCAGAAGTAGATCAGGAAAATCTGTTTCCAAGTCTCGACAGACTTTTGATGGATGATTTTTTTATCGAGGAACGTATGACGCTGCTTGGCGAGATTGTGCGTGATGGACAGATTGTCTGCAGTGATACGGCATTAAACGACATTGTTCTGACGAGACTTGAAAGCATGAAGATGCTTCGCTTTTCTCTCTATGTGAATGATCAGTTTATCACAAGATATAATGCAGATGGCATTATTGTTGCAACACCGACAGGCTCTACGGCATATAGTCTTTCAGCAGGAGGGCCAATCGTACTTCCGACCTCAAATTTATTTGTGCTTACGCCAATCTGTGCTCAGACACTGACAACGGCAAGAAGCATTGTTCTTCCGGATAATGCGTATATTCGACTGATTGTTGAGGCAAAGGATGGCATTCGCATGCTTCATCAGGCAGTAAGCTTTGACTCAGACAATGTGGTATCAGTGCATCCAGGAGATGAGATTGTGATAAAAAGTGCATCAGATAAGGTTAGATTAATCCGTTTGGATCAAAGAAGCTTTTTAGATACGCTTGGAAAAAAACTGAGCCGATAAATAAAAAGCCGCGAAAAAAGTTTTGAAAAGGAGATGGCTATGAAAACGGTACGACAGCAGCGCATATTAGAGCTGATTCAGATGCATGATATAGAAAAACAAGAAGAACTGGTGCAGATGCTTTGTGAGGATGGTTTTGATGTGACGCAGGCAACTGTTTCAAGAGACATAAGCCAGCTTCGGTTAAAAAAAGTTTCTGGAAAAAATGGAAAACTTGTCTATAAGGCAGCAGAATCAAAGCACCAACAGGCCGAACCAAAATATCTTCGTATTTTAAAGGAATCTTACGTCAGTATGGATATGGCAATGAATATACTTGTCATAAAAACAGTTTCTGGTATGGCAATGGCAGCGGCAGCAGCACTTGATGCGTGTCATTTTAGTGAGATTGTCGGATGTATTGCAGGTGATGATACGATTATGTGCGCGGTTCGTACCGTGCCCGACACCATTCATCTGATGAAAAAAATTGAGAGTATTCTCAATGATTGAATATAGAAAGGCAGGAGAAAAATGCTGGACAGTCTGTACGTCAAAAACCTCGCTCTGATCGATGAAGAAGAGGTGACTTTTACAGAAGGATTAAATGTCCTAAGCGGAGAGACGGGAGCAGGAAAATCCATTTTGATTGGTTCTGTTTTGATTGCACTTGGGGCAAAGGTACACAAAGAGATGATTCGCGCAAATGAAAAGGAGGCTTATATTGAGCTGATTTTTTCACCGACACATCCGGCAGTTCTCGAAAAGCTTCGAGAATATGATATTGAACCAGAAGATGGCCAGCTGATTATTTCGAAAAAGATCACTGCTTCAAAGAGCGTGAGCAAAATCAATAAAGAGGCATATCCAGCCTCGAAAGTACGCGAGGTTGCGTCACTTCTTCTTGATGTGCATGGTCAGCATGATCATCAGGCACTTATTCATCAGCATAAGCAGCTTGAGATCGTAGACAGAAGCGGCGGAAAAAAATTAAAAGAAGCAAAAGAACAGACAGCACAGTATTACCGCGTATGGAAACAGTATAAGGATGAGCTTGACAGTTACAGCGTAGACGAGGACGAGCGGCTTAGGCGCATGGATATTTTATGTTATGAGCTTGATGAGCTTAAAGAGGCATCAATTACACCTGGTGAAGAGGCACGTCTTTCAAAAGAATGGAAACGCTTATCGGAGCGTGAACATATCATAACAGCGTATCAGGAATTGACATCACTTTTAGGTTATGAGTCAAATGGTGCCTGTGATCTTTGTGGAAGAGCAGAGCATGCATTAAAAGGTATTTCAGATGCAGACGAAGAAGCGCAGTCTTTATATGATCAGCTACGGATGCCGAGTCAATTATTCATGATATCTGTCGTGAAGCTTCAGAACGTCTTGATGCAATGCAGGATGAGGAGCTTGATACAGCAAAGATTGAAGAACGTCTTGATCAAATTCGTCATCTTATGCAGAAATATCGCTGTGATGAGGAAGGATTGCTGAAGCTGACAGAGAAAAAAGAGCAGGAGCTTGAAAAATACCGTCATTTCGAGGAAGAGAAGGCGCGGGCACAAAAATTATGTCAAAATGCATTTGTTAAGTTAGAACAGGCCGCAAACGATCTTAGCAGCAAAAGAAGAAAATGCGCAGATTTACTTTGCAGCCAATTGATTAAGGCACTTGTAGATTTGAATTTTTTAGATGTGCGTTTTGAGATTCATATGGATCAGACAGAGCAGATTGGTCCAGGAGGAAAGGATGTCGTTACATTTTACATAGCGACAAACCCAGGAGAAGCACTAAAGCCGCTTGCTGCTGTCGCATCAGGTGGTGAATTATCAAGAATTATGTTAGCGGTGAAGTCTGTTATGGCGCAGAAGGAAGAAATAGAAACACTTATTTTCGACGAAATAGACACGGGAATCAGTGGCCGAACAGCACAAAAAGTCGCAAAACGTCTGTCAGAAACGGCAAAAGGAAGTCAGGTTATTTGTATCAGTCACCTAGCTCAGATCGTTTCAATGGCAGATACGCATTTTTTAATTGAGAAAAATGCAGAAAATGAAAGAACGACAACACATATCACAAAACTATCAGAAGAGGAAAGCATCCGTGAAGTTGCAAGACTTCTTGGCGGAGCAGAAATTACAAAGAACGTTCTTGATACAGCAAAAGAGATGAAAGATATGGCAAATAGAACAAAAGAATCCCAGATTACAAAATGATAAACAAACGCATACTAACAGCAGAAAAATGAAAGGAAGGCTGTTGGTATGCAAATGAAAATAAAGTACTTTAAAATACGAAAGGCTGTGGCAATTATATTTGCCATAGCCATAGCAGTTTGCTGTGCACATCACAGTTCATTTCAAAGTGTTGCAGCGACTGCGATGAAAAATACGGCTGTTCAAAACACCGTCCAAATGCCGCAAGTATATCCATGTGGATTTCCAGTTGGAATTTATATGGAAACAGAAGGTGTTATGGTGGTGACAACGGCGCAGATTCCAACAAATATGGAAACACTTTCTTCTCCATGTGAGGGCAGCCTGCAGCAGGGAGATTATATTACGTCGATCAATGGAAATCCAGTCAACTCGAAAGAAGAACTGGTTTCTAGTGTGGAAGCATGCGCGGGACAGCCGCTCACTCTTCATATTGTTCGCGAACAGGAATCGTTTGATATTTCTGTACTTCCTATTCAGGATACAAGCGGAACGTATCGTCTTGGTGTATGGGTCAAAGATGATGTGCAGGGAATTGGTACACTGACTTATATAAGTGAGGATGGTCATTTCGGTGCGCTTGGTCATCCAATTAATGACAGCGATACAGGAAAACGAGTTAGTGTGCGAAAAGGTGGTCTATATGAATCGCAGATTCAGATGATAATCCGTGGCAAAAACGGTACACCAGGATCGTTCTGCGGTATAATCTGTTATGATACATCTACTTTTTTAGGAAACATCTATGAAAATACAAGCTGTGGAATTTATGGAAATGTATCTGCTTTGATGAAAGAAAAATTAGTAAGATCATCATTAATGCAGACGGCACACAAAGAAGAGGTTGTCTGCGGAAAAGCTTTTCTTCGCTGTGCAGTAAATGGCGAGCCGCAGGATTATGAAGTAGAAATTATAAAAACGCAGCCAGGAAGTACTGGAGGATTTCAGATTTGCGTTACAGATAAGGTACTTCTTGAAAAAACAGGCGGCATTATTCAGGGTATGAGTGGTTCACCGCTCATTCAAAATGGCAAAATGATCGGTGCAGTAACACATGTGTTTGTCAATGATCCAACGAAGGGCTATGCAATATATGCAGAAGATATGTTGAATCATTAATATGAAGTGTCGAATTGCCTGAATATTACAAAAGCATAAATCTACATGAAAAGACAGTTCTTTGTCTTATATAGCGCGAAATGCGCGCTTGACTACTCTTGTAGAAAATAGAAAAAACTGCTATAGTGAGTATGTCGATTGAAAAGACAAACGTAAAAATGAATGAACAATTAGCAGAAAGCAAGAGAAAGGATGAGGAAAATGGCAAAATTAAATGTAGCAATTGCAGATGATAATGAAAGAATACTCACAATGTTGGATGAGGTATTAACAGCAGATGATGATATTACAGTAGTGGGGACAGCTAGAAATGGAGAGCAGGCATACGAGATGATTCTGGATAAGAAGCCAGATGTAGTTTTGCTTGATTTAGTCATGCCGGGAATTGATGGTCTTGGCGTAATGGATAAGGTTCATGCTGAGAAAAATGCGGAGTCGATGCCATCCTTTATCATAATTTCCGGTATTCAGAATGAATCAGTGGCAGAAAATGCCATGTCTGCCGGAGCTACGTATTATATTATGAAGCCGTTTGATAATTTTACATTGTTAAACCGTGTGAAGCAGTTAGGAAGACGAGGCTATGATATGCGCCCACAGCTGTTAACACAGAGTACAGCACTAAAAGAACCTGCGTTTATATATGGAGGACAGGGAAAGAGTTTGGAACAGTATGTCACGAGTGTGATTCATGAGATTGGTGTTCCAGCCCATATTAAGGGATATCAGTATTTGCGAGATGCAATTATTATGTGTGTCAACGATATGGATCTGTTAAATTCGATCACAAAGGCATTGTATCCGTCAATCGCTAAGAAATATATAACAACACCAAGCCGTGTAGAGCGTGCCCTGCGTCATGCTATTGAGGTTGCGTGGAGCCGCGGCAAGATGGATACGATATATTCGTTATTTGGGTATACGATAAATAGCGGAAAAGGTAAGCCCACTAATTCAGAATTTGTGGCGCTCATTGCTGATAAGATCCGACTGGAGCTGAATCTTTTTAAAAGTTAAAGCCAATTGACACAATCAACGAAAATTTGTATTGCATTTTGTATAAAAAGAGCTTTCATTATTCGGCATTTTCGTGTATAATTAAGAAAAACGATGGATGAAATAGCTGACAAAGGCTGTTTGTCCTGGTACCAAATAGTGGAGGTTTGAGGTTTATGAAGAAAATTCTTTTCGCTGCGTCTGAGTGCGTACCTTTTATCAAGACGGGAGGTCTTGCTGATGTTGTCGGTTCCCTTCCAAAGTATTTTAATAAAGAAGAGTATGATGTCAGAGTAATTATGCCGAAGTACTTATGCATAAAGGAATCTTTGCGCTCCCAGATGAAGTATGTAACGCATTTCTACACCGATTTTTATTGGCGTACACAGTATGTCGGCGTTCTGGAAATGGAGTATGAAGGTGTTCATTTCTATTTTGTAGACAGTGAGTTTTATTTTGGCGGACCATGGCCATATGGAAATATGTACGAGGATATTGAGAAATTCTGCTTCTTCTCAAAGGCAGTTCTTTCCATACTTCCATTAATTGGGTTTAAGCCGGATATCATCCATTGTCATGATTGGCAGACAGGTTTGATTCCAGTATATTTGCATGACAGCTTCCAGTCTGATCCGTTCTTCTGGGGCATCAAGACAATCTTTACTATTCATAACCTGAAGTTCCAGGGTACATGGAGTGTGGATACTATTAAGGGCTTCTCTGGTCTGTCTGATTATTACTTTACGAGTGACAAGCTTGAGGCATATGGAAACGGAAACATGTTAAAGGGCGGACTTGTCTATGCAGACCGCATCACTACAGTAAGTCGCAGCTACGCAAGCGAGATTAGAATGCCGTTCTATGGAGAAGGCTTAGATGGACTGCTGCGTGCACGTTCTAAGCAGCTTAGCGGTATTGTAAATGGTATTGATTATAATGTTTACAATCCGAAGACAGATAAGGACATTGCAGTTAATTATTCAGTAGAAGATGTAATTAAGGCAAAGGCTGCAAATAAGACAGCACTGCAAAAGGAACTTGGACTTGAGGAAAATCCAGATGCATTCATGCTTGGAATTGTTTCACGTCTGACTGATCAGAAGGGTCTTGATCTTGTTGAATGTGTTCTTGATCAGATTTGTGCAGAAGATGTGCAGCTTGTTGTTCTTGGAACAGGAGAGGGCAAATATCAGGATATGTTTACCTATTACTCCAGAAAGTATCCAGAGCGTGTATCTGCTAATATTTTCTATTCAGAGGCATTGTCACATCGTATCTATGCAAGCTGTGATGCATTCTTAATGCCATCTCTGTTTGAGCCATGTGGTCTTAGCCAGCTGATGAGTCTTCGCTATGGTACTCTTCCGATTGTACGTGAGACAGGCGGACTTCGCGATACCGTTACACCATATAATGAAGTGGATGGAACAGGAACAGGATTTTCATTTACTAATTATAATGCGCATGAGATGCTTGCTATCATTCGTTATGCAAAGAAAACTTATTTCAATGATCGCAGGGCATGGAATGAAATGGTTCTTCGTGCAATGAAGCAGGATTTCTCATGGGATGCATCTGCAAGAGAATATGAAAAGCTTTATGATGGACTTATCGAAGAAGAAGCACGTAGAAAAGAAGCAATCCGTTTACAGCAGGCGAGAGAGGCTGCTGAGGCTGCATTAAAAGAAGCTGAGAAAGCCTTAGAGCTTGCAAAGCGTGCTGAAGAAAAAGCAATTCGTAAGTTTAGTGGTATTGAAGACGAGACAGAAGATGAAAGAACAGAGATTGCCGAAGTAGAAGCAGATAAAACTCCAGAAGCAGCATCAGAGCCAGAGGAAGTTACAGAGGTTTTGGAAACTCAAGAAACTCCAGAGGAAGCTGAAGAAGTAGTGACAAAAGCAAAATCAGAAGAAAAAGAATAATCCAATGAAAATGGCAATCATTCTAAAAATAGGATGATTGCCATTCTTTTTTGATATATACTTTTTACTCGCCTCCGGAGATTAGCTTAAGGCTGCTGATATCAGGACTTGCTACAAGTGAATAATTAGTATGGTAAATTACAAAACCTGGCTTTGCCCCAGCTGGCTTTTTTACAAACTTGCGTTCAATGTAGTCAACTTCAGCCTTTGGTGCAGTCTTTGCCTTGGAATAGTAAACAGCAAGACTTCCAGCCTCTTCATAGGTGCGGTCTGGCACTTCTCTGCCATTTGTCTGAATAATGACGTGAGATCCTGGTGTTTTTTTGGCATGCATCCAGATATCATTTCCTTGTGCGAACTTAAAGGTCAGTTCTTCATTCTGGTAGTTGTTTTTTCCAACATAGATATCAAAGCCATCAGAAGAAAGATAGTGATAAGGAACACATTTTCTTCGATTGTCCTTTCTCCCTTTTGGACCATGCGATTTAATATAACCGCTTTCTCCAAGCTCTCTGCGAATTTCATCAAGATCTACATCACTTGCAGCGATATCAATTGATGTCATGATAGATTCGAGATGAGCAAGCTCATTTTCTGTCTCAACAGTCAGAGTAGACAGCGCTTCAAAAGTTCGTTTTAATTTATTATAGCGCTCAAAATATTTCTGTGCATTTTCTTTTGCTGTCATTGTCGGATCAAGTGGGATCGTCATCATTTGATCAGTATAATAATTAAATACCTCATACGATTTTGCATCGGGCGGACAATCATAGCCATATGCATTTAAAAGCTCGCCATAGATGCGGTATTTTTCACGCTTATCGGTGTCAGAAAGCTGTCGTCTTTGAAGATCAGCCTTTTTTGCAGTGCGTTCAATCAAATTTTGAACAAGATGGCGAAGATCAGCCGATTTTTGGCGCATGCGAGCAATGGCACTGCGGGAATTATAGTAAGTATATAAAACCTCGCTGATTGAGTCAAAAGTCTGAAGACGATACTCAGTTAGTCCTGTCAGCAAAAATGCAGAAAATTCCTTTGGCTCATTGCCATCATAAGCGATACATGGAGAAAATTGCTGTGTGCGGATCAAATCCATGACACCAGAAAAAGCGTTCCATAGGCGAGTCTGTTCTTCTAATGTGCAGGCCTCTGCGGCAAGAGAGCTGTCTAGGCCGCTGCGATAGACAATTTCCTCTGCACTGACATTGCTGATTCCGGTAAAATTTCCTGAAAGTATGGCAGCAATATTTTTTCCAGAAGAAAACAGAGAAGAAAAAAATGTCTTGTCGGCAGCAAGCGGATTTGTTTTGCCTGTTGTGTTTGGAATAAAATAGTCGCGGCCAGGAAGAACCTCGCGCACAGAACTTACAGCGGCACTTACATGCTTGATACTGTCAACGATCTTTGTGCCATCACAGAAAATTATATTGCTGTGTTTGCCCATTATCTCAATTACAAGAGATTTCTGACGAAGATCACCCAGTTCGTCAAGATGCTCCAGTTCTAAGCGCACAATTCGCTCTAGTCCTGGCTGTGTGACATCTGTGATGCGGGCATTTCCTATATGCTTTCTAAGAAGCATACAGAAATTAGGTGCAGTCATCGGGCTAAGCCCTGCCTCCTGCGTCAGATAAATCAGCGGAAGACTTGCATTTGCTGATAGAAACAGACGGTAGGTGTCTTTTTTGTTTTTGATTGTTAAAACAAGTTCTTCTGGCTCAGGCTGAGCAATTTTGGAGATGCGCCCGCCAGTTAATTTTTGCTTTAATTCAGATACAATATTTGAAATTACAATTCCATCAAAAGCCATAGTACGTAATCAACCTTTCTAAAACAGTCTTGGACCTTGATATCTGACAGTATAACAGAATGTAAAAAAAAACGCAATCTTTCTTCGATTGCAAGTTGACGATAGAATTAAATTAGCGTATAATAATAAGTCGTAGTCTGCACGATAAAAGCAGCTGCCGGAAAGGCGAATACATTTATGATACTAAGTATGACAGGATTCGGGCGCTTTGAATTTGCGGGCGAATCGCATAAGATCATCGTAGAGATGAAATCAGTAAATCACAGGTATCTTGATCTCTCAATTAAGATGCCAAAGATCTTTAACTGCTTTGAGACTGCGATCCGCAGTCTTGTAAAAGAACAGCTGCAGCGTGGAAAAGTGGATATGTATATCAGCTATGAAACAGAGTCTGATGATCAGACAGTGCTGTGCTATCATGAGGATATTGCAAGAGACTATATGGCACATATGGCGCAGATGGCTGATACATTTAATCTTGAAAATAATCTGACATTGACAGAGCTTGCACGTATGCCAGAGGTTTTTACTATGGAGCAGCGGGATACTGATGCAAAGGAGCTGTGGCCAGATGTAGAGCAGGCAGTAAGGCAGGCTTGTGTTGCAATGGTACAGGCGCGTCAGACAGAGGGTGAACAGCTAAAAAAGGATCTGCTGTTAAAGTTAGATCACATGGATATGTTAGTGGATATGGTGACAGATAGAGCACCTGTGATGGTACAGGAATACCGCATTCGTCTGACAGAAAAGGTAAAAGAGTTTATTGAAGCTTCTGTGATTGATGAAAATCGAATTGCAGCGGAAGTAACTCTGTATGCGGATAAGATTTGTGTGGATGAGGAGATGGTTCGTCTTCGCACTCATATCAGCCACATGAAGGAAGCGTTGTGCACAGGCGGAAGCGTTGGACGAAAACTTGATTTTCTTGCACAGGAGATGAATCGTGAGGCGAATACCACACTTTCAAAGATCAACGATGTAACACTTGCAGATGTGGCAATCGACATGAAAACTGAGATTGAGAAAATACGTGAACAGGTTCAAAACATCGAATAAAGTTTCACTACAGGAGTTTTGTATGTTTGTAAATATCGGATTTGGCAATTTTATAAATTCCAGTCAGATTGTATCTATCTGCAGAGCAGATTCTGCACCGATGAAGCGTATGGTCAGTGAGGCCAGAAGCAAAGGAAGTGCAGTTGATGCGACACAGGGAAGAAAAACAAAATCAGTCATTCTTACTGGAAGCGGTCATTTGGTTCTCTCAGCGCTCACACCAGAGACGCTTACCGCCAGATGTAATCTGACAGTGGAAAAGACACAGCTACAAGAGGAGGAAGAAGATGAGTAAACGAGGTAATTTATTTGTTGTTTCCGGTTTCTCAGGTTCAGGAAAAGGAACTGTGATGAAACAGCTTTGCAAAAATGAGCAGTATGCACTTTCAATATCCTGCACAAGCCGAGCCCCAAGAGATGGCGAAACAAACGGAAAAGAGTATTATTTCATTTCTCATGAGGAGTTTGTAAAAAGACAGGCAGAGGGTTACTTTTTAGAGAGTGCAATCTATGTAAATAAAGGCTATGGAACACCGCTTGGCTTTGTTGAGGAGAATTTGTCAGCCGGAAAGGATGTTATCCTTGAAATTGAGATGCAGGGCGCTTTGCAGGTAAAGAAAACATACCCAGACACCATTCTTATCTTTATTACACCGCCGTCTGCAGCTGAATTAAGAAGACGTCTGACAGCCAGAGGAACTGAGACGAAAGAGCTGATTGAAAAGCGTTTAAAGCGTGCCGTTGAAGAAGGCGTTTACATGGATCAATATGATTACATTATTGTAAACGACGACTTAGATGTATGTGTCAAGGAGCTTGATGCACTGATGCAGAGCACACATCACGCAGTAAAATTTAACAAAGAGTTTGTTGCAGCAATCAAAGATGATTTGAAGACACTTTAAAGATAATTTGACTGCTGTAATGATCAATAAACAAATAAAAAATGATAAGGAGAATGAAAAAATGATCCATCCATCTTATAATGAGTTATTAAAGACACTTAATGAGGTTCGTGACGAGAATGAGCCAGAAATCGACAGCCGCTATTCACTTGTAATTGCATCTGCAAAGCGTGCACGCCAGATTGTAAACGGACAGGAGCCGCTTGCCGATCATGTTTCTACCTATAAGCCTCTTTCCATCGCAGTAGAGGAGATTCGTGAGGGCAAGGTTCATATTACAAAGGAAGGTGAGGATGATTTCACACCAGTAGCCACTATGGAAAGCCCACTTTCTTTCACAGATACAGAAACTTCGGAGACAGAAGATGCTGAATAAGAAGGTAATGATCGTATCCCTTGGCTGCGATAAGAATCTGGTGGATACTGAGAAAATGCTTGGCATTCTTGCCGATGAGGGATGTACATTTACAGATGATGAAGCACAGGCACAGGTAATTATTGTAAATACATGTTGCTTCATTGGAGATGCAAAGGAAGAAAGCATCCAAAATATTTTAGATCTGGCACGCTTTAAGACAGAAGGGAAGCTTGAAGCACTTATCGCAACGGGATGTCTTTCACAGCGTTATCAGGATGAAATGTTAGAAGAGCTGCCAGAGCTTGATGGAATCCTTGGAATAAGCGCATGGCACACAATTGCGGATGTTGTGCGTGAGGCACTTGAAGGCAAACGACCAAGAAATCTGATGTCCACAGGTGTGTTAAACAGTCATACAACAAAGAGACTGCTGACAACAGGTGGTCATTATGCCTATTTAAAGATTGCAGAAGGATGCAATAAGCGCTGTACGTACTGCGTAATTCCATCTGTGCGCGGTGCTTATGTCAGCGTACCGATGGAGGAACTTGAAAAAGAGGCAAGAGAACTTGCAGCAGAAGGTGTAAAGGAATTGATTCTTGTTGCACAGGAGACTACCGTATATGGAATTGATCTCTATAAAAAGAAAATGCTTCCAGAACTCCTTCATCGTTTGTGTGCAATCCCGGGCATTGTCTGGATCCGTCTTTTATATTGTTATCCAGAGGAAATTACGCCAGAGCTTGTTCAGGTAATGAAAGAAGAAAAAAAGATCTGTCATTATCTGGATATGCCAATACAGCATTCCTCTGACCGCATTTTAAAGAAGATGGGCAGACGTACAAACCGCAAAGAGCTGTTAGATAAAATTGAGATGCTTCGTACAGAGATTCCGGATATTGTTCTTAGAACAACGTTAATTACAGGTTTCCCGGGCGAGACACAAGAAGATTTTGAAGAGATGCTCTCGTTTGTAGACATGGTTGGCTTTGAGCGCTTGGTGTTTTTCCATATTCACCAGAGGAAGGAACACCGGCTGCGAGATGGAAGATCAGATTGATGAAGAAGTCAAAAAGCAAAGACGTGATGCTATCATGGAGCTGCAGCAGGAGATTTCTTTTGATTTTGAGGCAGACTGTGTTGGCGAAAAGCTGCTTGTTATGATTGAAGGATATCTTCCAGATGAGCATGCCTATGTTGGACGCACATACATGGATGCGCCAGGCATTGATGGCTACATTTTTATAAAATCAGGAGAAGCACTGATGTCCGGTGATTTTGCCGAGGCAGTTGTTACCGGCTCAGACGAATATGATTTGATTGGAGAATTGTATGAAGAACATGAATCTGCCGAATAAACTGACTATGCTGCGTGTAATACTGATCCCGTTTTTTGTTGTATGTGAGCTGATTCCATACAGCTGGGGAAAGTGGGCTGCACTGGTAATTTTTGTGGCAGCGTCTATTACCGATAAACTCGATGGTACGATTGCAAGAAAGTATAACCTGATTACAAACTTTGGAAAATTCATGGATCCACTCGCAGACAAGCTATTAGTCTGCTCTGCCATGATTTGTTTTGTAGGACTTGGAACGTTGGCACCATGGATTGTTATTATTATTGTAGCCAGAGAATTTATCATCAGCGGCTTTCGCCTTATAGCTGCTGAAAACGGCCGTGTGATTGCCGCAGGAATCTGGGGAAAGGCAAAGACGGTTGTTCAGATGATTATGTGCATCCTTTTGATTATGGATGTTTCTGCATTATCTGTTGTTACAACAATCGCAATTTATGCCGCTTTGATTCTTACGATTATCTCACTGGTTGACTATATTGTACACAATCTGGATGTATTATCAGACCAGAAGTAAGAAAAATAAGGGGACTTATTTATTATGAAAACCAATTCAACCATCCGCGGGATTGCTCACGGACATATGACAAAAGACAATCTGACAGGATTTGCATCTATGATGACATCTGATGCCAGAACACTCTCGTTGGCAAGAATTGCCATGAATCTGCCAGTTTATCTGGATATGGGAGAGGAGCCGTCTGATGAATATACACGAATCTCCAAGTTGTCCGCAGCGTATTGCGGTCTGCTTGGCCGTGTCAATAAAGAGCTTGTCTCAGGTCTGGATGAAAAGCGTGAGGAGGAAGCGCTGTCGCTTCGCAAAGAGAGCACACAAATTATGGAGCTGCTTAGCGCATATACAGATCGCTTCACGGTATATGAATATGTGTTAAACAGACTTGAGTATCGTTTTAGCGGTGCTTCACTTGAGGTGGGCTACAGCGATGAGGATATGACGCAGGAAATTTTGCAGAAGCTGTCATCAGAGACTGATCAGACAGTTCGTCAGTCAATGCTTGTATCTATTATAGAGCAGCTTCCGATGCGAATGACAAGAAAGCGTTTCTTCCAGGTCCTCGCAGAAGGAATGGATGCCTATAAGGGTTCAGACAAAGAAGCAGTAGATGGACAGCTGTTTATGCTTCGTACAGCTGCAATGTTGGAAGAGCCAGCAGAATTTAAACAGAGCTTTCCAGCATTTTATGAAGTTGTAGAGACATTTAAACAGGCACCGTTGTCTGCCGTAAGTGAGGCCGAGTGGAATAAACTTCACGATATGCTTGCCGACGCTATGGAGGAGCTAAACAGCCAGATGGATCGTATGCTTCTTTTGCAGGAGCTTATAAACGACTTGTGTGTTGTAACAATGACAGACGGCTGTACATGGACAGAGCAGCATAAGACCTGCAGCAGCATTATTTCCTTTACGCTGACGCCGGGAACAGATGAGGCGGCATTAAATGCAATGCTTACTGCACTTGAGGGCATTCAGGAACAGTACAGCATGAACTTTCAGGAAAAATCAACATTGGTAGATGAGTTGATGCAAAGCAGCAAAGAACAGCTTAGTGAGCAGGGAATGCTTGAAACCTTCAGCAAGTTAGAGGTACTTTCAAAGCTTCTTTCAAGCAGCCGCTTTGCAGATATTGAGCAAAAGCAAGAGAGCGAGACAGTGGAAGCTTCTTATATCGAAGAACAGACAGCAGCGCTTATTTCAGAGCTGGAGACATTTTTAAAGTCATCATCAAAACCGTTAGCCCGTGCTGTTATGGCAAAGCTTGTCACGATGGTTCCGCTGTTTATCCGTGATTATAATCAGCTTGAGGAATATATTCAAAACAGTCTGTCCTCATGTTCAGATGTTGCGGAAAAATTAGCATGTATCGAAATCATCAGAAGCCTGTAACAAAAAAGGTTCTAAGGTGAAGTGATCTTGTCTGGCAATAGTAAAGGAGAGGGATCAATTGAAACTGTGTAAGGATATCCGCCTTGGCGAAAAAGTTTCGGGGAAGCGTTTTGAGCTTACATGGAAGCTTAAGCACAATCGTCCGTCTGGCAGCATTTATGTTGTTGTTCTTCCTGAAGTGGTTCCAGAAAATCTGATGGAAATCTGTGCATACGAAGAACTTCGCAGAAAAAAGCAGTATGGGCGCACAGTGATTGCGGCAGCAGCGAATAAGAGCGAGGCGATTGAAGTAGTTCGAGCTTTGATTGAAGAAATGTATCAGAAGACTGGTGGTTTTGATGTGAAATCATTCATGAAGCTTTAAAAAGGAGGACAATGTTAGGTATTTTACTTACAATATTGAAAATAATTGGCATAATCCTTCTTGTGCTGATTGGATTGATTCTTTTGGCAGCGGCAGTCATTCTTTTAGTGCCAATACGATATCATGGCGAGGGTGCACGAGAGGAAAAGATACTCTCTGGAAATGTAAAACTAACGTGGCTTCTTCATATGATATCGGCAAGTGCTTCACTTTCAGAAGACGGGACGAAGATTAGGGTTTGCTTGTTTGGAAAGACGATTTATCCTAAAACAAAAAAGCCGCCTAAGAAAAGCAAAGCAAAGAAAATGCCTAAACAAGAGGCAACAAAAAAGTCAGAGAAATCAGAAAAGCCAAAACAGCAGTCTGACACTGTATCTAAAGAAGTTGTAACAATCTACGAGCCGCAAAAGCCAAATCCAGAATTGCCAAAGAAAGAAAAAAAGAACGTTTATGAGGCGCCAGAAGCAAAGAAAATGGATGAGCCAGAGTCAGAGAAAAAGCAGCAGTCACAAAAAGAAAAATCTGCCAGACCAGATGTGAAGTCTAAATTTAAGGATATAAAACAAAAGCTTCTTGCAGTCAAAGAGAAGTTTATTGACAGTAAGGCAGGCATTCAAAAAATCAAAAATAAAATTGATTACTGGAAAAATCTGCTGACATCTGATCCTATGAAGGAAGCTATGGAATTTCTTTGGAAAAAAACAAAGGGATTGCTTCATCATATTCTTCCAAGAAGGATGACAGGACGCATTCACTTTGGTTTTGAGGATCCGTCTAAGACGGGAAAAACGTTAGCTTATTTTTCGATGCTGTATCCATTTACGAAAGAGAATCTCGTAATAGAGCCTGAGTTTGAAACAGAAGAACTTATACTCGAAGGAGATATTGCATTTCGTGGAAGAATACGATTAGGATATCTAGTGTATGTGGCGCTCAGTGTCGTACTAAATAAAAACATTCGCCGTCAATACAAGCGGCTGAGACAAGGAGGAAATAAAGATGGAGAAGGAAGAAATTAACTTTGGCTCATCAGTAGATGAGCTGTTAAAAGGGCTGGAAGGATTTGTCAGCTCAAAAACTGTTGTCGGTGAACCAATTCAGGTAAACGATGCCACCATCATTCCACTGGTTGATATGAAGTTCGGCATGGGAGCAGGCGCATTCAAAAAAAATAGTGACAATAAGACGGCAGGAGGAATTGGAGCTAACATTAGTCCATGTGCCGTGTTAATCATTCAAAAGGGTATGGCAAAGGTTGTTAATATCAAGAACCAGGATCTGACTACTAAGATTGTTGATATGGTTCCAGATTTGATTAACCGCTTCACAAGCAAGAAGGCAGACGATCCAGCTGTTGATGAGGCAGTAGATGATATCTTAAACGACGATAAAAAATAATAGCTGATTCAGTAGCAAAAAGAATAGACATAAAAAGTCCGCATAAACTATAATGAATAAGGAACCGAAAAAGGTCTTTATGAAACGTTTATGCGGACTTCTTTTATTTTTCTTTGGACTGGGAATGGCAGTGATGCTTTTTGTCCCAGTTTGTCTTTGCTCAGTAATAGTGATTTTATTTTGCCTTATTTTAGGGTATGTTCTATTTTGCTGCGGATGCTAATTTTAGACAGAAAAAAAGCAGTCGACAAGCGACCGCTTTAAATCATACCCGTAACGAAATTAAGCTCTCTCAACATAGCCAGAGCGTAAACAGGAAGTACAAACGTACATCTTCTTGTTGGTTCCGTTGACACTTACTCTAACGGACTTAACATTGGACTTCCAAACCGCATTACTTCTTCTATGGGAATGGCTAACATTGTTTCCGAAATGAGCACCCTTCTGACAGATCTCACACTTTGCCATAAATCGCACCTCCTTACGCAAATGTAGCCGTATAGGCTCACAACATGGATATCATAACAGATATTCAGAAAAAAATCAAGGACTTTTTTTAAAAAGATTTAAAAAGGATTATTACAGTGAACTGTAGTCATTCCAGATCAAAAGGATTTTGCTTGACTTATACGTGGTAATGAGATATTCTAAACATAGAGTATTCTGCTTAGAATCCGTCCAGAATTAATAAATTCATTGATGGAATACTAGGAGCAGGCTCTTAGTCTAAGTCAGAATCAGTAAAAATGTATTTTCTGAATTTGTTAGTTGGAGGTAACCGAATGAAGGGACGTATATCGAATCCTCAGGGTGATGTTATGATCAGAACGGATGTCATCGCAAAGTATGCAGGTTCTATGGCGGTGGAATGCTTCGGCATTGTTGGTATGGCCAGTGTCAGCATGAAGGATGGACTTGTTCATCTGCTGAAAAAGGACAGCATAACAAGAGGCATTAATGTATCATTAGAAGATAATGAGCTTACAATTGATTTCCATGTAATTGTTTCATATGGAGTAAGCATTCTGGCTGTATACAACAATTTAACGGATAGTGTAAAGTACCATGTTGAGGAGTTTACAGGAATCCGTGTTAAAAAAATTAATATGTATGTAGAGGGTGTCAGAGTCATTGACTGATCAGTGATAGATACCGCCTAAGGAGGAGCTATATTTTGGGTAGTAATGTGATAGACGCAGGTTTATTAAAGCGCATGTTTCTTGCAGGCGTGGCAAATCTGGAATCAAAGAAAGAATGGATTAACGAATTAAATGTATTCCCAGTGCCGGATGGTGATACAGGAACAAATATGACACTTACAATTCTCTCCGCAGCAAGGGAAGTAAATTCTGTTGAGGAACTAACAATGGAGACGCTAGCAAAAGCGATTTCATCTGGTTCACTGCGCGGTGCTAGAGGTAACTCAGGTGTTATTTTGTCTCAGCTGTTCCGTGGCTTTACAAAGGCCATCAAGTACAGTACAGAGATTGATATGGAGCTGCTTGCAGAAGCTTTGCAGCGTGCAACAGAGACAGCTTACAAGGCTGTTATGAAGCCGAAGGAAGGTACAATCCTTACTGTTGCAAAGGGAATTTCTGATAAAGCGAAAGAACTTGCACAAAGCGGCTGCGATATGGATGTTTTTATTCAGGAGCTGTTAAAGGAAGGCGATTATGTATTAAGCCAGACACCGGAGATGCTTCCTGTTTTAAAGCAGGCAGGCGTTGTTGATTCTGGCGGACAGGGTCTGATGCAGGTATTAAAGGGTGCATATGATGGTTATCTCGGAAAAGAGATCACATTCACCGCTGAAAAGCCAGCTGCATCACGCGCTGTAACAGGTGCAGCAAACGATGAAATTGACACTGCAGATATCAAGTTTGGCTATTGCACCGAATTTATTATTATGACAAGCCGTGCCTTTACACACGAGGATGAGAAGGAGTTTAAAGCATTCCTGTCTTCTATAGGTGACTCTATCGTGTGCGTAGCAGACGATGAGCTTGTTAAAGTACATGTGCATACAAATGATCCAGGTCTTGCAATTCAAAAGGCACTTACCTATGGTCAGCTGACAAGCATGAAGATTGATAACATGCGTGAGGAGCATCAGGAGCGCGTTATCAAGAATGCAGAGAGAGAAGCTATCAAGCAGGCAGAAGCTGATCGCAGGGAGCGTGAGCAGGAAGACAAGTCCAAGTGGAAGGAATATGGCTTTATAAGCGTATCTGCCGGTGCAGGAATTGGAGAAATTTTTAAGGGTCTTGGTGTCGATTATTTAATCGAGGGCGGACAGACCATGAATCCAAGTACAGAGGATATGCTTAATGCAATTCGTCAGGTTCCGGCAAGAAACATTTTCATTTTGCCGAACAATTCAAATATCATAATGGCAGCAAAGCAGGCAAAGCAGCTGACAAAGGATAAGGAAATTTTTGTAATTCCGACAAAAACTATCCCGCAGTATTACTGCTATCATTAATTTCGTACCGGATAGTTCGATGGAAGAAAATGCAGAGAACATGACAGAGAGTATCAAGAGTGTCAAGACAGGACAGATTACTTATGCTGTTCGTGATACGATGATCGACAATATCGAGATTCATAAGGATGACATTATTGGTCTTGGTGATAATGGAATGTTGGCAGATGGAACAGATATCAACGATGTTGCATTTGAAACTGTATGCAAGATGATGTCAGAGGATTCTGAACTGATCGGTATTTATTATGGTCAGGAAATTGATGAGGCAAGAGCTAATGAGCTTTGTGATCGTTTGAGCGAAGAATTCCCGTCTGTTGATGTTGAAGTTAATGCCGGAAATCAGCCAGTATACTATTATTTCTTATCAGTAGAGTAATCTTTATAAGGAGGCAGCCGTGAATTACGATGATCCCATTACATGTTTAAAGGGAATCGGAGAGAAGACGGCAGCGCTTTACGAAAAATTGGGGATTGTGACCATTGGAGAGCTTATGCGTTATTATCCCCGAAGCTATGAACGATTTGAACCACCGGTCACGATCCGGGCCGCAGCTGTAATGGATTTTGCAGCGGTCCGGGTCGTGATTTGTTCTTATCCGACAATAAAGCGTGTGCGTAATCTCTCTATTATAAATACAAAGGTGCGAGATGAGGAAGGAAGTGAGCTTCGTGTTACCTGGTTTCAGACAACCTATCTGGCGAGCGTGCTTCGTCCAGGCGGCTGGTATGTGCTTCGCGGAAAGCTTTCAGGAAACGGAAAATCACGAACACTTGATCAGCCGCAGGTTTACGCACTTGATGCATATGAGCAGCTTCAAAAATCACTTCAGCCTGTTTATGCACTGACAGCAAAAATCACATCAAAAAGCATTTCAAAGGCAGTTGCAGCGGCATATGATGCAGGTGTAAAACAGAAGGCCACAGTTCCAGAGCAGGTACTTTCACAATATAATTTGCTGCCAGAGGATGAGGCTGGATACCTTATGCATTTTCCAAAAGATGAAGCACAGCTGACACATGCACGAAAAACAATAGCGTTTGGTGAATTTTATCATTTCCTGCTTGGCGTAAATCAGATGAAAAAGCGGCTTTTGCAGGAGAAAAATCATTTCGCACTGACACGGCGTGAGGAAATCACAAATCTGATTAAACAGCTTCCATATGATCTGACAGGTGCGCAGCTTCGCACAATTGAAGAAATTACACAGGATATGACAGGTGATCATATGATGAGCCGTTTGCTACAGGGAGATGTAGGTTCAGGAAAAACTATCGTTGCCTTTCTTTCAATGTATCAGGCTGCATTATGTCATTATCAAAGCGCTCTTATGGCACCAACTGAGGTATTAGCGTCACAGCATTATCAGAGCTTTACTGAATTATCAGAGCGTTATCATCTGAATCTTTCAATTGTTTTATTGACAGGCTCCATGCGTGCAGGGCAAAAAAAAGAGGCACTTCGTCAGATTAGGGAGCATGAGGCCGATATTGTGATTGGAACGCATGCTGTTATTCAGGAAAAAGTTGAGTTCGATGATCTGGCACTTGTAATTACAGATGAGCAGCATCGCTTCGGAGTCGCACAGCGTGATGCTTTAAGCAAGAAAGGTCATACTCCGCACGTGCTTGTAATGAGCGCGACACCAATTCCAAGAAGTCTGGCGATGATTCTTTATGGAGACCTTGATATTTCTATTATGGATGAGCTTCCGGCAAAAAGAATGCCAATAAAAAATTGTGTGGTCAATATTTCATACCGTCCAAAGGCATGGGATTTTATAATAAAGCAGGTGCAGGCAGGACACCAAGCGTATGTGATCTGTCCCATGGTAGAAGAGAGCGAGACATCGCAGGGGGCAGATGTTGTCAGTTATACAGAACAGCTGAGAGAAGCTTTGCCTTCCTATATTTCAATTGAGTATCTTCATGGAAAAATGAAAGCCAAAGAAAAAGATGATATTATGGCACGTTTTGCAAAGAATGAGACGCAGGTACTTGTTTCGACAACAGTAATCGAGGTTGGAATTAATGTACCAAATGCAACTGTCATTTTGATTGAGGATGCACAGCGCTTTGGCCTGGCACAGCTGCATCAGCTTCGCGGCCGTGTTGGGCGCGGTGATGCGCAGTCATATTGCATAATGATAGACACCTCAGGAAAAGAAGAATCAGCAAAGCGTCTTGAAGTACTCAATCATTCAAACGATGGCTTTGCAATTGCAAACGAAGATTTAAAGCTTCGCGGACCTGGTGATTTTTTTGGAATACGTCAGAGCGGTGAAATTGCCTTTGCAGTCGCTGATATCTATCAGGATGCGCAGCTTTTAAAGTGGGCGAAAGAGGCTGCCGACAGTGCGCAGATTATGGCAGCGGTGGAGACGCACAGCATTTAGAGTTTCTGATATAAAAATTTCTCATAACTTACCAGCGTAATCTTTTTATCTGTGCATATACTAGGAATGTAACAAACAACAAAGCTTTGATGTAAAGTTACAAACAACACACTTACAAAAAAACTGTGAAACAGAGCAATACGCACAGAAAAAAAGGAGGACTACTGATGTCTACAAATAAGAACAGTAATCGAATTGAAGTACCAGAAGCGAAGCAGGCGCTCGACCAGTTTAAGATGGAGGTTGCTGATGAGCTGGGTGTACCGTTAACAAACGGTTATAACGGAAATCTGACCTCTTACCAGAACGGAAGTGTCGGAGGCTATATGGTGAAGAAGATGATTGAAAAGCAGGAAAAGGAAATGTCCAACAAGTAATCATCTAAGCCAGTAACAAGAAGGAAGCAGGGACAAATACTCTGCTTCCTTTTTTGCGTGAATAAATAAAACCGCGAAAAAGCACTTGTCAGATTGTTTTTTGCATACTATAATAGAGTAGTTAGAGTATACAAAACTACAAAATTTAGAAAAACAAACATAGAACAAGGTGGAAGACATATGAGAGTAATTGCAGGTACAGCCAGAAGGTTGCCACTTGTTACACCAAAAGGAATGGAAACGCGTCCAACTACGGACCGTATAAAAGAAACGTTATTTAATATTCTCCAGAATGACTTGCCAGGCTGTCATTTTCTTGATTTGTTTGCAGGAAGCGGTGCTATAGGCATTGAGGCATTAAGCCGCGGTGCTGCAAAGGCTGTTTTTGTAGATAACAGCAAAGAAGCACTTTCGTGTATTCGTCAGAATCTGGAAAAGACACATCTGGCAGACAGGGCAATAGTTATTGGTCAGGATTGTGCAGGTGCTATACATGCATTGGATGCAAAAAAAATGCATTTTGATATTATCTTTATGGATCCGCCCTATCAGCTGAATGCAGAAAAGGAAGTGCTCACTGCAATTGCTGACAGCAAAATAGCTGATGAGGATACGCAGATTATAATCGAAGCAACACTTGACAGAGAGTTTAGCGAGGATGAACTTGCTTGCTTTGATGTTGTTCGCGTAAAGGAATACAAGACAAACAAACATATTTTTTTGCAAAAAGCAGTCGGGAGGCATAAGTCAGTATGGGAAAGACAATAGCAATTTATCCGGGAAGCTTTGACCCAGTGACACGCGGACATATGGATATTATCGAGCGTGCCAGTAAAACAGTTGATCATTTGATTGTTGGTGTGCTTGTAAACAGTGCAAAATCACCGCTGTTTACAGTGGAGGAAAGGGTTGCTTTGCTAAAGCAGGTGACAGCGCAATATCCCAATGTAGAGATTCGTTCCTTTGAAGGACTGCTTGTTGATTTTGCGCGTGCGAGTGGTGCACATATTTTAATCAGAGGATTAAGAGCAGTCACTGATTTTGAGTATGAACTTCAGATGTCACAGACAAATCGAAAGGTTGCACCAGAGGTTGATACGATTTTCTTTACAACCAGCCTGGAATATGCATACCTTAGCTCTAGCATTGTAAAAGAAGTTGCCCAGTACGGAGGCGATATAAGTGCATTTGTCGCAGAACCAGTTGAAAAGGCTATCAAGCAAAAGTTTGCACAAAGAAATAAAAATAAATAAAAGTAAAAAAGCAGACGTTTGATATGACGTCTGATATAAAGGAGAAAATTAAAATGAGCAAAATTGAACAGTTAATTGGAGAAATTGAAGAGTTTATTGATGGCTGCAAGCTTCAGCCGTTTTCTAGCACAAAGATTGTTGTAGATAAGGCACAGTTAGAAGATCTTTTAGTAGAGCTTCGTCACCGCACACCTGATGAGATCAAAAAATATCAGAAGATTTTAAACAACAAGGATGCAATCATCAACGATGCAAAGCAGCAGGCAGAGGCTATTATCAGTGCTGCAAACGTTCAGACAAGCGAGATGGTTAACCAGAGTGAGATCACAAAGCGTGCTTATGCAAGAGCAAACGAAATCATCACACAGGCAACACAGCAGGCAAACGAAATTGTTAATAAGGCAATCGAGGATGCAAATGCACTTCGTACAGGTGCAATTGCTTATACTGATGATATGATGGGAAGTATGGAGCAGACTCTTGCACAGGGCTTAGACGGATTAAAGGAAAAGTATGAGGAGATGTTATCCACTATGAATACTACCGTTGAGACAATCAGTGCAAATCGTAAGGAGCTGCCAAAGGCAGAAGATGTAATCATCAGTGCCGCACCTGCAGATACGGCAGAAGAAGAGCAGTCTGAAGAAGAATAAAATTCAGGCTTATAGGCCGCTGCCTGATGCAGCGGTCTTTCCTTTTCTAAGTCTAAATAAGTCTAAATTTAACTATTCAGAAAAAGAAAACATAGACTGCTGCACAGCCCAAATAAAAAACGCACAAGTATGTAACGAAATATCGGAAAATCAGATTGCTGCCAGGCTTGGCGCACCTGAATATGAACACAGATTCCGCCAAAGCCAAGTAAAAAAAGACAGATGGCTGATTTGTAACGCAAAGAAAGTGTATTGAGGGAACTAATCTTGCTGATCCCAGTTGTCATTTCAAGCATTCCGATTAAGATCGTTTGGGCGGTTGATTGTGGTGTTGCAATAGTTAAAAATTCAGAAAGAATCGAGAAAAACATTAAAAGCACACCGATTCTAACTAAAAGAAGCAGACAAGTATCGCAGATATCATTTAGCGAAGGCTCTGGCGAAGATGTTTCTTGTACATTTTTTTTAGTTGAAATACTGCGTTTTGCTACGGATTTTAAGAAAAAAAGAAGCGTGCACAGCAAAAAAGATGCGAGAAAAGGCAGATAGGCACATAAAAGAAAAACAAAACGCATTTTTGCAGGCAGCGCAAGCAAAGCAGATGCGACAAAGCCAGACAAAAATAGTGGGCTTGGCAGCTGAACAAAGCAAACAATCCACCGAGCTGCCCGTTTGGAGAGAAGTTTGCTGGCGTACAGACCACTGCATGTCAGAGCACCCATCGGACTTCCACATAAAAGTCCACTTAGAAAAGCTGCGCCAGATGGAAAAGGAAGATGTTTTAATGCGGCTTGTACGGATTTTCGGCTAATCAAAAAGGATGCGGCAGCCATTGCAGGAAACAGAGCTGGCAAAATCTGTTTGTACCACAGCGAAAGACCTTTCGTGGCGCCGAGCGTACACAGTGCAGGATTATAAATTAAAAATATTAGAAATACGGCAGAGAAAAGAGTAAGAAGCATACAGCCACCAGGCATTTATCTTGCTTTATTTTATGCCAACGATAAGAAAAACATGAGGTGTATATGGAATTACCAGTTTCTTTTTTAGAGAACATGAAAAAACTGCTGTCACCAGAGGAGTTTAATGCATACCTTGACAGCTACAGTGAGGAGCGTGTTTACGGCCTTCGCGTCAATACAAATAAGCTCACGCCAGAAGAATTTGAAAAAATATGTCCATTCGAGATTAAAAAGATACCGTGGATTGATAATGGTTATTATTATAGTGGAAAAGATAAGCCGGCAAAGGATCCTTATTATTATGCCGGTCTGTATTATCTGCAGGAGCCATCAGCAATGACACCGGCACACGTACTTCCTATTGAACCAGGTGATCGCGTGCTTGATATCTGTGCAGCTCCAGGAGGAAAGAGTACTGAGCTGGCAGCAAAGCTTAAGGGAAAAGGAGTTCTAGTAAGCAACGATATCAGTAATTCACGAGCAAAGGCATTATTAAAGAACCTTGAGCTGTTTGGCATTTCAAATGCTTATGTAATCAGCGAGGCACCATACAAGCTTGCAGAGCATTTTGAGGGCTATTTTGATAAGATTCTTATTGATGCGCCATGTTCAGGTGAAGGAATGTTTAGAAAGGAACCTTCAGTTATGAAAAGCTGGGTGGAGCATGGAAATGACTATTTTGTTAAGCTGCAGCAGGAGATTACTTCATATGCATTAAAGATGCTTCGTCCAGGTGGTATGTTGCTTTACTCAACATGTACATTTTCACCGCTTGAAGATGAACAGATTGTGTCACGCATGCTTAAAGAAGATCCAGATTTAGAGCTTGTAGAGCCAGAGTGGTATGAAGGCTTTGACCATGGTCATCCGGAATGGTCAGATAACAATCAAGAACTCACAAAATGTGTGCGTATCTGGCCGCATCGAATGAAGGGAGAAGGTCATTTTCTTGCGCTTCTTAAAAAGAAGGGAGAGAGTAGCCGTCTAAAAGAAAGACAGACAGAAAAAGCCAAAATGCCGCAGGAGCTTTTCGACTTTTTGCAGACTGTAAAGAAACCGCTTGCGCTTGATCGTCTGGAGATTCGTCAGGAAAAAGTATTTGTTCATCCAGATTGCAGACGTGATTTAAAAGGTCTTCGTATAATGCGCTCTGGTCTGCTTCTTGGTGAGTGCCTGAAAAATCGCTTTGAACCAAGTCAGGCATTAGCAATGGCGCTTCGTGCAGATGAATATCCAAATGTACTTTATCTGTCAAGAGAGGATGATCGCGTAATTCGTTATTTAAAGGGTGAGACGATTGATTTAAAAGATGAAGAATCTGTAGAGAAGGGCTGGGTTTTGATTTGTGTAGACAATTATCCGCTCGGTTTTGGAAAGGCAGCAGGCGGATCAGTGAAAAATAAGTATCTTGCAGGCTGGAGGTGGATGTAATGGAGTGGCGTCTTGATAAGTTTTTGACACAGATTCCAGTGGGAACGCGCAGCCAGGTAAAGGATATGATCAAAAAAGGACGCGTTTGCGTAAATGGTGTGCACGCATCAAAACCAGAATTAAAGGTAGATCCAGAGAATGACAGCATTACGCTTGATGGAAAGAAGCTTTTCTATTCTCAGTATGCATACTATATGTTAAACAAGCCAGCTGGCGTAATTACTGCAACCATGGATAAGAAAAAAGAGACTGTTCTTGATCTGTTAGACGATAAGCGCAAGGATTTATTTCCAGTTGGACGCCTCGATATTGACACAGAAGGACTTCTTTTAATTACAAACGATGGGGAGCTTTGTCACAGACTTCTTTCTCCTAAGCATCACGTTGACAAATGTTATTTTGCAAAAACAGATCTTCCAATTCCGGCAGATGCTGTAAAAAAATTTGAAGAAGGCATAGATCTTGGCGATTTCACATCAATGCCTGCAAAGCTGGAAATTATTGGAGATTGTGAGGCAAAGGTAATTGTTCAGGAAGGAAAATTTCATCAGGTAAAGAGAATGTTCGAGGCAGTTGGAGTAACAGTTGTTTATTTAAAGCGCCTTTCAATGGGAAGCCTTAAGCTAGATGAAACACTTGCACCTGGTGAGAGCCGCGCACTGACACAGGAGGAGCTTGAATGTCTGAAGGAAAGCTGATTGTAAAAAATGCAAAGGGTGTGATCTTTGATTTAGACGGAACACTTGTAGATTCAATGAATGTATGGAAAGAGATTGACGTCAGTTATCTGGGAAAGCATGGATATGATGTGCCAGATGATCTTCATGACGAAATTGAAGGAATGAGCTTTACAGAGACAGCTGCCTATTTTAAAAAGCGTTTCTGCCTGAAAGAGACGATTGACGAAATTAAGGACTGCTGGAATCAGATGGCATATGAAAAGTATTGTCATGAGGTCGCATTAAAACCAGGTGCAGCACCATTTCTTTCTTATCTTCATAAAAATGGATGCAAGATTGCCATTGCAAGCAGCAATTCACGCAAATTGATTCAGGCTGTATTAGAATCGCAAGGTATAGCATCATATTTTGAAGCTATAGTGACCAGCTGTGATGTAAAGGCCGGAAACCAGCACCAGATGTTTATTTAGAAGCAGCGAAGCTTCTTAATTTGAATCCGTGTGACTGTGTTGTGTTTGAAGATATTCCGGCGGGAATCATGGCAGGAAAGGCGGCAGGGATGACTGTATTTGCAGTAGAAGATGAATTTTCAGAGCCGCTTCGCGAGAAAAAGCTTGCGCTTGCCGATGGATGGGTGAGAGATTACACAGAGTTCATATAATGGAGGACACAGTAGTTATGTTTCGAATAAAAAAAGGTCATCATGGCTATATCAAACGCAAGAAGCGCCTGCTGTTAGGAGAGGTACTTGGTCTTTTAATCGGCATCATAGGTCTTGTGGTGATTGGCGTTGTGACAACAGGAAGCCGCAAAAATCTGCTTACAGTTGTGGCTATGGTTTCAGTAATACCAATGGTAAATCAGCTTGTGATTTTGATTGCACTTTGGAAATATCAGCCGTGCCCAGATAAGGAGTATGAGCAGGTGGCATCTATTGTAGGTAAAGGAATTTTAGACACTGAGCTTGTCATTACATCAAAAACAGATAAGTCATTTTTGCTTGACTATGCGTGTATTCATGAGAAAGGTGTCTTCTGCTATTGTTCTGATAAGAATGTATCAGAAAAAAAGACAGCTGAGTATATAAAGAGCTTTATGAAGGCTAATGACTTAAAGACGGATATATTTGTTATCCGTGACTGGAAAAATTATTTAAACCGCATCCGCGAGCTTGAGAAGTGGGATCGCGCTAGCTGTGATGAAAAGCTTCTTAAAATCGAGGGTGTGCTGAGAGGAATTGCCATATGAGACAATTACAAATTCAGGCGGCAGAAGAAGGCCAGCGCTTAGACAAATATTTAAGCCGATATATGCCAGAGGCGCCAAAGAGCTTCTTTTATAAGATGCTTAGAAAAAAGAACATTACCTGCAACAAAAAAAAGTGTGATGGAAGCGAAAAACTCTGCGCGGGAGACTGCATTGAGCTGTTTTTGGCAGAGGACACGATTGAAAAATTCCGTGGAAATACAGATGAAAAAAAAGCTTCCAGTATTCAGACACAGACTCAAAACGTATCGCTCTCACCAAAGAGCATTATATATGAAGATGATGATATATTGCTGATAAATAAAGCAGCGGGAGAACTTTCGCAGAAAGCATCGCCAAAAGATGTTTCCATGGTAGAAAAGGTCATTGGCTATGCACTTTCCACACAAAAAGTAACAAATGAGCAGCTGTTAGTTTGCCGTCCTTCTGTCTGCAACCGTTTAGACAGGAATACATCAGGATTAATTGCAGCTGGTTTTTCCATACGAGGTCTTCAGTTTTTATCAGAACAGTTTAGAACAAGAGATCTGCACAAATATTATATGGCGCTAGTGGCAGGCTGCGTAACCAGACAGCAAAAGCTTAAAGGATATCTGTATAAGGATGAAAAAACAAATAAAGTAGAGGTCCATGAGACACTTGAAGAATTTCCAGAGCATCTTAAAAAAGATGCACTTGCGATTGAGACTGTATATGAGCCAGTGGCAGCGACAAAGCAGGCAACGCTTTTAAAGGTGCTTTTAGTGACAGGACGTTCTCATCAGATTCGTGCACATCTGTCAAGTATAAATCACCCAATCATTGGAGATTCAAAATATGGTGACAGCAGTATAAATGAGCAGTTTAGAAAAAAGGCAGGCACAAAGAGACAGCTTCTTCATGCATATGAGATGGTATTTCCTGTCTGCGAGGGACATTTTTCATATCTGTCCCAAAAAAGCTTTCAGGCACCTCTTCCAAATGATTTTTTAAAGGCAATGGAGTATGCAAAAATCCATGACTGGAAGGAGTAATACGTATGCCAACATGGAAATCAAGAGGACTTAGAGGATCGGCATTAGAGGATATGATCAACTATACGATTGAGCAGTACAGCACAAAAAAGCTTGCGCTAATTCAGAAGATTCCGACTCCAATAAAACCAATCAATATTGATCAGGAGACGCGTCATATAACGCTTGCATATTTTGATCAAAAAAGTACAGTCGATTATATTGGTGCAGTTCAGGGCATTCCAATCTGCTTTGATGCGAAGGAATCTGCAGTTGATACCTTTCCGCTGCAGAATATTCATGAGCATCAGGTAAAATTTATGCAGGCAATGGAAGAACAAAACGGAATTGCTTTTATTCTGTTGTATTATACGCACCGTCATGAAGCGTATTATGTGCCGCTTTCTGATATCGTCTATTTCTGGAACCGCGGCAAAAATGGCGGAAGAAAGAGTTTTACATATGACGAGATCGATAAGACACTGCAGATTCCAATAAAAAATGGCGTGTTTTTACACTTTTTGGAGCAGCTTCAGCTTGATCTTTTGCGTCATGCTGATGAGTCAAATGGAAATGGGACTTGACAAATGCAAGCTGCTTCGCTATAATCGTATTTAACATTCATAAATTACCATGGTAGCACGTTAACTTACTAAAGTAAACAAGCTGCAGGAAATGAGGAAAATATGGCAATCAGTTTACTGCACACACCGGAGGGTGTAAGAGATCTGTATAATGAAGAATGCGCGAAGAAGGAAACTGTCAGCGCAAAAATCGGAGCGGTTTTCCACCGTTTTGGTTATCGCAGCATCCAGACACCATCATATGAGTTTTTTGATATATTTAATAAAGACAGAGGTTCAGTTGCATCAAATCAGATGTTTAAATTTTTTGACCGCGACGGAAATACACTAGTGCTTCGGCCTGATATTACACCGTCAATTGCAAGATGTGCGGCAAAATATTTCATGGATGAGGACATGCCAGTGCGTCTTTGTTATAATGGAAACATTTTCATCAACAACATGAGCTTGCGCGGAAGTTTAAAAGAGTCTACCGTAATGGGCGCAGAGATGATTAACGATACGACAACAGATGCAGATGCAGAGATGGTTGCTATGCTGATTCAGTCTCTTCAGGTCAGCGGTCTGACAGAGTTTCAGGTTGAGATCGGACAGGTTGATTTCTTTAATGGACTAGTAGAAGAAGCAGGCTTTAATGAGCAGGAGACAGACGAGCTTAGAACACTGATTGAGCAGAAAAACTATTTTGGTGTAGAGGAAATGCTTTCGGCAAAAGAGCTTCCTGAACAGTTAAAGCAGGCACTTCTTTCTATGCCAAAGCTGTTTGGAGGCATCAGCCAGATCCATGAGGCAGCATCTCTTACAGATAATGATAAGGCGCTCAGCGCAATATATCGTCTTGAAAAGCTGTATAAGATTCTTGCTTCCTACGGACTGGAAAAATATATTACGTTTGATCTTGGTATGCTTGGCAAATTTCAGTATTATACAGGAATCATTTTCAAGGCATATACATATGGAAGCGGAACACCTATTGCAACGGGCGGCCGTTATGACAAGTTGCTTTCCCAGTTCGGAAAGGACGCACCATCTATCGGCTTTGGTATTTATGTAGATGAGTTGTTGATGGCTATGTCAAGACAGCAGATTGATATTGACACTGATTATCTTGGAACAATTCTTCTTTATGAGAGAAGTCAGAAGGATCTTGCCATTCGTCTTGCAAATGTATTAAGAGCAGATTCCTCAGTTACGCTTATGAAAAAGTTTTATGAAAAGACAATTGATGACTACATTGCGTATGCGAAGAGAAGCGGTATTGGTGGTATCTTTTATATTGATGAGGAAGGAAAATATGTTGAGGTTATAAATGTACTTACAGATGACCGCAAACGACATTTGCTTTCTGATTTGATCGGAGAAGAAGCATAAGAAGGAGAATACGCTTTATGAGATATATTACATTTGCGCTTGCAAAGGGTCGTCTGGCAAAAAAAGCGATGGAGATGCTGGAGCTTGCCGGCATTACATGTGAGGAGATGAAGGACGAGACAAGCCGTAAGCTGATTTTTGTAAATGAAGAGCTAAAATTAAAATTTTTTCTGGCAAAGGCATCTGATGTTCCGACATATGTGGAATATGGTGCAGCTGATATTGGTGTAGTAGGGAAGGATACCATCCTTGAAGAAGGACGAAATCTATATGAGGTGATGGATCTTGGCATTGGCAAATGCCGTATGTGCGTGGCTGGCCCTGCATCGGCAAGAGAACGCCTTAAGCACCATGAACTGATTCGTGTGGCCTCAAAATATCCGGTCATCGCGAAGGATTACTTCTATAATAAGAAGCATCAGACAGTTGAAATTATTAAGCTGAATGGTTCAGTCGAGTTGGCACCAATCGTTGGTTTGTCTGAGGTTATTGTAGATATAGTTGAGACAGGAACGACGCTTAAGGAAAACGGACTAGAGGTATTAGAGGAGATTTGCCCGCTGTCAGCCCGTGTGGTTGTAAACCAGGTTAGTATGAAGATGGAAAACGAGCGAATCAATAAGATCTTAGCCGGTTTTAAGACTGCGATTGAAAAAAGAAAATAGCAGACAGAGAGGATGGAGCATACATGAGAATCGTTAAGCTTAGCAAGGAATCAAAGGAAAATTTGTTAGCAGATCTGTTAAAGAGAGATCCGAACAACTACGGACAATATGCCGATACTGTACAGGCAATTGTAGATGATGTGAAGGCGCGCGGTGATGAAGCGTTGTTTGAATATACCGAGAAGTTTGACAAGGTTAAAGTGACAAAGGACACCATTAGAGTGACAAAAGAAGAGATTGACGAGGCACTTAAACAGGTCGATCCAAAGCTGATGGAAGTAATGGTAAAATCTATGAAGAATATCCGCGCATTCCATGAAAAGCAAAAGCAGCTCTCATGGTTTGACACGACACCAGACGGCACGATTCTTGGTCAGAGAGTTACACCGCTAGACAGTGCCGGTCTTTATGTTCCGGGCGGAAAGGCTGCATATCCGTCTTCTGTTTTAATGAATATCATTCCGGCAGAGGTAGCAGGAGTAAATCGTATTGTTATGGTGACACCTCCTGGCAAAGACGGAAAGGTTAATCCAGTCACTCTGGCAGCAGCTCACATTGCAGGTGCAACAGAAGTTTATAAGGTTGGTGGTGCGCAGGCAATTGCCGCACTTGCATTTGGTACTGAGTCCATTCCGAAGGTAAATAAGATTGCAGGTCCTGGAAATATTTACGTTGCGCTTGCGAAGAAGGCTGTATATGGTCATGTCAGTATCGACAGCATTGCCGGACCTAGTGAGATCATGGTTCTTGCAGATGAGAGTGCAAATGCAAAGTTCGTTGCAGCAGATCTTTTGTCACAGGCAGAGCATGACGAGCTCGCCTGCGCTATTCTTGTGACAACTAGCATGGAGCTTGCCGAGAAAGTATCAAAGCTTACAGAAGAATTTATCGCAGGATTATCCAGAAAAGAGATTCTGCAAAAGTCCATTGATAATTATGGTTATATTCTTGTAGCAGATTCTATGGACGATGCAGTAGATGTAGTAAATGAAATTGCACCAGAGCATCTTGAAATTCAGACAATAAATCCATTTGAGACGATGACACAGGTACGAAATGCCGGTGCGATTTTTATGGGAGAGTACAGCAGTGAGCCGCTTGGCGACTACTTTGCAGGACCAAACCATGTTCTTCCGACAAACGGAACGGCAAAGTTTTTCTCACCGCTTGGCGTAGATGCTTATGTAAAGAAATCAAGTATTATTTATTACTCCAAGAAGGCATTAAAGCCAGTCAGCAGGGATATTATTCAGTTTGCAGAAAGCGAATACCTGACAGCGCATGCTAATTCCATCCGTGTTCGTTTTGAAGACGACAAAGAGTAATCGGGTATCAAAAGGAGAGGAAACTATGCAGCAGCGAATCGGTACTATTACAAGAAATACAAAGGAAACACAAATTACTCTGACCATAAATTTGGATGGCAGCGGAAAGGCAGATATTTCTACAGGAATTGGCTTCTTTGATCATATGCTAAACAGCTTTGCACGTCATGGTCTGTTTGATTTGACAGTAAAGGCAACTGGTGATCTTGAGGTCGATTGCCACCATACGATAGAGGATGTCGGCATTGTGCTTGGTCAGGCGATAGCACAGGCAGTAGGCGACAAAAAGTCTATTTGCCGCTATGGAGACTGCATTCTTCCTATGGATGAAGCACTTATTCTCTGCGCAATTGATTTATCAGGCAGACCATATCTGGGCTATGAAGCATCAATTTCATCAGAGCGCGTGGGAGGATTTGATACGGAGATGGCAAAAGAATTTTTCTATGCTATTTCATATTCGGCATCAATGAATTTGCATATTCGTCAATTGGCAGGCGAGAACAGCCACCATATCATAGAAGGCATGTTCAAAGCTTTGCAAAGGCACTTGACAAAGCAACAATTGAAGATCCGCGCATTACAGATGTACTTTCAACAAAGGGAAGTCTGTAAGGAAGGATGGTAAAGCTAATGGCAGGTGAAATTATAAACGAGAACGAATTTGTGGCAGTTCCATTTCAGGCAGAGATTTCATGGGACGAGCTAAAAAAGGATGCATCAGGACTTGTTCCGTGCATAGTACAAGATTATAAAACAGGTCAGGTACTAATGTTAGCCTACATGAATGAAGCAGCATATCTTGAGACAGCCGCAACAGGAACTATGTGCTATTATAGCCGCAGCCGCAACAGCAGATGGCTAAAAGGCGAAACAAGCGGTCATTTTCAATATGTGAAATCTCTTTATGCAGATTGTGATAAGGATACGCTTTTAGCAAAAGTAGCACAAAAAGGAGCAGCATGTCATACGGGATCATATTCATGTTTCTTTAATAAAATTACAGAATAAATATGATACCAGGGTCAAAAGCTCCAAAAGCCGTTTGTGCTTGCACGATTAGGTTTTTGAGCTTGGGACACGCAAAAACATGAGGATGCAGCGATTTTCAAGGAAAATCAGCGAATCCGAATGTTTTTAGAATTGCGAAAGTTGCATAGCAACGGAGCAATTCGTGGATATCAGTTGGGGGCAAAATACCTTTTGACCCCAACATCATAAATAAAAAAATAGCGCTGGGTAGCTTGGCGCTATTTTTTATTTGTCATGAATTTTGCAATACGATTGTACAGAAAGCAAAAAAAGTGGTAAAATAGGACAAGAAAAACAAGATTGGAGAAACGATTATGGAAAAAGACATGTTCGGCATAAGCCGCCTTAAAGTAAATCTACATATGCACACGACACTTTCTGATGGCTCAAAAACACCAGAAGAAGCGGCAGAAATTTATAAAAAAGCAGGATATGATGTAGTTGCGATTACAGATCATTGGATTCATCGTGATAGTGGAGAGATTGGTGGTCTGCGTATTTTATCAGGAGCTGAGTATAATATTGGCGGAGGCGATGCCAGCACTGGCGTATACCATATTCTTGGTATAGGATGCAGCAAAAAGCCAAATCTGACACAGGAGGCAGGACCACAAAAGATTATTGACGAGGTTCACCGCTGTAGCGGAATTGCCATATTGGCGCATCCAGCATGGTCATTAAATACAGCGCAGCAGGCAGCGGCACTTAATGGTGTGGACGCTACTGAAATTTTCAACTCTGTATCTGATGAGGGTGAGTCCTCACGTCCATATTCCGGTGATTTTGTTGATACAGCAGCGTGCCAGGGCTTATTTTATCCATTGGTTGCAGATGACGATACGCATATGTATAACGGCTGTGACGATACGAAGGCATGGATTATGCTTGAAGCCAAGATTACAGATTCAGATGAGGCGCTACTACAGGCAATTAAAGAAGAAAAGTTTTACGCAACGCAGGGACCAGAGATTCATATTAGAAGAAATGGCGATGAGATAACAGTACTATGCTCACCAGTCAGCCGCATTTCTTTCTTTTCAAATGCCGTATGGGCACCAGAGCGTGGTCATAGAGGAACAGGACTGATAAAGGCAGTATGCCATGTACAGCCATGGGAGAAATTTATACGTGCAGAGGTAACAGACGAACAGGGAAGAAAGGCCTGGAGTAAGGTGATTAGGCTGTAAGGGCTGTATTAAGAAATATTGGAAAAGTAATAGAGAGGGGGTGCAGTATGCCATTACAAATTATTCGTAACGATATCACAAAATTAAAAGTAGATGCAATCGTTAATGCTGCAAACAGTTCTCTGCTTGGCGGAGGTGGTGTAGATGGCTGCATTCATAGGGTAGCAGGCCCAGAGCTTCTTGCAGAATGCAAAACATTGAATGGGTGCGAAACAGGAAGTGCAAAAATCACAAGAGGATATAAGCTTCCTTGCAAGTATGTGATCCATGCTGTTGGTCCGCGCTGGCAGGGCGGAAAATATCATGAAAAGAAACTTTTGGAATCCTGCTATCGCACATCACTGGAACTTGCAAGAAAATACGAGTGCGAATCTGTTGCGTTTCCATTGATTTCGTCTGGAATATACGGTTACCCCAAAGATCAGGCATTAAAAGTGGCTGTAGATACGATTCAAGACTTTTTGATGGAACAAGAGCTTCAAGTATATCTTGTCATTTTTGATCGTAATTCGTATCAGATCAGCGAAAAACTATTTGATGATATTGCTTCTTATATAGATGATCGCTATGTAGAAGAACATGTTGATCTGGTAGCGGAAGAGGCAAGGTATCTTGCGACTGAGGAAGAGATAACTAGAGAGGAAGACGTTTTTCTAAAGGCAGTATATCCTGGAAAAAAGAAAACATTAGAGGAAGCGTTGAAGCAGCTTGATGAGAGCTTTTCGCAAATGCTTCTGCGAAAGATCGATGAGAGTGGAATGACAGACGCTCAGTGCTATAAGAAAGCAAACATTGATCGAAAATTGTTTTCTAAGATTCGCTCCGATAAGTTCTATAAGCCATCCAAGACAACAGTTCTAGCATTTGCATTAGCGCTGGAATTGCCGCTTTCAGAGATGCAGGACATGCTTCAAAAAGCAGGTTTTGCGCTTTCTCATTCAAGCAAATTCGACATTATTGTAGAGTATTTTGTTGAACAGGGCAATTATAATGTCTATGAGATTAATGAGGCATTGTTTGCCTTTGACCAGAGCCTCATTGGAGGATACTAAATATATTAAGTAGTAATATCAAATTTGAAAATGTCGCTTCTCATGCGACCATTCCAATAAAAGAAAATGTTATCATGTGGCTGTGAGGTAAAAAACCAAGCAGCCATTTTTAGATGGTAATTAAAATACGCCTAAGTGGCGAGATAATTGGGAGGATAGGCACATGAGAAAGGATTTGACAGAACTTGTTTTTATTATCGACCGCAGCGGTTCCATGAGTGGATTAGAGAGCGATACCATTGGCGGATTTAATTCAATGATTAGAAAGCAGAAACAGGCAGAGGGCGAAGCATTGATCTCAACGGTTTTATTTGACAATGTGAGCGAGGTCTTGCATGATCGCGTAAATGTGAAGGATATTCAGCCAATGACAGAACACGACTATACGGTACGAGGAACAACAGCTTTACTAGATGCAATTGGCGGAGCAATTCATCATATTGGAAATGTCCACAAGTATGCACGCCAAGAAGATGTACCAGAGCACACCATGTTTGTAATCACGACAGACGGAATGGAAAATGCCAGCCGGTATTACAGTAGCGAAAAAGTCAAGAAGATGATCGAGCGCCAGAAGGTAAAGTATGGTTGGGAATTTCTTTTCCTTGGAGCAAATATCGATGCAGTAGAAACAGCAAGTCATTTTGGCATAGGAGCAGACCGTGCAGTCAACTATAACTGCGACAGCGAGGGAACTGCATTAAACTACGAAGTAGTCAGTGATGCAATTTGTTCTGTAAGATGCAGTGCACCGTTAAAGTCAGACTGGAAGAAACGGATAGACGAGGACTATAAGAAGAGGGGGAGAAAGAAGTGATTTGATCTGGAAATTGAAGCGCCTTTCTTGTATAATGGTAACTATTCGGAGCCATGCAAAATTGTGTTTTGTGAGAGGTCTAAATAATTACCGCATAAAAACAGGAGATTCGCCATGAATGTTAAAATAATACGCTCAAATAGAAAGACGCTGGCAATCCAGATTAATCCAGATTTATCAGTGACAGTGCGAGCACCAATGTATGCGCCTCAAAGCGATATTGAGCGTATTTTAAGAGAGAAGGAAGGCTGGATACAAAAGCATATCGAGAAAATCAGAGAGCAGGAAGCAAATAAGAAGGAGATACAAGGCGAGTCTGTGGAAAGTGAGTATTTGACAAATGAGGAGATTAAAAAACTTGCAGACAAAGCCTTGCAGCACATTCCGAAGCGAGTAAGCTATTTCGCAAAGCATATCGGTGTTACATATGGAAAAATAACAATTCGCAATCAAAAGACAAGATGGGGAAGCTGCAGCAGCAAAGGAAATCTTAATTTTAATTGCTTGCTAATGCTGACACCACCAGAAGTGATTGACTATGTTATCGTGCATGAGCTGTGTCATCGAAAAGAAATGAATCATCAGGGGCATTTTGGGCAGAGGTAGAGAAGGTACTTCCTGACTATAAAAAGCAGGTCAAGTGGCTGAAAGAGAATGGAGGACAGATAATAGGGAGGATGAAATAAATAAGGCAGGCAATATAAGAAAGTAAGAAGCGGCAGCTGCGGGAGCAGGGGCCGCTTCTTTGAAGAAAACTATTGAAAAAAACGATTAATATGTTAAAATGCAACTAGAAAATAGTTACAACAGGAGGTTTTCTATATCCAGGCGATGTTGTGAGTCCTGGCGTCATAAGAGATTTGGCAGCTCATTTGGAGGAAATAGGTGAATTATGATGGGAAATATAATGGAATATAAAGGATATCATACAAAAATTGAGTTTGATGCAGAGTCTAAGACATTAAGGGGAAAAATTGAGGGAATCAATGACTATATTGATTTTGAGGCAAGTGATATTTTAAATATTGAATTAGAATTTCATGCAGCTGTGGATGATTACCTTGAGTTTTGCAAAGAAGTTGGGAAAGATCCAGAACGGGAGTATAAAGGAACATTTAACGTTCGGATTTCTCCAGAACTTCATAAAAAACTGGCATTGCGTGCATTTAAAGATGGATGTTCTCTTAATGCAGAGGTCTAATTTTTTTGCCAGAGAGTTGAAACGCCCGTGAGTGGTAGCACCTGTGAGTGAGCACAGAACGTTAACAATGCACACCTTCATAACGATTTATCTATCTGTAACGATGAACGGGATATTTCGTTATGCGGGTGTGCATTGTTTTTTATGAGATTTTAGAGCTTGTCCATAATATCCAGCAGGTGCTGATAGCTATTTACTTCATGATAAACAACATCAGCAGAAGAAAGATTACTGAATAGTTTTTTTGCACAAGCAATTTTTGCCTGCTCAATAGGCTTTAGATTTAATGAATCCATTGTACCCTTGGTTTCAGCAACAAAGAAGATATGCTTAACCGTTCCTTTATTGAAAGCAATCGCCCAGTCAGGAGAGTAGTTGCCGACAGGGGTTGGAATAGAGAATCCCTTCGGTAGTTTAGCGTAGACGCATACCTCATCGGCTAAATCCATGCTTTCAGCGAATTGGCGTTCAATACTCTGGCCGTTTTTCGCGTATCCGTCTGTAAATACATAATCCTGCACGTTTTTCTTTGCATGGTATGCCTTGGAAAAATCCGTGTTCTTTTCAGCTGTAAAGATGGAGCTGTCATAGGTTCCATCGGTCTGATTGTAGGTGATTTGCTCTACGATCAAGGTTGCTTTCTGTTCGTTGATCAGTCGGATGGCCTTTGTAATAAATTCCTCTGGGTTGTTTTTAAACATGGCAAAGGTGTATGGCTGGATACCAGCTAGAATCTTTGCAGCAGAACGACGCGTTAATTTTGCACCTTCTGCAATTTTACCGACAAGGTCATATTTTACAGCACTGCCTTCTGCACGCTCCAAGGTATAAGTCTTACTTTTTTCTGTTATGAAGCTGGCTACGTTTTTCAGTGCATCGGAATTCATATCATCCTTCTGCTGACCGGTGGTAACGGTATACTGCAGTTTTGCCACGAACATCTTATCGTCAATATGTGCAATGGCCTTTCGAATCAGTTCATCACTGTCAAATTCTACGGTGTAAGCATATTTGTGGTTAATATAATTCCAGAGGGTCTGGAACTCCTTCTTGTAGAAGTTATCATTCAGCGCATTTTCTTGAATCTTCGTCTCATGACCGTTGGAAATCATATCATCAAGTGCGTGCTCATCGAAGATGCTCTGAATTAGGGCATGTACACCATCTGTAATTTCTTTACAGCTTTCAGGAACCGGGGCAAGAGCATCATTGGCGAGATCTGCACGATACTTGTCGGTTACATGATCATCGTCATCGATGTAGTCGTTTTTGATCAGGTAACGATAAATATCGCGGCCCTGCTTATCGGATACTGTAACATCGCTGCCACCGATATTGATGGATTTACCGATGAAGTATTCTGCAGTTGCTTTGGTTGGGCGATCATAAAGGTCTTCACGGATTCCTTTCTGGAGATCTTCCACAAAATCTTTATACCCATCAGAAGCAATTACTGTGAGCTGATTAATTTTCTGTACCTGGCTGCCAAGTGTATCGTAGTCCTGGCGCTCGCCGTTCTGATTTACGCAAAGGCGAAGACCACGGCCAACTTCCTGACGCTTCTGTGTAGGCGAGCTGCCACCATGCTTTAAGGTACAAATCTGGAACACATTTGGATTATCCCATCCTTCGCGAAGAGCGGAGTGAGAGAAGATGAAGCGTACCGGATTCTCAAAGGAAAGAAGACGCTCCTTGTCCTTCAAAATCAAATCGTATGCAGAAATATCGTCACTTTCATCACTGCCACGTTTCAGAGAACTATCTATCTTATGTCCTTTCTTGTCGATGCTGAAGTAACCGGCATGCGTGCTATGAACATCGATGGAGCGTAGATATTGCTCATATGGCGTGTTAAACAGTGTCAGGTATTCATTCAGAATGTCGGTATATTCCTGCTCGAAGATATCACCGTATTCCGAGTTGATTTCATTGCCGTCTTCGTCGTATTTACGGTATTTAGCAACCTCATCAATAAAGAACAGGGACAAGGTCTTAATACCCTTAGAATACAGTTCCTTTTCCTTTTCAAAGTGAGAGCGAATGGTTTCACGAATCTGTACGCGTCTCAGGTCTGCTTCCGAAACATCACCGATGACTTCACCAGCATGGATGACTTCTCCATTAGTGAAAGTTACAGTACCATGAATCGGATCAATCTCACTGATGCGATAGCTACGATATTGCTCCATGTTTTTGGAGAGGGAGAATAGGTCATCATCTACACCGAGAACTCTGGTCTCACGGTTAATGGATTTGTTGTAACCGACCTCGAATTCAATGCGTGCCATAGGCGGTTTCTTTGGACTTATGACGATGTTTTCCAAAAAGAGGTAGCTGTCCGTACCGCGCAGATTTTTGATATCAAAGCCTTTTACTTCAATCTTCTTTACCAGCTTGTTATTGTACGCATCCAAAGCATCCAATACATAGACAAGGTCGTGGTGTTGTTTGTGGGTGGCAGAGTAGTTCAGGCAGAACAGTGGGTTAAACTCTTTTAGGCTTTCCTGTGTGGCCGTGCCGCCCATTTTCTGCGGCTCATCCAAGATAACGATAGGGCGGTTTGCCTTGATTACGTCGATTGGCCTGCGGCTTCCGAAATCATCCAGTTCTGTACGGATACGTCTTGCATCTTTACCACGGGCATTGAATGCCTGAATATTGATGATCATGACATTAATATCTGCGCTTTGGCTAAATTGATCAATTTTATCTAACTCTTGGAGTCATAGACAAATTGGCGTGCTTGTTTTCCGTAGCATTCCCGAAAATGATCTTTCATCATTTCAAAACTTTTTTTGACACCTTCGCGGATAGCAATGCTTGGAACAACAACGATGAATTTGCTCCAACCGTATTGTTTGTTTAGTTCAAATATAGTCTTAATATAGACATAGGTTTTTCCAGTTCCGGTTTCCATTTCAACATCAAGAGAGCATACACCAAGTCCTCCGGATTTCAGAGAATCGGAGAGCTTGATGTTATTGCGTGTTTGGATGCGACGGATATTTTCCAAAAGCTGACCGGAATCCAGCTGCACCTTGGCATTGGCAAAGCCATGTACAGTTCTTCATCAGAAAGCATCCAATTTGTCACATCTCGCCTGATTTCAACATCGCGACGGTAGGTGAAGTGGTCGTTGAAAGGTTGACTGGCAAATACACCCACCACGCTGTCAACAGCCTCGGTCTGGTAAGGCTGTATAGTAAATTTGAATTTCATCTCAGCCATTACAGTACCTTCCTTTGCGTTCTCGGACTATAGGTTTCAAAGATCTGCTCAAAGTTTGTGGCTACGCTGTCACTTGCCATACTGCTGTCACGGAATACTGCATAGACCGGCTGCTTCTGTGCAATTGCCTTGACTGTTTCTTCTGTAACATCCTTATCAAAGCAGGCAATGAGATAGCCATCAGCTACAGAGAACACCTTCTTGCCAGCAATTTCTGTTTCTTGAATGTCAGAGGAAAGCAGAATACCAAGGTCAAGCATAACCTGGAAGAGCAGATCTTCTGGTGTACGATCCGGCTTGATATTGTCCGCGAACAGTTCCATTTGTCCCTGGTTATAATCGGCAGGGCGGTAGTAGACATCTTCCATATTGCTGCTGTCCACTTTGAAAACGCGGAAGCCGATATCAAGATCAGTAGTGGTAAGCGGACTTTCTTCCTTAATTTTCTTTCCAGCACGACGGATACGTTCCTTGCCAATTTCGCAAATTGTCTTGTAGCCTGCCTTGTTGGCTTCACTCTTTGCATCGGTCTGTTCAGGCAGCTGTACCATAATATATTGCCTATGTCCACCATCGAGCGCATTTAAGTGCATTATGGCATGGGCAGTTGTTGCAGATCCAGAAAAGAAATCTATAAAAATAGCGTTGTGTTCATCAATTGAATCTATAAGTAGTTCAATTAAAGAAGTGGGTTTTGGATTTGAAAAATAACTTTTTCCACCAAATAAATCTTCTAATTCAACCCCTCCATCACTTTTTAAGCTGATTACTGTGCGAAGAAGCATTTTTGCCACATCTCGGAGATATTTTATAGAACTTGGCTGAGTATTTTCATCTTTTGCAAACCAAATATCTCCACATACATAGCTTCCGTCATATCTTTTAATTGTGTGTGCATAATCAAGATGACTGTCAAAGGTTTCTTTATTCCATCGCCATCCTCGATCTGGTTTTTTTGTCGGCTTATGAGTTGCTGGATGGATAACATCATATGTCGGCCCAAATGTATCACTATTTGGCCAACTCATATTAATTTTCCCCCATGGTTGATAATTTTCATCTAATGAATTGTATAAAGTTATACCTCGGTCATATCCTTTCTTCTTATATAACTTTTTTAATTCATCTTCGGCTTCAGGAATAGGAACATTCTTTTTCTTGAGCTTATCTAACAGATCAAAAACATCATCTAAGCCATCTTTCTGCATGGTAAACTGTCTGTTAATTGTTTTATCCTTTACATAGACCAAGACATATTGATGAATATTTCCTAAACCTTTATTATCGTTCTTTGGAACTCTTGTATTCCAAGTAATGCAGTCCACAAAGTTACCTGCACCGAATACTTCATTACAGATTTTTGTTAAATTCTCAAATTCGCAATTATCAATACTTATAAACACAACGCCATCATTGGAGAGAAGGTCTTTTGCAAGTCTTAATCTAGGATAAAGCATATTTAACCAGTCTGTATGGAAGCGACCATTGCTTTCTGTATTCTGGACCAGACGATTTCCTTCTTCATCGAACTGACCACTATTTCCGAGATAGTCATCAGCATTTTGGGAGAAATCATCCTCATAAATGAAGTCATTACCTGTGTTATAAGGCGGATCGATATAAATCATCTTTACTTTACCAAGGTAAGTCTCCTGCAACAGTTTCAGCGCATCCAGGTTATCGCCTTCGATATAGATATTTTCCGTGTCGATGCTGCCTAGAGTTCCGTCTTTACCGACCGATTTTTCTCGGTCAAGGCGTAGTGTCTTTGCTATAGGCTGATTCGCCAACACAACCGACTTCTTCTTATCTGGCCATGTAAACTGGTAACGTTCTTGTGGACCTTCTACCACAGTGGCAGAGATTTCCTGACGCAGTACATCTGCGTCAATAGCGCGTTCAATAATAGGCTCACCATTTGCTTTATAACCGGTTATGGTTTCCGTCACTGCATTCGGAAATAGTGCAGCGAGTTTCTTAAAGTTTTTACCTGCCAAATCTGGCGTATGCATCTTAAGATTTTCCATGTTTCAAATCCTCCAGCTTTTTTTGATATTCACGTAGACGCGTATGTAATTCGAATTTTTTCTTTGGCTGCTGTTCCTTCCACATCGCGTTTTCTGTTTTATCGATTTGTTTTTCTAATTTTAGTATCTGATCTTGTATTTCAAGGCGTTCCTCTATGGAAAGATCAGCTGTTTTTTCAGCGCGTTCTTCGTATAGGGCAATCTGCTCTATGAAAGAATCCCATATTTCATCTAAAGAATAGCCTTGTAACTTTAATGCTATTTCATCATGATCCATCCATACGGTGCGGTAGAGTTTATTGCGATAAACGGCCAGCTGCTGCTGATTTTCAAAGCTCAGTAGAAATACCAGCTTATGTGGATTTTGCCGGGCGATTGCTTCAATGACTTTACCATCAAATTCCTGGTTCTTCAGGGAAATGGATAATAGCATGATCTCTTTTATTTCTGCGTCCGACGCCAGATTTAGGTTTTCTTTGGTAAAACTGTTTTCAACCATGATTCGGTCTACGTCGGATACAAATTTTTCTTTCAGTATTTTTGTCAGCGGTAAGTGCTTATAAAATGCCTCCTTTGGCAAACGTCTGTGTACTGCCGTAGCAGCAGGGAACTCAATCATTTTATCACCACCATAAAACATATTAGTTCGAAGTCATCCAGGCCAGAAAATCCGCCGGACAGGAAAGTGGTCTGCCCTCCACCAAAGAAGCTATCAATATCACTTTCATCTTTTGCATCGATGATGGTCATGATGGCATCTTCCAGTAGCTGAGAGATTTTTCCCATATCCTTGCCATTGTCTGTGGCCTTATTGAACTGTTCGCAAAGATTCATATCTGGATCTGTTTTTCCTTGCGCCAGGTGCCGCATCATATCCAGTGTATCCTTCGGCTGCAGATGATTGGTAATCACTTTTCCATCCATGCCGACATAGACCAGATAGAATGGGTGCAGACGATTCTGATTTTCAATATTGATGTGCTCATTTACATTCTTTAGAACAAAGATAACGCCAGGCTTGTCACCCTTGACGACCGCATGGATACCAAAAGGCGTGTGGTCAATATCTTTATGCGTTTTCATGTAGGAGAGCAGATCCATACGGAACTCATTCAGGCCCAGGTCCATGATGGAGATACCGTTTGTCATGTCTTCCAGATCAACGACTTCTTCTTGCAGCTTCTTGAGTTGGCTGCGACGATATTCAAGGTCGCCTTTTTCTTCCTGGTTGATAAGATCATCATCACCAGTAGAAGTCATGACGGAAATACGCATTCGCGTTTCAACTCTGGATTTAAGGTTGATGTATTCGTCGAGATCCAAATCAGGCCAGAAGTTCACAAGCTGTATCACAGCATTCTTACTGCCGATACGATCAATTCGTCCGAAGCGCTGAATGATACGCACTGGGTTCCAGTGGATATCGTAGTTTACGCAATAATCGCAGTCCTGCAGGTTCTGACCTTCTGAAATACAGTCTGTAGCAATGAGAATATCAATATCTGTTTTGTCCTTAGGATACAGCACATCTCTGTCCTTTGACTTAGGAGAGAAGCAAGCAAGTACATGATTCATATCAGGTTTGAATTTCGGGATGGTTGTTTTACCGTCAACCGATCCAGTGACAAGGGCAGTGTGCAGTCCTAATTCCTTTAACGCCATGCCACTGATATTTTCGTAGAGATATTCAGCGGTATCTGAGAAGGCAGTGAAAATTAATATCTTCTTATTGCCCGTATTGATCGGCGCTGCAGCTTTTTCACGGATAATGCGAATCAACTCATTTAGTTTGAAGTCATACTTTGGGGTGATGTCTTCAATCATCAGAATCAGTAGCAGCAGGTTATCAATATCCTCATCTATTTCACGTTTCCATGAAATATAGTCCATATCACGCAGGTCAATTTTGACTTTTTTGCCAACATTGAAGAAATCCGTGTTTTGATCATCGTAGTCGAATTCATCTGCTTCATCGGACAGGTCAGGCATTTCGTTCAGGTTGTTAGCACCAGTAGCGATGAAATCATCAATTACATGCGAGGTATCATTCAAATAGTCGTAGATACGCTTTACAGTCAGCAGGAAAGAATGTACAGAGCTTTCCATACGTTTTAACAGATTTATGCTCATCAACCGCTGGATACCAAGTTCACGGCCACTACGGAATTTCTCAGTTTCATCTTCACTCAGATATTTCTGCAGCTTGCTTGGCTGAATGAATGCAGTTGGCGTATAAATGGTCAGGTGCAACTTCGATAGCAGTTCATATACTTCTTTATAGTTGATAGCATTTGGCCGTGTTGTCAGTTTCGGACGAAGAGAGATTGGCTTATTTCTCTTTGGAAAGTTTCCAATGTCAGCAACATCATAATAGGTTTGTATATGCTTTCTGGAACGTGCAATGGTTACACTATCCAGTACTTCAAAGAAATCAAAATCAAGCTGGGAGAGAAGAGTGGCTGTAGTGCGCTCTTTCTCAGGTAGTTTGCACCACGCGTTATATACTTTCTGCGCCTGTCGGAAAATCGTATCAATATCCGATTTGATGTTCAGCTTTTCGTTAAATTCAGATGGATCGCCTTCATAGGCAAGGGCCAGCTGATTACGAAGATCATAGAAACGGTTATTTACTGGTGTGGCGGAGAGCATAAGTACCTTTGTCTTGACACCTGGTTTGATGACTCTGTTCATCAGTCGCATGTAGCGATTCTCTTTTTCGCCACCTTTACTATTGGTGCCATTGCCATTACGGAAGTTATGGCTTTCATCAATGACGACAAGGTCATAATTTTCCCAGTTAATTCGATCAATCGGCAGTCCAATGACAGTGTTTCCGCTGTCACGAGAGAGGTCTGTATGGTACAGAATGTCATAACGGAGTCTGTCTGCGGCTAGCGGATTATTAATCAGATTGCCACGGTAGGTCATCCAGTTCTCAGAGAGCTTTTTCGGACAAAGCACGAGAACATTTTTGTTGCGGCCTTCGTAATATTTTATGACGGCAAGAGCTGTAAACGTTTTGCCAAGACCAACGCTGTCTGCAAGGATGCAGCCGTTGTATTGTTCCAATTTATTGATAATCGCGAGAGCAGCATCTTTCTGGAAGTTGAACAGTTTATTCCAGATTACGCTATCCTTAAAACCGGTAGCTTCGTTTGGCAGTACGTCTTCTGAAATATCTTCTAAGAACTCACTGAAGATATTGTACAGAGACATGAAATAAATCAATTCTGGTGAATTTTCCTGGTATACAGAAGAAATCATATCAATAACTTCTTCGGTAACATTTGTGAGTTTTTCTTCATCATTCCAGACGGAATTAAACATATGGAGAAATTCTTTGCTTGCTGGATTCTCCATACGTGTAATCATGTTTGTCAGATTATTGCCGCGCTCACAGCCAAGGTCAACGGTTGTGAATGTATTCATTGGCATATAGGTATAGGTATCCTCATCGCCATCTACTATAAGGAAGTTATTCATGCCTTCACGGGTAGTGTTAGTTTTAAAGCATACCTTACGGCGCATCCAATCTGCACATTCTTTGGCTACGGCTTTTTGTTTTAGTTCGTTTCGCAGGCGTACTTCAAATTCAGTGCCATATAAACTTTTTTCTCGCTGAAGACGCGGGATATAAAATTCTCTACGTTCTTTCGGTGTTTTCTCCGCCACGAAGGTAGGAGAGGTGAATATAAAGCGTAGTTCTTCGCAGGATTCCAACTGCTTTTTTAATTCCTGATAGGCATAGATGGAAAAACAGGCTGCTGCAATAGAAATACGATCACCGCGTTTTATCGTTTTCACAAGGTCATCTTTTACGACCTCGTGGTGTTGTTAAATATTTCCACAGGTAAATCTCCCTTCAGAGCCCTTTAATCTTTTACTGTTTCCATGATGTCTTCCAGGGTACAGTCTAACGACTCGCATATTTTAAGTAGAACGTCAGTTGTGATATTTGCGCCCTTGCTTAATTTTGCAATGGAAGCAGCACTTACGCCACTTTTTTGTGCGAGATCATGTTTATTCATATTTTCATCAATCAGCAACTTCCATAGTTTATTATAACTTATACGCATAATTTGTCTCCTTTGGATTGTTTAATAATACATAGTGACATTATATCATAGTATGAATGAAAAAACTATGATTTTGAATAAAAAATATGCGAAAGCATATAATAATTTACAAAATTAAAAAGAATTTA
>QUFP01000110.1 GCA_003478935.1 Firmicutes bacterium AF25-13AC
AGAAGTACTGTATTAAAAGAAAATTTACAGTCTGTAATTAAAGCAAAAAATTGGGAAGCGGAAGTAATTGTTGATGTCAATCACGGAGATTTACAATCGCTGAAACGAGAAGGAGTAAACTTGTTTTTAATTCCAGAAGATATTGCTAGGTATATAGACTACAGCAGTGTTAGTAAGGATGAGTGTTTCAAATTAACACATGATGAATATGAAAGCGGAAATATAGATAGAGTAGTGAAATACATAGAAGAAAATTGAAACATAATCTCTTAGAGGAGCTTATCAAATTCCAGTTTATCGGACAGATAAACTTATCCATGAAAGAGATTCAGCCAGCCGGTTCCGGCTGGCTGTTCTGTTACTCCTTATGCTCCAACACCGCTTTTATCATTGCAAATGCAAGTGCCTGTTTGCTGGGAGAAATATCTTTCCAGAGTGCTTCTATCTCCCGGATGGTACTGATTTCGTTTTCTTCCAGTTCATCTTGTAGAAGATAATCAGGCGAGATTTTCAGAGCCTTGCAAATGTCTATGAATACCGACAGGCTGGGCATTTTTACGCCGCCCTCAATCTGCCGGAGATAAGTAGCGTTGATATTGCACATTTCCGAAAGACGGTCAGCAGTTAAGCCCTAGTCTTTCCTTACTGCGTTGATACGCTTTCCTAATCCGTTCTTTTCCATAGTCCACACCTATCTATTAGATATTAGCTATCAGTTATCATTTTGTACTCTTTAAGACTATAATATGATTGCCGTTTTAAATAGCTTCTGTTAGACTATAAGATATTAGCTTGTAGCTTATCGGAGGGTACGGATATGAAGAATATATGGAGAAAAATGCGGGACTGTTGGCTGGATTTCTGGGAAGATGATGAACTGGACATGGATAAAAAACATTTAAGCCAACATGACAAGCGTTCCCTGCTTTGATATGCCCCCTGTCAAGTAGACAAGTTAAATATCTAAAATGAGGTGCTGATGAACGACCGTACAAAATGTGCGGTCGTTTTTCTATGCACACCATCTTTTTTTGTAT
>QUFP01000111.1 GCA_003478935.1 Firmicutes bacterium AF25-13AC
GGCGCATATTTGTCCTTTGCCTTAGTAAATTCTTTTGTCAACTGTCCTGCCTGATTACTTGTAAGTCCGCTTATTACAACTACCATTGCCTTATCTTTCTTGTTTTCCATATTCGTATCCTCCAAATCTTTAACCTTTTCTTTGATTACTTAAAATGTCATAATTGTTACATCACCATCTGCTACACTATCTTCAACTGTATTGTTTCCATATCCAATTGTTACTACATGTTCCTGATCAATTCTCCACACATTTCCTTCCTTGCAAAATGGAATTACATCTACCTCACCACTGCGTCTCTTTACTACTACCATGTTCTCTGTTACATTTAAAATAGAATCGCCCTTCTTCATTACATTCACTCTCATACAAATCTCCTCCTTATTTCCTGCGCAAAGCGGATCTTCTCAATCCGCTTTCGCGACTGTGTTTAAATGTTCCAACTGCCTGTTTCTTTATCAAAACTCTCTCTAATCTCTCTGGTTACATCATATACTTCAATCATTGCTCTGCCTCCTTACTTTTTAATAATAGCTACAACACTTGCTGCACACTCCACACATACAATCACTACCTTCAATGCCTTATCAACTTCCATTCTTTACCTCCTTATATGTTGCCTCTTTTTTGGGGGGAAGATTGCAATACGTATTGTTCTTTTGTGATTCACAGTATAATACGTATTGCAGTCTTTGTCAATACTTTTTTGAAATTTTTTTATTTTATCTTGTATTTTATCTTTTCTTATGCTATATTGAATTTAGCAAAACATGCAGCTTATAACAGAGTAATTGTTTAATTTGAAACCATTAACTGTTTTCCCTATAAGGAGGTTGCATATGACATTTTGCAGAATCAAGAAGATTTTAGAAGCTAACGGTTGGTATTTAGTTAGGATTCGTGGTTCACACAACCAGTTCCGAAAGGCTGGTAATCCTTACGCTGTCACGGTCCCTGATCATGGCAGTCGCGATATTACTATTGGTGTTATAAAAGATCTTGA
>QUFP01000112.1 GCA_003478935.1 Firmicutes bacterium AF25-13AC
GGAAAGAAAGGAGTTTTATGGCGATTCGGAAAAAGCAGGAGCCAGACGAATATCAAAAAGCATTACGTAAGTTCCATAAAAAATCAAATCGACATGTTGTCGTGTTTGAAGCTGATATAAGCGAAGATGAAAAGCGACGCATTTTTTCGGATGCCGACCATCTGCGCCAATGTGGAAATGAACTCCTCGGTATTATGGAACGAAATTTGGAGCAGCTTTTGCGCACAAAAAGATATCGTGCCTTGCAAAAACTGTATGGAAAAGTAGCCGATCCAATCCATGCACTGGAAAAGAAAGAAGTTCTATCAGATGAGGAAACACAAAAGCTGAATCACCTGAAAAAGGAACGCGCTGAACTTACCAATTCAATGAATCGGATGAGAGAGTCTTATCAGGTGACATGGGATTTTTGCCGGACTAAAATGATGGAATTAAAAGAAACGTATCATCTTCAAAGCATTTTTGCTCTTTCCCGTGCAGAAGATATTTGGGCTGCAATTGAAACGATATTGTATTCGAGCGGAAGAAAGTTACATTTCAAAAAGCGCGGCGATCTTCCGGAGATTCGGGCAAAACAATCCACACGCGGGCTTGTCATTGATTCTTCTCAGTCAGGACTGATTGTGAAGTACGGAAAAGTTACAATTCCCTGTAAATATAAAGCAAAGGATTTGTGGCTTTGGGATGAAGAAAAAGCAATTCTTGCCTATTTAGAAGAATCAGAAATACAGGATGCTCATGCGGTGGATCAGATGTCAAAAGGAATTATTATGGATACCTACAGACCGTGTTTTGCTTCCCTCGTCTGTAAAAAGATTCGCGGACGGCTTCGCGTCTATGTACATATAACAGTTGAAGGAAAAGCAATCTCAAAAAGAAGAAAAGACAGCACACCAAGACATTACTATGGAAAAGGAAATATTGGATGTGATATCGGAACGCAGACAATCGCCTACACTTCCAATACCGAAGTG
>QUFP01000113.1 GCA_003478935.1 Firmicutes bacterium AF25-13AC
TCGACTATTTTTACTTTTTCTACTGGTTCTATCTTACTCTTTCTGAACATGAAAATACCCCCATATAGGACTTTTATATTTCATTGTCCTATATGAGGGTAGCATATCAGTTGCCGCACTGGGGGGTAATGTTCATAAATGAATTCTTTTAATCTTATTCAAATTCGACTGTTCCTGTAGGCTTTGGTGTAAAATCATACAGAACACGATTGATTCCTGCAACTTCATGTGTGATACGATCTGTAATATGAACCATCACTTCGTGTGGAATCTCAGCAGCTGTTGCTGTCATAACGTCAGTTGAACATACTGCACGTACAATACAGCACCACTCGAAAGCACGCTTTCCGTTTTTAATTCCTGTTGATCTAAATTCCAGAACAACGGTGAAATACTGCCAGATCTTTCCTACAAGTCCATTCTTGTCAAACTCCTCACGAAGAATTGCATCTGACTCGCGCACTGCTTCAAGACGATCACGTGTAATAGCTCCCGGACAACGAACACCAAGTCCTGGTCCTGGGAATGGCTGACGATAAACCATATCGTGAGGCAGACCAAGTTCATCACCAACAACACGAACCTCATCCTTGAAAAGGATTCTGACCGGCTCTACAAGCTCAAAATCCATATCTTCCGGAAGTCCGCCTGCATTGTGATGTGCCTTAATGCCTTCTTCTGACTCAAGGATATCCGGCCAAATTGTACCCTGTGCTAAGAATTCAATTCCGTCAAGCTTTCTTGCCTCTTCAGCAAATACTTCAATAAATTCTCCGCCAATAATTTTTCTCTTCTTCTCAGGATCATCAACTCCTGCTAATTTATCAAGGAAACGATCTGTTGCATCAACTTGAACAACCCCGCCCGACGGGTCGGACGAGGATTCCGTTGCAGCCGTCAGGATTTCTCACATTGGGATGCATTGGAACCGCGATTTAGTCCAGAGTTACGCTTTTCCT
>QUFP01000114.1 GCA_003478935.1 Firmicutes bacterium AF25-13AC
ATTTGTGTCGATTCGATGGAACTGAATCTTCACATTCGCGTTCTCTGGGCCACAAGATCTCCCAGATGGATACTAAGTCAAATACCCGGGGCTATGAAATTAAACGGTACGAATACCGGAATTCATAATCTTTTTTCCTGAACGAATGATTTCTTCAATCATGTTCTTTTCTTTTTGATACATAGTGGCAAAATTAGATTGACATTTTAGTTTGTTGATCTGTGTATAAGTTTTATTAATACAATACAGTAAATAAGAGGAATACCAGTCTCTTTGAACTTTTGTCCCATCTGTCAGATGATACATTCGCTGTGACAATTTCTTTGGAATGTAAGTATCTGATGTGTGATCGTACTGACTGGCACGATATAAAATCGGTACCTCAACATACATCCCACCTGTTGATTCAAAAAGCTGCTTTGCTTTTGCCTGCAGGTAGCCGGGGCAACGATTTTTTATGGATCTTCCGAAGCGTTTTTTTCGCTTCATTCGTCCATTCTTATCGACCGGATTCTCTGGATTTGCTCTTTTTTGTAGTTTCTTTGCATTTGGCGGTTCTGTGATAAAGCAGTCTCCCAAAGACCGAAGATGATTGACCTGCTCACGGATTGCCAATGCTCGATTTTCTGCTGCAATCCGACACAGTTCCTGATGTCTTTGTTTCAACTTCTGGTATCGTTTTGAAAAGTTCCATTGCTTGTGACCTTTCTTAACGGTACCATTTTCGTTGTAATGATTCGGATTCATCGCCCTTCGGGATCGTTCCATTGCTCGCAGGATCAAAGCCTTCTGTCTTTCCACATGCTGAATTGAATTTCCTCTTTCTGCCAGATTTTCAAGTCCCACTTCGGTATTGGAAGTGTAGGCGATTGTCTGCGTTCCGATATCACATCCAATATTTCCTTTTCCATAGTAATGTCTTGGTGTGCTGTCTTTTCTTCTTTTTGAGATT
>QUFP01000115.1 GCA_003478935.1 Firmicutes bacterium AF25-13AC
CAGCAATCTATACAGCAGCTTCTGGACAGATTTCTTCACAAAAGGAACTAAAAAAGTATTATAAAACGACAATCGCTGCAGATTTAAAGAATCGTGATGAAAAGATTCAGTCTGTGAAAGAACAGTTGGATAAAAAGAGAGCAATTAAAAACTCCATTCGTCTCTATATAAAAACAAAAAAATGGATTAAACCATATCCGAAATACCAGTCGAAGGTTAGAGGATTTAAGATCATTTTGTTTAATAAGATGATGGTGAATCTGGATGAGTATGAGCGTAAGGTTGAATCTGATATTCGTAAGTTAAAGACGCGTTTGGCTTTGGTAACAGAAGCAAGAAAACGCAAAGCGAAGAAACTGGAGAACCTTGAAAAACTTCCACCAGAGCGGATTGTGTTTGGTGGAAAGAAGTTGTATTCTGAGAAAGATGTAGTTGAAGTTACAAAATCCGATGATTCATCAAATGATAAGGACCAGAAAACTTCGAAAAAGGCATCTAATAAATGGAGCCAAGAGTTTTTTGAAAAGCGCCACCAGAGTATGTCACTTCCGGGCAGACATACGTCAAAGTATGGAAACTTCCTGTGTAAATATGATGGGAAAGATCTGTCTGTTACCTGCATAGATGGTTCTGTTACGATCTTTCATGATTTTAAGCTTCCAAGAAACGAAGAAAGTTTTCAGAAAAACTTTACCAGCAAGCCAGAAGATCGACAGTCACTTTGCTACAATTTCATTTTGAAGCGTGATAAGGAAAATAAGCAGTATCTGATCGTCTCCGTTACTATGAAGCTAAAAGCATATGAAAACAGTTATTACGGAAATGGTGCAATTTCTATGGATATTAATTATGATCATTTTGCATTGGCAGAACTGGATGAAACCGGAAAACTGCTTGACCAGAAGTTAATTCGATTTGACCTTATGAACAAATCTACTGGTCAGGTTAC
>QUFP01000116.1 GCA_003478935.1 Firmicutes bacterium AF25-13AC
TCTTTGATAACGGAGAAGTCCCACATATACCGCCCGTTTTCCGGGTCTTTCTTTTCCCATTTGGTGCGGGTATTGCGAAGCCCCCGTTCCCGGTTCCACCATGTGGGACAGGGGATTTTTTCTTCTTCCAGCCGTCTGCGGATATAGTTCGGACCATGACCGTTCAGGGCATATCCGAAAATCAGCCGCACAATCGGGGCGGTTTCCTCGTCAATGAGCAGATGGTTTTTGTCCTCCGGGTCTTTCCGATACCCAAACGGGGCAAGACACCCGGTAAACTGTCCTTTCTGCGCTTTCAAAAGATAAGAGGAATGGACTTTCTTGGAAATATCCTTGCTGTACATCTCGTTCAGGATATTCTTGAACGGGGCGATGTCGTTGTTATCCCGCAGGGTGTCGATACCGTCATTCATGGCGATATAGCGGACACCGTTTCTTGGGAAAAAGTCCTCAATCAAATGCCCGGTTTGCAGATAGTTACGCCCCAGTCGGCTGAGGTCTTTCGTGATGACAAGGTTGATCTGCCTGCGCTCAATGGCTCTCAACATTCTCTGTAAATCAGGACGCTCCATATTAAGACCTGTGAAGCCATCGTCCTGATAGACTGCCACAACCTCCCATCCCTGCTTTTCGCAGTATTTTTCCAGCATATCACGCTGGTTTGCGATACTGGCACTTTCGCCTTGCAGGTCATCGTCCTTTGACAGCCTGCAATAGACCGCCGCACGATAGCCCCCGGCAAGTGCCTTTCCGATTGTTCTGTATTCCATTTCGTTCATCATAGCCATTTACCCACACAATCCAGACGGTATCTGGCTCTTTTGAACCTCATCTTCATTATA
>QUFP01000117.1 GCA_003478935.1 Firmicutes bacterium AF25-13AC
CCGGGTTCGATTGGAATTTCTCCCCTACCCACACCTCATCGCCACCCTTTTCAACGGATGTGCGTTCGGACCTCCACGGGATTTTACTCCCGCTTCATCCTGGACATGGGTAGATCACCCGGTTTCGGGTCTGCCTGTGCTGACTTTGGCCCTATTTAGGCTTGGTTTCCCTACGGCTCCACGACTTGATCGCTTAACCTTGCCAGCACCGGCAACTCGCCGGACCGTTCTACAAAAAGTACGCGGTTGCGCTTGCGCGCTCCCACAGCTTGTAAACATAGGGTTTCAGGTTCTCTTTCACTCCCCTCCCGGGGTCCTTTTCACCTTTCCTTCACAGTACTATGCGCTATCGGTCACTAAGGAGTATTTAGCCTTGGGGGGTGGTCCCCCCGACTTCCCACAAGGTTTCTCGTGTCTCGTGGTACTTTGGATACTGCTTGTCCCTCTTCGTTTTCCCATACGGGGCTTTCACCCTCTCTGGCCGGCTTTCCCAATACCGTTCTGGTAACTCTGAGTATAACTTATTGCAGTCCTTAACCCTGCAGTGCACGCACCGCAGTTTAGGCTCCTTCCCTTTCGCTCGCCGCTACTCAGGAAATCGATGTTTCTTTCTTTTCCTCCGGGTACTTAGATGTTTCAGTTCCCCGGGTTCCCTTCCATACGTTATGGATTGGCGTATGGATACTTGAGGTTTACTCAAGTGGGTTTCCCCATTCAGAAATCTCCGGATCAAAGGATATTTGCTCCTCCCCGAAGCTTATCGCAGCTTATCACGTCTTTCATCGGCTCTTAGTGCCAAGCATCCACCCTACGCTCTTACTTGCTTGACCATAAC
>QUFP01000118.1 GCA_003478935.1 Firmicutes bacterium AF25-13AC
GGATCAAAGGATATTTGCTCCTCCCCGAAGCTTATCGCAGCTTATCACGTCTTTCATCGGCTCTTAGTGCCAAGCATCCACCCTACGCTCTTACTTGCTTGACCATAACCAGAATTGTATTTTCATACATTCCAGCCGCACAGATAGCGTTCTGTGCTCCCTGGTCGCGGGTATTTCTTGGTTCTTCTTGGTTTGTTTTTATTGGATAATCAATTTTACTTGATTATCACCTCGGATGTCTTGTTAAATATCTATAAGTTTTAACAATTGTGTTTGTATGCAGTTTTCAAGGTACATATTGACTGATGGTTATCAGTCATTAGGACACAAAAGATTTTCTTCTGTATTCTAATCACTGGTAAAAACCAGTACTTATAACAGCATTTCCGTGCTGAAATCGGTTGGCATTCTGCTTTCGCCATGCCTGTTCTATATAATAGGAAGCGCTTTTTTCCATATTTTATTCCACTCAATAAATCGACTGTAACCGACCGTACTTAATGTACATTCCTGTATATTCTGTTTTGTCGGAATTTATGGAACGTCTCCTGAATTCTTTTTTTATAATCCGGCAGCCACCTGCTCTCCCATGCCGTCTCCAGCATAGTACCATCGGCCTCCTAGGTCTTAACCATCGTGTTCGGGATGGGTACGGGTGTTTCCCCCAGGCGCATCGCCACCGGAAAGCTTGTTACCAATCTCTTGATAACTAAACAGTATAACCAATTTCCTTACTTGTTTCTTTTCCTTAGAAAGGAGGTGATCCAGCCGCACCTTCCGATACGGCTACCTTGTTACGACTTCACCCCAGTTACCAGTCC
>QUFP01000119.1 GCA_003478935.1 Firmicutes bacterium AF25-13AC
GCTGCTAATTGCTTTGCCAATTTTTTCTTTTGCGATTTCTCCTCTTTCGACATTTTTTCTTTTTTCACCAGCTCATTGTATAACTGTCTGAGTTCTGCATATCGCTTATCGTGCTGAAGGCGTATCATGCATTTACGGGCATGCTTTACACATACATTATGCAAATGCGCCAATGCGCGAAAACGACGATCGATTTCATGGCGTTCATATTTAGATGTTTTTAACAGAAGCTGTACCGTATGCATATGTGCCCTCCTTTAACTGTGAATATGAATATATGTTCTTTACTGATATAAACAGTATATCATACAACACACAAGGACACAAGCACACAACGAGCAGTTGCCTGTACAACATTTCGACAAAATTCGACATCATTGTCCGATAACTGTCTATGCATCCACTATTGAGTGTTTACTTTTCTTGAACTTTCAGACTTTTTTAATATCATGATATTTTAGGGGACACATATTGAGCCACCGCCCTGTCCCGATGGCTATTAATTTCTCAGTGTGCAAGTTAAAAGAATGTGATTTTTTCCCGATTTAATAGTATGATTTTTTTAATTAAATGCGCATTTTATGCTGTTAGATCTGTAATGTATATTCAGAAGATATCGACGTTAAAGATTTAGAAAAATATTTCTTGGCTTCATCCCAGGGGCAAGCCCCTGGGTTTTCGCCTAAAAATTTTATAACAACTGCTTTAATTTTCTTTTTCAAAATGTCTTGATATTTTTTCGAGACAACGTCTCTTTGACACCTCCCCAAGCAAGCTAGGGAATCAAGATTCCCTAGCTTGCT
>QUFP01000012.1 GCA_003478935.1 Firmicutes bacterium AF25-13AC
AATATCATGAGCAATATACAAAAGCAGCATAAAATATCGCCAGCCATAACATGGCTGACGATACAAAAATTTATTATTTTTTATTGTCCTCTTGACGGGGAGCATACCATACTGCTACTGCTGCAACTGTAATAAGTGTATAAACCGTGCTTCGAAGCGTGCTCCTGTAGCTCTTTTTGTAAAGCTCTCTGTGAAGCTCTTTTTCAAGAACCTCTATCGGCGGCACTTCAAGTGGTTGTTTTTTATTTTTTTCATGAGACACCTCCACCTACACTGGGAGATGTCTCAAGGCACGTCCATGTGCTTGGATCGCTGCCTTCACTAGAATTGTTTTTCTCGATCTCTTCTTTTTCTTTTTCTAACTGAGCATACAGCGCGTCTCTTTTTGCCTCGCTCTCATAACGAAGCCGTCTGCAATACTCTTGTGTATCTTCTCTCATCACAGCACATGCATCGAGTGTCTTCTGACGAAGCGCCTGGAACTCTACATTCTTTTCATGCTCCATACGCTTGATACTTTCGATGTATTGGGATGCTGCCTGATCTGCAGCTTTGAATATGTCGTTTAATGCGAGAGCTGCTTCTGCAATCGAACCTGTCTGCTGCAACTGAATCGTCCGATCATCAAGCTGTTTCTGAAGCTTCGCCACCTCCTTTTTAAGTGACTCGACTTCTTTTGACTGCTCGATAAGCATTTCAAGAAGCTCCGCGCGACTTAAACGTTTGCTGTCTCTGCCCTCTTTGCTGTCATCTCCCTGCATATTCCATACTCCTTCCAAGTTTTCACCGTTGCCAGTTGAACTGGTGAACATGCTGTTTTTTTCGCTTGTCTAAACAGTAGCACATTTCAAACACTTTGTAAAGTACCTTTTTTGGTTTTTTTTCATACTTTCTTGCGATTTTTTTCATTTTTATTGTAATTATCTATAATCATAGTTTACATATATATCTCTGTTTAATGCAAATCGTATAATAGGAATAGGTTTGACTTCTCTCCTCTATTATGCTATAATGTAAGAAATTTTTAAGATTTGTAGTTAATGTGATTTTTTATATAACGGGGGAATTTCAATGGTTGTTATAAGTAAAACGTTTTCGATCCCGCAATTTTATGATTCTCATGCGATTGCACCCTTAAAGGATCTTGTATTTCTTGATATTGAGACGACAGGACTCACACCTGCTACCTCTTCTATTTATCTGATTGGTGCGGTCTATCATCAGCAGATGGAGTGGCATATCAGACAGTGGTTTTCTGATTCGCTTAATTCTGAGCAGGAGATCCTTGAGGACTTTTTTTCTTTTATAAAAAATTATCAGGTTATTGTTTCTTTTAATGGCGAAACCTTTGATCTTCCTTTTTTAAAGAAATGTGCTGCTGCCTATGGCCTTAATACTGATGTGCTTGACAATATTCGCAGCTTTGATCTGTACCGCCACCTGCGTCCTGTAAAAACACTTCTGCAGCTTGAGAACTTAAAACTTGCAACACTTGAAAGCTATTTAAATATTTCAAGACTAGATCAGGCTACCGGCAAGGAGATGATCGCTGTTTATCACGATTATCTTGAGACTGGTGATAAGCGTCTTTATCAGGTGCTTCTTCTTCACAATGAGGATGATTTAAAGGCTCTTCCTCAGATTATGCCGCTTTTGTCTTATCTTGATATATTCCGCAGTGAGTGGACACTTGCCGGCTATTCCTTAAGCACTGCATCGTCCTCTCTTACTATTGTGGTGGACTGTTCTGTTAAGGTCCCGGTAGCTGTGACGCGTGAGCTGCCGCTTTGCCGTTTATCGATCCGTGCGAACCAGATCATTATTGAGATTCGTGCTTTTGTCGGGGAATTAAAGTATTTCTTTGATAATTATAAGGATTATTATTATCTTCCTGATGAGGACCGCGCTGTTCATAAGAAGGTCGGCCAATATGTAGATCCGGAGCATCGTGTTCAGGCAAGTGCTTCTACCTGCTACACAAAGAAAAGCAGTACTTTTCTTCCGCTCTCGCATGAGGATATGTTTGATCTTTATAAAGAGGAGTATTCTTCCAAGCAGCTTTTTACAGAATATATAGCTGATCCTGATTTTATTCTCGCCTATGCACATAATGTACTCGAAGATGCACTGAGATGTGCTGTACCTGTTCCTTCTGAGGAGGCGCAGGAAGCACCGCCGGAATTATTTTCTTGAACCGCTTGCTTTTCTTCACTTGCTTTAATTAAAAAAAGACCGGGTAGTTTTTTCTACCCGGTCTTTTTAAATTCACTTTATTTGATGTATTTCTTACGGATTATTCCTGATCCTCATCGTTTGCAAGAGCCTTCATGCTCAGGCTGATCTTCTTTGCATCTACGTTCAGGTCTACTACCTTTGCGGTGATTTCCTGACCGATGGACAGAACATCCTGTGGCTTCTCTACGCGCTCTCTGGAAATCTGAGAAACGTGAAGCAGTGCATCAACACCTGACTCTAACTCTACGAATGCACCGAAGTCAGTCATACGTGCTACCTTACCAGTAACAACAGTACCTACTGCAAACTTCTCTTCTGCATCCTTCCACGGATTCTCCTCCGGGAACTTCATGCTCAGTGCGATACGATTTCCATCGATTGCCTTTACAAGAACCTTAACCTTATCACCACTCTTGAATACCTTCTTAGGATTCTCGATACGGCCCCAGCTCATCTCAGAAATGTGAAGCAGACCATCTGCTCCGCCTAAATCTACGAATGCACCGAAATCTGTAACGTTCTTTACAGTACCCTCAACGGTCTGACCAACCTCAAGCTTTGCGAAGAGCTCTTCCTGCATCTTCTTCTTCTTCTCGATGATCAGCTCCTTGCAGTTACCGATAATTCTGTGCTTCTTCGGGTTGAACTCAGTAACGATAAACTCAACTTCCTGTCCCTTGTACTTCTCAAGATTCTTCTCGTATACATCGGATACAAGGCTTGCCGGGATAAATACTCTGGTCTGATCAACTACTACGCTTAATCCACCAGTGGAGATCTCAGTAACAACTGCCTTTAATACAGTCTTGTTCTCGAATGCGTCCTCAAGAACCTTGCTTCCTCTCTCTGCCTGCAGCTTGCGTACAGAAAGCTGAACCTGGCCCTCGCCGTCGTTCATCTTAACAACCTTAGCCTCGATCTCATCGCCAACCTTTACAAGGTCGCACAGATTTGCATTCGGGATGTTGGTAAATTCGTTGCGGCTAATGACAGCATCTGCTTTATATCCTATATTTAGGACAATCTCGTCTTCCTTTACTGCAATAACCTGACCGGATACAACTGCGCCCTGGCTAATTGCAACTTCTTTCTGCTCACTTAATAATTGTCCGAATTCGTCTGACATGGTGTAGAACCTCCTCAATGATTATATTCGGGGTTGAAGCCCCTCCTGTAACACCCACCCTGTCTGCTGTCAAAAACCAATTGGTGTCTAGGTCCTCAGCGGTTTGTATGTAATGGGTATTATTACATTCTTTTTTGCATATTTCAAACAGCTTCTGCGTGTTGGAGCTATGACTCCCACCTATGACCAGCATGCCATCTACTGAGGCTGCGAGACTGGCTGCTTCCTCCTGCCGGTTTCTGGTTGCATTGCAGATAGTGTTAACGCAATTTATATTGTACTCTTTTTTTTCTAATTGGTCAACTATATTTTGAAATTTAATGTAGTGAAATGTCGTTTGTGCTGCCACAAAAACGGGTTTTTTAGGGTCTAATACCAGCTTTTGTGCTTCTTCTGCATCTTTTACAACTGATGCGCCGTCTGTGCTCCATCCTACAATGCCTACAACCTCTGGATGCACAGGATTTCCGGCTATGACGATCTGGTAGCCTTCTTTTGACTTTTCTTCTACAAGACGGTGAATCTTTTTTACAAACGGACATGTCATGTCAATGACACGCATGCCAAGCTCACGCATCTTTGTTTCGGTGTCACGGCCAACACCATGGGAGCGGATTATGACAATGCCTTTTTTAAGTGCTGCAAGCGACTCTAATGTGTCAACTACCTGCACACCTTTATTCTTTAAATCGTTGACCACTTCATCGTTGTGGATGATTGGGCCAAAGGTATAGATTGGTGTATCCTTTTCTTCCTCAAGACAACGATAAACTTCGTTTACTGCGCGGCGCACGCCAAAGCAAAAGCCCGCGCTTTTTGCCAGAATTACTTCCATCAGCGTGCCGCCTTTGCAAGCTCTACTACCTTTGCTGCTGCCTCTTCAATTGTCATATTTGACGTATCAAGGTATACAGCATCATCAGCCTGCTTTAACGGTGCGATATCTCTGTGCGTGTCACGGTAGTCGCGCTCTTTAATATCGGCAAGCACAACGTCATATGGCGTATTATCGCCCTTTGACTGCAGCTCTAAGTGGCGTCTTCTTGCCCTTTCCTCGGCACTTGCTGTCAGAAAGATCTTTACATCTGCATTAGGAAGAATACATGTACCAATGTCTCTTCCATCCATGATGATATCATTTTCCTGTGCAATCTGTCTTTGAAGTGATAAGAGATGCTCTCTTACATCCGGCACTGCACCAACTACAGATGCCATATGACCGATATGCTCTTTTCTGATCTCTTCACTTACATCCTCACCATTTAAATATACATGGCGCTCACCGTCGATATAATGAATGGAAACTTCTGTCTCTTTCGCAGTCTCTCCAATAGCATTTGTATCTTCTTCTGGCACATGCTTACGATATACATACAGACCGATTGCGCGGTACATGGCGCCTGTATCTACATATATATATGAAAGCTCGCTTGCTGCAAGCTTTGCGATGGTGCTTTTTCCGGCTCCTGCCGGACCATCAATTGCGATGTTAAAACCCATTTGTTTGTCTCCTTTTCTTTTTACGATTCTTCTGCGAGGCGTTTCGGTGAAGTGTTTGTCACGCTATTCACGTATTTATACAATACTATCCCCCACCAGGCTTCCCGTGGACCATGCAAGCTGCAGGTTGTAGCCCCCTGTGAGGGCATCAATGTCTAGTAGTTCGCCTGCAAAATACAGTCCCTGTACAAGCTTTGACTCCATGGTCTTTGGCTGTACTTCCTGCACTTTGACGCCGCCCTGCGTGATAATGGCTTCATTATAACTCCTGACACTAAGAATGGTCAATGGGAGATTTTTGGTTAAAAAAACAAGATGGGCACGTTCTTCTTTTGTGATGGCGTTTACTTCCTTGTCTGGATTAATGCCTGACAAAATGACGATCTGCTCTGCTAGTCTTGCCGGGAACAGACCATTTAATGCATTTTTAAACTGCTTATTTTTTTCCTGTGAGAAGTCTCGTAAAAGTCTTGCATCAAGTTGCTCGTCTGTAAGTGCCGGCTTTAAGTCTATAAAAGCTGAAAGCGGATTTTTATCAAGCTTTTTGACGATTTTACTGCTTGCACTTAATACAAGTGGTCCGCTGATGCCAAAATGAGTGAACAGCATCTCTCCAAAGTCCTCATACAGCTTCTTTTTGCCGTCTTTTACTGTGAAGGTAACGTTTTTGAGTGACAGTCCCTGCAGTGCTCTACACCAGTCTTCTTTTGTGTTAACTGGCACTAGTGCCGGAAAGCATGGTGTCACTGTATGACCAAGCTCTCTTGCCATGCGGTGTCCGTCTCCCGTGGAGCCTGTTGACGCATAAGAAAGACCACCTGTTGCAAGCACTATGGCATCAGCGCTCATCTTTTTCCCATCAAAAAGTGACACACCTACTGCACGTCCTTCTTCGGTGATAATATGCGTTACTTCCTCATTTAATAGGATTTCTACACCAGCCTTCTTTAAAAGACGTGAAAAACAGCTTATGATATCGGAGGACTTATCTGACTCTGGGAATACGCGCTGACCTCTTTCTATCTTAAGCGGACATCCGCCGTTTTCAATAAGTTCCATGACATCTGTGTTGCTGCAGTCAGAAAATGCACTGTAAAGAAAACGTGGATTTGTCACGATCTGGCTCATGATTGTCTCCATATCGGAGGCATTTGTCACGTTGCATCGACCCTTTCCTGTGATAAAAAGCTTTTTTCCAAGCTTTTCATTTTTCTCAAGCAGTGTCACGTCATGACCATTCTCGCTGCCTTTAATGCAGCCATCATTCCAGCGGCACCGCCGCCTATTACTATTACTTTGCTCATAAAAAATTTTCACACAATCCTTTTTTCAAAAAAGGGACCCTTGTTTTCCAAGAGTCCCTTAGCTTCTTATTTTTATTTAAATGATACTTACGAATTGCTCCGCTGCTTCGCATCTTTCGCAATTCTAAAAACATTCGGATTCGCTGATTTTCTTCGAAAATCGCTGCATCCTCATGTTTTGGCGGGTCCCAAGCTCAAAATCCTCTTCGTGCAAGCACGATCGGCTTTTGGAGCTTTTGACCCTAGTATCATACCGGGTATGCCTTATTCTTTGTATCTGCAGCAGCTGGATCTACCTTTGTCTGCTGTGCTTCACGATACTTGAAGAACTCAGTAGCAACCTGCGGGAACAGTGCATAGGTCAGTACATCCTCGTCCTGCTGGATATACTGAGCTGCCTCCTTGCGGAAGTTGTCTAACTGTGGCTTGATCAGATCTGCCGGACGGCAAGTGATCGGCTTCTCGTCTCCGATTGCCTTCTTCTGAACTTCCTTGTTAAATGGCTTAACAGTCTGTCCAAACTCACCTCTTAAGATCTTCTTGGACTCCTTGGTCATCATCTTGTATCTCTCGCCCTGAAGAACGTTAAGAACTGCCTGAGTACCAACGATCTGAGAAGACGGAGTAACAAGCGGCGGCTCTCCGAAGTCCTTACGTACTCTCGGAACTTCCTCAAGTACCTGATAGTACTTGTCCTCAGCGCCTGCTTCCTTTAACTGGCTTACCAGGTTGGAAAGCATACCGCCCGGTACCTGATACATCAAAGTCTTGATGTTAACGCCCATAACCTTCGGGTTGATGCGGCCAGACTTAAGAGCTTCCTCCTGAATCGGACGGAAGTAGTCAGCGATCTCTCCCAGAAGCTTCATATCAAGACCTGTATCGTATGGAGTTCCCTTGAAGGTCTCTACCATAACCTCAGTAGCCGGCTGGCTAGTACCCATAGCTAATGGGCTCATTGCTGTATCGATAACATCTGCGCCAGCCTCAACTGCCTTCATATATGTCATAGATGCAACACCAGAGGTGTAGTGGGTATGAATCTGAATCGGAAGCTTTGTTGCGCTCTTAAGAGCTGTAACAAGCTCAGTTGCCTTATATGGAACAAGAAGACCTGCCATATCCTTGATACAGATAGAATCTGCACCCATGGACTCGATCTCTTTTGCAATCTTCTTCCAGTAATCAAGTGTGTAAGCATCACCAAGGGTGTAGCACAGTGCGATCTGTGCCTCAGCATTTGGGTTCTCCTTCTTGATTGCCTTTGTTGCGTTTACTGCTGTCTTTAAGTTACGCAGATCGTTGAAGCAGTCGAAGATACGGATGATATCCATACCATTTGCAACTGACTTCTGTACGAAGTACTCTACTACGTCATCTGCATAGTGATTGTAGCCTAAGATGTTCTGTCCACGGAACAGCATCTGCAGCTTTGTATGCTTGAAGCCTGCTCTTAACTTACGCAGTCTCTCCCACGGATCTTCCTTCAGGAAACGAAGGCTGGCATCAAATGTAGCACCGCCCCAGCACTCTACGGAGTGGTATCCTACCTGATCCATTTTCTCAACGATTGGAAGCATCTGCTCTGTGGTCATTCTAGTTGCCATCAGAGACTGATGCGCATCTCTTAAGACCGTCTCTGTAATTCCTACTGGCCTTTTTACTTGCTCTGCCATTATATTACCTCCAAATTTTATCAGTATACTTTAACTGATGCCTACGAATTGCTCCGTTGCTTCGCATCTTTCGCAATTCTAAAAACATTCGGATTCGCTGATTTTCTTTGAAAATCGCTGCATCCTCATGTTTTTGCGGGTCCCAAGCTCAAAAACCTCATCGTGCAAGCACGATCGGTTTTTGAGTTCGATCCCCTGGCATCATACTCCAAATATTGCCATAAACGTACCTGCCGCAACGGCCGTACCGATAACACCGGCTACGTTTGGTCCCATTGCATGCATCAAAAGGAAGTTGCTCGGATCTGCCTCTGAACCAACCTTCTGTGATACACGCGCTGCCATCGGAACGGCAGATACACCTGCTGAACCGATAAGCGGATTGATCTTGCCCTTTGTAACCTTGCACAAAAGCTTTCCAAGAAGGACACCGCCTGCGGTACCAAATGCGAAGGCGATCATACCAAGTGCAACGATCTTTAAGGTATCCATCTTTAAGAATGCCTCTGCACTGGTAGATGCACCTACAGAAGTACCAAGAAGGATAACTACGATATACATAAGTGCGTTGGAAGCTGTCTCAGTAAGCTGCTTAACAACACCACTCTCGCGGAACAAATTACCAAGCATAAGCATACCGATAAGCGGTGCAGTACTTGGAAGAATCAAAACAACAACGATTGTTACGATGATCGGGAACAGGATTCTCTCCAGCTTTGATACTGGACGAAGCTGCTCCATCTTGATCTTTCTCTCTTCCTCTGTAGTCAGTGCCTTCATGATCGGCGGCTGAATGATCGGAACAAGAGACATGTAAGAATATGCAGCAACGGCGATTGGTCCCATGTACTGGGTCTGTCCTAACTTACCACAAAGGAAGATAGAGGTCGGGCCGTCAGCACCGCCAATGATAGAGATTGCTGCAGCTGCCTTATCAGAGAATCCCATAAGGATTGCCATAAAGTAAGCCAGGTAGATACCAAGCTGTGCAGCAGCACCCATCAAAAAGCTGATTGGGTTTGCGATCAGCGGACCGAAGTCAGTCATCGCACCAACACCCATGAAGATCAGAGACGGCAGAATACTCCACTCGTCCAGAATATAGAAATAATGCAGTAATCCTCCAACACCGTTTGAAGTGTCTTCCGGGTTTGCCATGATTTCCGGATACATGTTAACAAGCAGCATACCGAATGCAATCGGCACAAGCAGTAACGGCTCGTATCCCTTCTTGATTGCCAGATATAAGAATACCAGTGCAACAAGGATCATTAACAGGTTGCCCCATGACAGATTGAAGAACGCGGTCTGGTGGATTAGATTGCCTAATGTTTCAGTTACATAACTCATTGTCTAATACCTCCCGTATATTTCCTGCATATGCAGGATTCACCTACCCATGTAGGAGCTTCATTAGTTCATTGTAGCAAGTACTGCGCCAGACTCAACGGACTGTCCTGCTGTTACATTGATAGAAGCTACGGTTCCGTCCTGAGGTGCTACGATATCGTTCTCCATCTTCATAGCCTCAAGAACAACGATTACCTGACCCTTCTTTACAGCGTCACCAGCGTTTGCCTTAACACCAAGAATCTTACCTGGCATTGGAGCGCTGATCTTTACAGCACCCTGTGCGCCAGCCGGTGCTGCTGCCTTTGGAGCAGCCTTCGGTGCTGCCTTTGGAGCTGCCTTTGGTGCTGCAGCTGCTGCGGATCCGGTTCCTTCTTCAACAGTTACTTCATATACATTGCCATTTACAGTAATGGTATAATTTTTCATCTTAATCTCCTTCTGCCGCTTTGCGGCTGCTTTTATGCTCTTTTCCAGTTGTTTGTCTTGCCAACTCTCTTAATAGAACGAACTACCAGACCATTCGGATCGGTACCTTCGCTTGCTGCGATTGCTGCTGCAATAACAGCTACAAGCTCAAGATCGTCCTCTTCTTCTACTGTTTCTTCTACTACTGGTGCAGGTGCAGGTGCCGGAGCAGGCTCTGAAGCCTTCTTCTTTGCAGCTGCTCTTTCCTCTGCCTCATGGATAAACTTGAAGCAGTAGATGATCAAGCTGATGAAGATCAGCATAACGAATACGACTGCCAGACCCATAATGGTATTTAAGGCTGCCTTTGACATCTTCTCACCCAGTGTATAAACACCGTTGAATGCAACAGAACTTAAATTTCCCTTCTTATCAAAGGTAACAGTGACAACTGCATCACGCTTGTCAAAGGTTCCGTCTACACTGACAACATAAAGCTTGTTCTGGTTTTCGTAGCTGACATCAGCAGAATCCTCTTTGATCTCGCTAACTGCGCCGAGTTCTTCCTTTGCATCTTCCCACGCTGAAAAACCAGCCTCAAATGCAGCGGCCTCATCCTCGTCATTTGCCTCAGCCTTTAACTCGTCAAGTGTTTTCTGCTCATTTACAAGTGTATCAATGAGTGCAACTGCCTCTGTCTTGTAGACAGCCATGTCCTCACTTGCTGTATCAGAAGCACTGGATGAGGAGCAGGCAGTCAGCCCAAACGCACACAGCAGCACACTTAATAATACTGCTAACTTTCTTTTCATATCTACCTCTCATTCCACCCCGTACACACATAGGGGATCATTAATCCGCGATGTGTTCACACGGTACTGTGTTTCTGCATTAAACGGTACCGTGCTTCTTTGCCGGACGGTCCTCTCTCTTTGTGAACAGCATCTCAAATGCTGCTGCAGCGATCTGTCTTGTAGTTTCTGGAGCGATAATGCTGTCTACATAGCCTCTCTTAGCTGCAGACTCTGCACTTGCCTGAAGCTTAGCGTAAGCTGCTGCCTTCTCGCTTATAAGAGCATTCTTATCATCTGCCTTTGCGATCTCATCTGCATACATGATCTTTGCTGCACTTACTGGATCCATCATGCCGATGGTAGCCTGCGGCCATGCATATGTCATATCTGCACTGTTGTTCATTGCTAAGGATGCTGTTCCGTTTGCTGCGCCTACGATTACATTTACCTTTGGAGCAGTCATATCATGGAATGCATAAATCAGCTTTGCAGCTGCCTTTGCGATTCTCTTCTCCTGGCACTTCGTTGCCTTGTATCCGGTAACATTTGTCAGTGTTAAAACTGGGATGGAGAATGCGTCACAGAAGTTTACGAACTCTGCTGCCTTCTCAGCACCCTCTGCGCTTAAGGTACCGTCGAAGGTCTCAGCCTCCTTGCCCTCTTCGTCATATAAAGCAGTACGGTTTGCAATTGCGCCGATGGTGTTTCCGTTTAAGCGGATAAAGCCAGTTACCATATCCTTTGCGTAATCCTTCTTTACCTCGAAGAAGAAGTTATCATCAGAGATCATTGGCAGGCTAAGTGCCGGATCTGCTGCTGATGCTTCAAGATCTGTACATGCACGATTTAAGTCATCTGTGCACTCGCTGTAGGACATGTCATCCTCGTTGTTTGCCGGCAGGATGCTTACTAAGGTGCGGATGCTCTCTAACAGCTCATCTTCCTGTGCAACTACATCTACCATACCAGCCTCGCTGCTCTGGAATGCTGCGTTTGCTGTATTCTCAGTCTTGTTGCCCTCTAATGCGTTTGGAGAATTAACGAACAGCTTTGCGTTCTTTGCCTCCATAAATGTGAAATCAGTCAGAGCCGGAACTACTGCCATACCGCCGCCGCAGGTTCCGAAAACTGCTGTGATCTGTGGAACTACGCCAGATGCAAGTGCCTGGCACTCATACAGCTTACCAAATGCCTCTAATGCATCGGTAGCCTCCTCTAATCTCATTCCTGCACAGTCTACCAGACCGATTACCGGTGCACCTACCTTCATTGCAAGGCTGTAAAGCTTTACAATCTTCTTTGCGTGCATTTCTCCGATGGAACCGCCCAGAACAGTTGCGTCCTGGCTGTAAACATAGACAAGGGCACCATCAATAGTACCATATCCTGTTAATACTCCATCTGCAGGTGTTTCTTTGTTCTGCAAATTGAAATCGGTATTTCTGGCAGTAACTGATCCGCCGATCTCAACAAAACTGTTGTCATCAAGCAAAGCACTTATACGGCTGCTTGCTGAATTCTGTGATGTTGTACTCATATTCGTCCTCCGTTTAATTTTTTATTCTAATGGTTAAAACCATCTTCTGCCATTTAACATTGTATCGTTTTTGAGCAAATAATTCAACAAGAATTTGCAATTTTTTGTACTTTTAATAAGACAAACTTCATTTCCTATGGTATAATGAATAAGAATGATAAGGGATACTCTATTTTTCCCCAAAAAGAAAGGAAGTATTTGTTATGGAACGTAAAAATGCATGGAAATCCTGCGATGAAGCAAAGCTCGCACAGGTAAATGCACTCTGCGCTGATTATATCAAATTCATCTCCGACTGCAAGACAGAGCGTGAGTGCGTAGAGGAAAGTATCCGTCTGGCTGAGGCTGCTGGATACAAGAACTTAAATGACTGTATCGAGGCTGGTACACCATTAAAGGCTGGCGATAAGGTTTATGCTAACAACATGGGCAAGACACTTGCTTTATTTGTAGTTGGTACTGAGCCGATGGAAAAGGGTATGCATATCCTTGGTGCGCACATTGACTCTCCTCGTATTGATGTTAAGCAGAATCCGCTTTATCAGGATGAGGATTTTGCTCTTCTTGATACACACTACTATGGCGGAATCAAGAAGTATCAGTGGGTTGCTCTTCCGCTTGCTCTTCACGGCGTTGTTGCAAAGAAGGACGGCACTGTTGTCAATGTTGTAATCGGTGAGGATCCGTCTGATCCGGTACTTGGTATCTCTGATCTTTTGATTCACTTATCTGGTGATCAGATGGCAAAGACTCTCTCTAAGGCAATCGAGGGCGAGAAGTTAAATCTGACTGTTGGAAGCCGTCCTGTTATGAATGCTGCTGATGACTGCAAGGAGCCTGTTAAGGAGCTGATCCTTTCTATGTTAAAGGAAAAGTATGACATTGAGGAAGAAGATTTCCTGTCTGCTGAGCTTGAGATCGTTCCGGCTGGTCCTGCAAGAGATTATGGACTTGACCGCAGCATGATCATGGGCTATGGCCATGATGACCGTGTATGCTCCTACACTTCTCTTGCTGCTATGCTTAAGGTAGAAAATCCTGTACATACAAGCTGCTGTCTGCTTGTTGATAAGGAAGAGGTTGGAAGCAACGGTGCTACTGGTATGCATTCCCGTTTCTTCGAGAATATCGTTGCTGAGCTTATTGCACTGACTAGCGCATCATACAGCGATCTTATTCTTCGCCGCTGTCTGAAAAACTCCAAGATGCTCTCATCTGACGTAAGTGCTGCATTTGATCCAAATTACCCAGAGGTAAATGAGAGAAAGAACAGTGCTTTCTGTGGAAGAGGCTTCACATTCAATAAGTATACCGGTGCTCGCGGAAAGAGCGGCTGCAATGATGCTAATGCAGAGTATATCGCTTACCTTAGAAAGGTAATGGACGATGCAGGCGTATTCTTCCAGACTAGTGAACTTGGAAAGGTTGACCAGGGAGGCGGCGGAACTATCGCTTATATCCTTGCAAACCTGAACATGGAAGTTATCGACTGTGGCGTTCCGGTTCTTAACATGCACGCACCGTGGGAAGTTGTAAGTAAGATCGACGTTTACGAGACATGCCGCGGATACGAGGCATTCCTTCGCGCAGAAAAGTAAATAAGATTACTCAATTTTAAACACACACAAAATCCCCCGATAGAGGATTTCTCCTCTATCAGGGGATTTTTTTATGGTTACCACGTAGTTGGCAGTCCACCTCCAAATTCATAGCCTGCGGCGCGCACTGCATCGATCCATTCTCCAAGGATCTGTGTGTTTGTCGCTGACTTTGCATGAAGCAGATAGATTGCACCAGGATGAATGCTGTCCATGCAAAGCTGCAATGTCTCTGCCGGATCTTTCTGAGCATCGGAGTTGTAATCTAAATAGTGGAAGCTCCAGAATACGCTCTGGTAGCCGAGGCTTTCTACAAGACCTAATGACTGCTCACTTGTAGAACCCTCTGGGAATCTAAACAGCTTCATCTCGTAACCAAAGTTGTCTTTAACCAGATTGTGAAGAACCATAATCTCGTTTGTCTGCTCCTCAAGTGAAAGCGATGGCATATCCTTGTGGTTGCAGGTGTGATTTCCTACAGTGTGGCCATCATCAATCATCTGTTTAATATACTCTGGATTGGTGTCATAAAATTCTTTTGTGACAAAGAAGGTTGCTTTTACGTTCTTCTCGCGAAGTGTCTGAAGAATCTGAGGTGTAAAGCCTGCCTCATATCCCTCGTCCATAGTAAGATAAATTACTTTCTTTGATGTATCTTCAATAAACTTTGCATTATACTTTCCATACAGCTTCTTTAAGTAATAGCATCCATTCGGAACATTTAACGCATCGCGATCCCTATAGTCTGCAATTCCGCTGAACTCATTCGTACTGAGTGTACTTAAATCACCACTCCAAAGCTCTGTAGCTGCGCTTGGTGCCTGTACCTGCTGATTTACAGTTTCTGGTGCCTTATCAGAAAGATATTCACTTGCAATGTAACATGTTGTACCGTTATATTCTACCTTACTCCACTCTGCAGTGTAGCCTATTCTGTGAATAGATGCACCCGCCTCAAGAGAGCCTGCCTTTGCTGCGTCTGTTGAAGCTGTCTCGCGAATATTAACCTTTTGTGTCGCATAAACTTCTTCATCTCGCGGCTCGTAGCCATCTTCTGCCTGTACAGCCTGTGACGATGTAGCTGCCAAGCTTGACGCGCTTGCTGATGAAGATGATGATACATTTACTTCTCCTGGCGCTACCGGAACTGGAATTGCCTCTTCCTCTGTTGTTACAGGTATAGTCTGCTCAATTGTTTGTTCTTGTGTCTGCTCTTGTGTTTGTGTCTGGCTTGGCAGCTGCGGAAGACTTGCTGTATCATTATTTTTTTTGCCGCATCCTGACGAAGCCATCATCACTGCTGCAAGTACAATTACACTGCTTCTCAATTTCCAATTTCTCATCATTGTTCCTTTCACCATTCCTTTTCAAAAAAACCTTGTGTGTTAATTCCAAGCTCTTCTGTCAATGCCTCAAGCATATTTTTTTGTTCTGGCAATGTGCACCATGCAAGCCCACATCCAGCCTCTAGTCCGCCCGGAAGCGGTATCATGCGACCTGGAAGCTTATACTTTTTGGCTGCCTGCTGCATATGCATGGCATCTGTCGTTGTAGGAAATACAACCATCAACTTTTTTTCTCTGTTTAATCTACTCACCTTATACCGCCTGATTTTTCTACAAATTACAGCAGTAAAGAAAGTACACGCATAATATACCAGACAAATGCGCGTTTGTCTACTGCCTGTTCCGGATAAATTGGATATGTACCTAAACATACCTCACTAAGCCAAAAGGAGACTTCACCGCAAACTTCATCTTCTAATACGGGCGATGCAAGCTCTTTTCTGGCTCTGATTTGAATTTCAATTTTCTCTCCATCTTTTGCAAGCACCTGATATTTATCTGGTGCATCGGGACAGATTAACTTTACCTGTGACTTTGTCTGCTTAGTCCAGTCATATACACCATCAATAACTGATGCGCTCATTTTGGGTACTGCCGGTGTCTCAAGCTTTTTGGTTTCATAAGCTGACAGCCCATAGTTCATAAGCTTTTTTGTATCAGCCCATTTATAGCTTTTATTTCCCGGCCAACCGCATGCAAGAAGCGATACTATATAAAGACGCCCATCTCTTTCTAGGGCACCGACATAACAATACCCTGCTTTTCCTGTAAATCCTGTCTTCCCTGTCAGTGCACCGTCCATCATCTGCAAAAATGCGTTATGATTATACACTGAAAATAAATACTTCCCTGTCGTATCGGTAAATTCATACTGCGCTGTACGCGTGATCTTTAAAAATTCTTTGCTTTTTGGCGAGGTACGAATGCAATAGCGAAGAAGAAGCGCAAGCTCTCTTGCCGTTGTATAATGTGCCTCATTATCTAACCCGTTTGGTGTTACAAAATGTGTCTGGCTAAGCCCAATCTCTTTTGCCTTTTTATTCATCCATGTAGCAAAGCCCTCTACACTTCCTGCAGCTGCCTCTGCTAAGATAACAGCCGTATCGTTATGGCTTTCTAACATCAATGAATATAAGAGATCCTCGCAGCGAAATGACCTGCCTTTTTGCACGCCAAGATGCACCTGCGGCTGTGAGGCAGCGTAGGCAGATGCTGTGCATATTTCTTCTGGCTCCATCATCTCAAGCACAAGAATACATGTCATAATCTTTGTCGTGCTTGCCATAGGCAGGATCACATCTTCCTCCTTACCGTAAAGCAGTCTGCCAGTATCTCCATCAATTAATGCAGCTGATCTGGCATAGAGTGATTCCTGCGCTGGCATTTTTGCTTCATCCGCAGACAACACGATCTGTGCAAACAGCAGGACTGCCACAGCAAATGTTGCCAGTCCTGCCATCATGCTTCGTCTTATTTTCTTTGCTTTATTACTTGTGTTTATAGGATTCACCCACCGCTTTGCATTTTCTAACATACTTTATGCGCGGTGCGAAAATTTTATGAACAAACAAAATCAAAAGCTTTTTATCTCATAGTAAAGTGTTGCCACATATTGGCAGCCCTTCCATACCGGCTCCTTTGACGTATCTTCTCTTGACAGACGCCAATCAAGCCAAAGTTCTTCTGCCGCAAGCGCCATATGACACATTGCAATGCCAATATCAAGAAGCGTCAGCTCTTTCATGCGTTTTGTCTGCATCAGACTTTCTTTTTTCATAAAGATGTGAATTTTTCCATCCTGCATCATAAAACGCCAAGGCTGAAGATTGAATGCAGATGGCGCAATCCTTGCTGCCTCGATAATCTTTCGGGCATTTTGCTGCGCTACCGGCGGCTGATTCACAAGCTCTGTTATTTTTTTGCGGCTAGCCGGCTTTTTTACTGCCGTGGCCGCCGCCTTTCCAAATGCCACAACAATCATCGGCTGATACTGGTCAAGATCTGGCTTTGACTTTGCATCTCCAAGATAACATGTAGCAAAGCCCTTTGATACCAGATATAAAACCAGCTGCTCCATCACATATCCGGCATTGACTGCCGCAAATGGATGATCCTTTGCTGAAAGCACCAGATAATATGGTGCCTGCACCAAAAACATGCCTTTAAAAACATGCTTTTGTGTATTGTATGCCTCCACAACGGCGATCCTGTACGCTGCCTGCGGATGCAGCGGTGCAAGTGTCTGAATAAAGCAATTAATCTGCTTCATAATATGCGGATCAATTGCCGTCATCTGAAAACGCCTGACGGAATGGCGTCTGCCTATTGCTTCGTATTGTGTCATGTTTCACCAGCCTTTCAGACAAGTGTTTCCAACTCCGTTACTAACTCTCCAAATAATGCCAGTGCATCAGCTACCGGCTTTTCTGTTGTCATATCTACACCAGCCATCTTTAAAAGATCAATAGGATCTTTGCTCTCGCCGCCCTTTAAGAAGCTCATGTAAGCATCTACTGCCGGCTTTCCTTCCTTTAAGATCTTTGCAGACAACGCAACTGCTGCTGAGTATCCTGTTGCATACTGATATACGTAAAATGGTGTGTAGAAATGAGGAATACGCATCCACTCGTATGCAATCTCCTCATCCTTTTCCATATCTGGTCCAAAGTATTTCTGATTTAATTCCAGATACATCTGACTTAATGCTTCTGCTGTCAGAGGCTTTCCCTGTGCACAGTAATCATGTGCATTCTTCTCAAACTCAGCAAACATCGTCTGACGGAACAATGTTCCCTTAAAGCTGTCCAGATAATGATTTAACAGATATTTTCTCTGCTCCTTATCTGTTGTCTTTTCCAAAAGATCATGCATCAATAAGCACTCATTGCATGTAGAAGCGACCTCCGCAACAAAGATCTTGTAATCAGAGTATGCGTAATCCTGTGCAGTTCTTGAATAGTAGGAATGAATGGAATGACCCATCTCATGAATCAGTGTAAATACGCTGTCAAGATTTTTTGTGTAGTTTAACAGTATGAATGGCTGTGAGTCGTAGCAACCCCAAGAGTATGCGCCGCCTTTCTTTCCCTTGTTTGGATAAATATCAATCCAGCGGTTTTCAAGACCCTCACGCGCATGAGAAAGATAATCCTCTCCCATCGGCTTTAATGCCTCAAGCACCATCTGCTTTGCCTGCTCAAACTCGTATGTCTGATTCTGTGCAGCAACGATTGGTGTGTAAACATCATACATGTGAAGCTTGTCTACGCCAAGCACTTTCTTTCTAACAGCAACGTAGCGGTACATCATAGGAAGTGCCTCGTGAACAGCACTTAATAAGTTGTCATAAACGCTCTCTGGCACATTGGAATCTGCCAAATACATAGCACGTGCTGATGAATATTTTCTTGACTGTGCATAAAATTTTGCCTGCTTTAAGTTGCCGCGGTATATTGCCGCAAATGTATTCTTTAAGCTTGCAATCTGACCGTAAAGTGTCTTAAATGCACCTTCTCTTACTGCACGGTCTGGTGACTCCATGTAGGAAATATATGTGCTGTTTGTCAGCGGCAGATGTGTGCCGTCCTCAAGCACGATATCAGGATACTTCATATCAGCATTCATTAACACGCTGAAAATATCATCTGGTGCCTCTGCCATGTCTCCTGCTGCAGCTAAAAGCTCTTCTTTTTCTGCATCTAATGTGTGCTCCTGTCCGCGAAGCATCTCTTCAATCTTTCTTCCATAATAAGCAGTGCGCTCATTTTCTTTTTCTGCAGCTTCTAACTGCTCCTTGCTGTAAGAAAGAATCTCCGGCTCTACAAAGGCACTAGCTGCGCCAATCTTTACGCCAAGGCTGCCGATCTTTGCTGACATTGTCTGGTAGGTGCTGTCTGTCGTGTCCTGATCAAAGCGCATTCTTGCGTAAACACTCAATTTGCTTAAACGGCGATGCAGTCCATAGTAAGCATCAAGAACTGCCGGGATCTTACTAACGTCTGCTTCAATTGCCCCCTTTAACTTTGCAAATTCTGCTGCGTCCTTTTCAAGAGCGGCGTAATCCTCTTCCCACAATTCATTGTTTGCATAAATGCTTTCAAGGTTCCATGTATCTTTTACATCAATATCTTTTCTATCTTTTACTTCCATATCTGCTTCCCTTCCAAAAATTTTAGAGCTTTTCGCCCTTACATTATTCTATCATACCGCAGAAAGCGGTTACTTGCAACTTACAAAATTTTTACAAAGTGCGTGCGAAGCTCTGACAAACTAGGAAAAACTCCTTCGCACAGCGCGCGTGTTGCCTCATCTGGCTCATCTAAGTCAGGAATCATGAAAACACGACATCCTGCTGCGGCCGCAGCACGTACACCATTTGGCGAATCCTCAATTGCAATACAATCTGACGGTATACGGCCTGCTTTTTCACATGCAAGCTTATAAATATCTGGTGACGGCTTTCCATTTTTTACCATAACAGCACTTATTATTTCGTCAAAATAAGATGACAATCCTGCCATTTCAAGGTAACGGTTTGTGCGCTCAAGATCTGTTGCCGTTGCGATCATGCAGCGTATCTGACGGCTTTTTAGCCATAAAAGAATTTCTTTTGCACCCGGCTTTACAGTAATGCCATCTCGTTTAAGCATTTCTTCCATGATCTTTTTTCTATATGCACGCATTTCATCATACGGAAAACCTTTTCCATATTTTTCTTCAAAAAAGCGATACACATGCGGCCGGCCAAGACTTCTAAGGTCAAGTGCCTCTTCTTTTGTAATGGTATAACCAAATTTTGCAATTGCTTCACACCAACACACATTGTAATATTTTTCTGTGTCAATCAGTGTTCCATCCATGTCAAAAAAGACAGTATCCATAGTTTTCTCCTTTGCAGCACGGGACGTTTTGCTGCCCCACACTATAATCATACAGAATTTTATTTTTAATTGCAAGGTATTTTCTTGCACCGAAGGTCTTTCGTAACATAACACCGTGAACTATAAAATAAACGCGCGTATAAAGCCCCTTCTTTCTGTGCATCCTTTTAATGCATAATTTTTATGGCGGCAGCGACTGCTGCGGAAAGGAAGGATACAGATGGCAGGCTACAAAGTGGAAATCTGCGGAGTCAATACGGCAACGTTGCCTCTGCTTGACAACAGTGAGAAGGAAACTTTGTTCCACCGAATCAAAAATGGAGATCAACAGGCGCGTGAGCTTTACATTACTGGAAATTTACGTCTTGTTTTAAGTGTGATTGGCCGCTTTTCTTCAAGCGGTGAAAATATTGATGATTTGTTTCAGATCGGCTGCATTGGCTTAATGAAGGCAATTGACAATTTTGATCTTAGTCATCAGGTTAAATTTTCAACCTACGCAGTTCCGATGATCATCGGTGAGGTAAGACGCTTTTTGCGGGACAATAACAGTATACGTGTCTCTCGTTCCCTTCGCGATATCGCTTATAAAACTGTTTCTGCAAGGGAAGCACTGACAAGGGAGCTTGACCGTGAGCCAACTCTTGATGAGATTGCTGAGCGCACTAGCATCAACCGCGAGGAAATTATTCAGTCGCTTGATGCGATTCAAAGTCCGCTAAGTCTTTATGAGCCCGTTTACAGTGACGGCGGTGACACGCTCTATGTCATGGATCAAATTAGTGATAAGAAAAATAAAGAGGATAACTGGGTTCAGGAGATTGCACTTTGTGAGGCATTAAAAAAGCTCCCTAAGCGAGAGCAGCGTATCATTAAAATGCGTTTTTACGAGGGAAAGACTCAGATGGAGATTGCACAGGAAATACACATTTCCCAGGCACAGGTCTCTCGCCTTGAAAAAAGTGCCTTAAAAACAATGAAGGGATATCTCAGTTGAGATACCCCATACATATGATGCCAGGGTCAAAAGCTACAAATCCGATCGTGCTTGCACGACAAGGATTTTGAGCTTGTGACCCGCTAAAATATGAGGATGCAGCGATTTTCGAAGAAAATCAGCGAATCCGAATATTTTTAGAATTGCGAGAGTTACGAAGTAACGGAGCAATTCGTGGGCATCCACTAAACTTACCGAATGAATGAGAACACGCCTCCGCTTACTAATCCCATGATGATGCCTGCCAGCACGACACCACACATAACAGCAAGTGTGCTCTTTTTAAAATCCATATCAAGAAGGCTTGCTGCAAGTGTTCCTGTCCATGCGCCTGTTCCCGGAAGCGGTATTCCTACAAACAAAAACAGTGCCACATAAAGACCTCTTCCTGCCTTTTCCTGAAGCTTCTTTCCGCCTCTCTCTCCTTTTTTAAGGCACCAGTTGAAGAAACCTCCAATGTACTTTTTATCACTTCCCCACACGAGAATCTTTCTTGCAAACAAAAAGATAAATGGCACTGGAAGCATATTTCCAAGGATACAGATGATGTAAGATGGCAATAGCGGAAGTTTAAATCCGATTGCATACGGAATTGCACCTCTTAACTCAATGAGCGGCACCATGGAAATCAGAAAAATAATCAAATACTGCATAAATAAAATAACCATACCTTTCCGCCGTATCTGTTAACGGCTATGTGCGTTACTGCATCAGACTGTTTAAGCGGTTCATTGACTCAATCGAACTGATTGGATCTAGTCCGTTTAAGAACATTATATCAACCGTATTTATTCCCTCTGTCTGTGTAACAGTACGAATATATTCTGTAATATTTCCGTTGTATTCTCTGTAGTCAAACCAGTAAATAAACTGATAATGATCTGTTAAATACGGAACAAACGCATCTGCGTATGATTCCTTTACAAGAATACATGCCTGTCCATTTGCGACATTCGGGTTTTCAATATAACTAAATGGCTGATCTCCCGCTGCAAAGCAGCTGTACTTTTGTGTACTGCGATAGCCTGATACATCGTTTATGATCGGCCAGTTTAAGGTATTTCCATCAGTATCTGTAAATGTCATTCTGTCATATGTAAGTGGCTTATATGCAATGACCGTATCTGGATTTGCTTCCATTGCTGATGCCTGCGTCTCTGTGTAATATGAACCTGTAAATCCTGGGAATGTTACCTGCTCATATTCTTCAAGCGCATGCGCATCTACTCCCTTTACCTGTGCCCACGCATTGTAAGCATAATATGCACCAAGTCCTGTCCAGTGGTGATCTGTTCTAAAATAAATATACTCATCTGTATGCGCTGCAAGCACATCATAAATATCAATATTTTTAACATTTGAGTTAAAGCTTGCCACATAATAATCAGTTGCCGCCTTCTCGTTTCTCCAATCAGGCTCTAACTGCGCACGCTCCTCATCTGTCAGATAAAAAGCTTCGCTGTTTGGAACAAGCATAGTATACACATTTGCTGTGCCTGCAAAGGTATCTGCAGTGCGGTTAACCATATCAATATATGTTGTAGCTGCCTGCTGGTTAAAGAAATACATACCGTAACCAGTATCTCCCTCTACATAAACACCATTTAATGTCTGACCTGTAATAGCCGGAAGAGAATATGACGGATCATCTGTCGGAAGCACAATCTGTGCCGGTGCTGTTGCCTTGGCCGGTGTACTTTCTGCTAGCGCTGTAGTTACTTCTGTCTGAACAGATTCCTGCTCTGATTCTTCTGTAACAGCCTCAGATGTCTCTTCATTTTCATTTTTTGTCACAACTGGAATCTCATCTGCTGTGCCCTTATTTGATACAATCTGCTTTGTTTTTATTCCATAAAGCTTTTTCATAGCATTGCTTCCTGACATCCACACATCACGAAGCGGATAGGAATCAGAGTACCATGTGGAAATATCAGAAAAGTAACTTCCATCTAACACACCTGAAACAGTAATTTGCGGAAACTTTGCTAACTCTCTTTTTTCTAGTACCGATTCCTTTGGACGAACAGGAATCATCAATCCGAGAATACAGCAAAATGCCATTACCACAATAAATAAAAACAATCCAAACGTTCTAGCCTTTTTATAGGCCGCTCGTTTTTGTTTCATAAATTCTTCTTTTTCTTTTTTATCCATGACAAACCTTTCTTTCGGACTTAAATTAGAACTGGAAATACAAGAATGGATTGTAGCTGTCTCCGACAAGTGCCAAAAGCGACAGCAAAATCAATATTACCGGTGTAACTGCATCCAAATAGTACAAAAGTGTTGGAACCTTTTTCCTTTTATTTTCATAGCGATATGCCGCCATACGCAGATTCTTTCCAATTGGGAATACTGCGATAATTGAAATAATAAGAAGGAAAATATTATTTAACAATGTATAGAGTGTGGAAAGATTTCCAGCCATATGACCAAAGCCAAACATACCTGAAAGAACGTTTCCAAGCTCTGCCATACTCTCAAATTTAAATAATACCCAGCCGAAGTATACTACAAGCATTGCATAGATCCATCCTACTGCTCTTGGCAGTCTTTCGAGCACCTTCTTTAACACAAAGCGCTCCAATACAAGAAATACGAAGAAATAAAGTCCCCACAATATGTAGTTCCAGCTTGCGCCATGCCAAATTCCTGTCAGTGCCCACACAATAAACATATTGCGCACAGTCAGAAGATCTCCACCTCTGCTGCCGCCAAGCGGGATATACACGTAATCACGGAAAAAGCTGCTAAGTGAAATATGCCATCTTCTCCAGAAATCCTGTACAGAAACTGAGCTGTATGGATAATTGAAGTTTTCAAGATAATGGAAGCCTACCATCTGTCCCATACCAATGGCCATATCAGAATATGCGGAAAAATCAAGATAAATCTGAAGCATGTAAAAGAGCATTCCTAGCCAAAGTCCTGCTGTTGTCGCACTCTGTGTATTAGCAAGAAGTGTATCAGCAACAGAAGCACAGCCATTTGCTAAAATTGCTTTCTTTGCAAGACCAATTGAAAAACGGCGAATACCATTAGTCAGATCTGTAAGTGTTACCTTTCTGTCATCAATTTCTGCCGCAACTGTCTGATAACGTACAATCGGACCTGCAATGCACTGATGGAAAAGGCTGCAGTATAAAAGAAGCTTCCAATATGCCGGCTGTGCAGCAACTTCCTTTCTATATACATCTACTACATATGAAAGCAGCTGGAAGGTATAGAAGGAAATACCGATTGGAAGAATAATCTTTGTTGCCTCTTTTGGGAAACCAATCAGTGCACTCAAATTTCCTGTAAGGAAATTCATGTACTTAAAAAAGATAAGAAGACCAAGCAAAACAAGACACTCTGCCCACATCCAAAGCTTTCTTGTTTTTTGCTCCTCTTTTTTTTCAATCATAAGCGCACACAGCCAGCTCCAAAATGCCATTCCGGCAAGCAAAAGCAAATATGCAGCACCGCCCCACGCATAGAAAATGAGCGAAAATACGAGCAGTACAATATTTTTCTGACGAATCGTCTTTACCGAATAGTAACAGACGAGGTTTAATGCCAGAAATAAAAACACAAACAAAAGACTTGAAAAGACCATCGCTTTATCCCTTCTCCTTAATTATTTCTCAATTTAACATACAGAGCCATTTTATTAAATCAACATAGGTTTGTCAAGTCAAGAACCTTATCTTTGCGTAACTGTAAAAAATTGTTAAGAAAAAAGCTGCAAACGTCTTTTACAGCGTCTGCAGCCCTAATTTTTTATAAATAACATTTTAAATGCAGAAAAAGCATGGCATGAAGCCACCTCCGCACATACTTGACGCACACATGCAGCAGCAAAGATCTGACAGACAATTTGAGCGCCCGTCTGTGCCAAAGCCATACTGCGTACCTCTGTCGGCATACCATCTGCCATTGTTCTCAAGACGGCTCACAAGCTGACGATACTCGGCATTTCCTGGCTCCATCTGTACTGCCTTTCTTGCATACTCAAGCGCATTGATCTGATTTCCGATACCTGAATTTGCAATCGCGCTGTAATAATACCATCTTGCATTTCGTTCCTGAATGGAATTTAAGACATTACATGCTTCCTGATAATGACCAGAGTTTATAAAGTTTCGTGCGGCCTGCATACGAGGCTCTTCCTCGCGGTCCGACGCACCAAAACCACCGAAGCCACCAAATCCGCCAAATCCACCGAAATCTCCATAATCAGAGCCATTTCGATAGGAACCGCCTCCATAGGAAGAATTTCCGTAGCCACCTGAGTAACCACCGTAGTGGGAACTGCCTGGTCCATACTGGCTGCCTGCTGTTCCATGGCCACCATACTGACGCTCTTTCATGATCTGGTCATATGCCGCCTGTACCTTTTTAAACATCTCCTCGGCCTGTGCCTTGTTTGGATTATTGATGTTCGCATCCGGATGGTACTTTCGGCTCAAATTCCGGTATGCCTTTTTTATCTCATCGTCCGACGCATCGCGGGACACTCCTAAAACCTGATATGGATCCATAAACACACTCATTCCGCTGCTTTTTCTGCAGCCTTATTTTCTCCCTCACCGGTCGTTTCCGGTTTCTTTCGCTCCTGCGTCACACGTGTATACTTCGCCCATACACCCGCATACAAAATATTTCTCATAATCTCTGCGTTGTCAATAATGGGAAGTACTTCAAATGCCCGGCAGCAGCAACTCATAATTAACTCAAGGTACTGACGCACCTTTTCTTCAAAGCCTTCTTGTTTATACAGCTCCTTAAATGGGTTGTAGCTGCCATCCTTACTATCTTTCTCTACATCATCATAGGCATCCATCAGATAAATAAATTTACCCATGTAGTAGCCCATCTGACGCAGAGTATCCTGCCAGTAATCGTCTTTTGCTGCATAAATCTCTGCCATAGCCTCTCCTGTGAGGTTGGCTGCGGCCTCGATATTTTTTTCATTGGCGGCCTCACAAACATGAAGCTTTTGTATATAAGAAGCGATTGCCTTGTGCTGGCGCGGATATTTCTTTGCCAGCTTTCTATAATTTTTCTGCATCAGGTGAACCATATTTAATGAAGCAAAGCTATGCTCATCAAGCCAGTTATCCATATGGTTATGATAAGCAAGCATATAGTTCATATCTGCCGCATAGCCAAGCGACTCTGTGACTACTGCCGTCTGACTAAGCTGCTTTTTTGATTTCTTCTTTAACAGCGGACGTTTAAAGCCTGGACGACAAACACGCTTTGCCGGTTCTTCCTTTTCTTCATAAAGGCTTGACAATAGCATGCCCAAAAATGTCATATCATAGTTGAGCATTGTACAGCCTGCCAGTCCATAGCGATCTTTTAATACTCTGCAAAGTCCGCAGTAATAAGACTCATACGTCTCAAGCTCGCGAACTTTAAGTTCACCGCGGTTTATTGTAACATATCCAAACATATTTGTATACCCTTGTTTTTATTTCCAGCTTTTATGTTCTCTTTACAAACTTCTGTCCGCACTTTGGGCAGGTGATTTCAATCTTGCCTTTTCCCTTTGGAACGCGGATCTTTTGACCACAGGACTTATTTGGGCAGATGTAAACACGATGTGTCTTATCTGCACCTGTCGGATGGATTTTTTCTTTGATATTTCTTACCATTTCCTGGTAACGCGCATTCTCTGCTCTTCTCGCTGGGATATTCTTTGACAGTGCCCGGTAATCAGCATATGCAAATAAGGCAATTCCAATCATTTCAAAGAGAAAATTTTGAGTAAACCCTGCAAACAAAATGAAGATAAGCGCTGCAATAAACAAAGTTTGTGACATCTGATCAATGCCATATCTTCCTCTCATAAAATTAATCAAATAATTTTTTATACGTTCCATACATATCACGCAGCTGTTGCTGCCTTCCTTTCTAAATAGTAATTTGCCTGTTGAATAGTATATTCCTGTTTGATGGAATTTACAAGAATGCGTTCCTTAAGAATTTGTAAAGTTTTACGAAATTTAGTGTTACCCGGTAGGTTACGAAAGCCCCTCGGTGTAATGGTTTCGTCGCCGGACCAAACTCCGCAGGTTCCTTTTATGTTCTTTCTTATTATACATTACTTTGAAAGACCTGCTCCAAGTGTCCGGCTCGTGAAAACCATTCACCTTAGGGCTTTGCTGTAAATATAATCGCTAATCCAGATTACTATGTCATCCGCTAAGTGCAATGTTGTTACTGTTATAGTTTTGTTATAATCAATTAAACTCTTGGTGGTATCCATGGAAAAAGAAAAGCCCTTGAGTTTTCCCAAGGACTTTTCTTATCAAACTTTTAACATGCGGTTTGCTTAACCGTATCGTACCAAATCTTTTCTGAGGCGGTTCATGATCTTTTTTTCTAGGCGAGAGATGTAGGACTGGGAGATGCCCATTAAGTCGGCTACTTCTTTTTGTGTCATTTCGCGGTCATCGTCTGTGTTTATTCCATAGCGAAGCTCTACTATACGGCGCTCGCGTGACGGAAGTTTTGACAATGCGTTTGAGAGCTGTCTGCGCTCTGCTTCTTCTTCCATATCACGGTATACCATATCTTCGTCTGTTCCTAAAATATCTGATAATAGAAGTTCGTTGCCGTCCCAGTCAACGTTTAATGGCTCGTCTATTGAGACTTCTGTTTTCCGCTTGCTGTTTCGTCTAAGGTACATTAATATTTCGTTTTCGATGCAGCGTGACGCATATGTTGCCAGCTTGATCTTTTTTGTCTTGTTGAATGTATTGATACCTTTGATTAGACCAATCGTGCCGATTGAAATCAAATCCTCTACACCTACTCCTGTGTTTTCAAATTTCTTTGCGATGTAAACGACAAGACGCAAATTATGTTCGATCAGCCTGCTTTTTGCCTCTTTTTCCCCGACTGTTCCCATACATGAAATTAGATGTTCTTCTTCTTTTGGTGTTAACGGCCGTGGAAGCACATCCGTTCCACCTATGTAGTAAATTCTGCCTTTGCCTCCCATGCCTGCTGAAAAATGCTGTAAAAAGGTACGCCATGCCTTTGTCTGTTCTTTTGTCTGCCACTTTGTCATAGGCTTTCCTCCTTTTTCCAAATAAATCTGGTGCCAAATCTACAGCACCATTTATATAGGAATGAGCCCATCTTACCACAAATGAAATGAAAAGGCTGTCGAACTCGCTTGTCGTCTGTAAAATTCGTCCCCTATGTTTTGTTTCCTTTTGCTGTAAGGTCATTTCATTCAATCAAATGTGTCACGATGCAGCAGCATTTGACATTCTCCCGCTTTGTCAAACTCCACACTGCCAAGACCAGTAGGCACATGTCTAAGAACCAATACTTTTTCTTTACTATTTTCTTTTACAAGTTGTTGTTTCTTTTCTGTAATCGCCTTTTCTTTTAAATGAATCTCATCTAAATAGATTCCCGGCATCACAGACGTCTCACTAACTGTCTGATAGGGTACTGCAAATCCATCCTCCTTCCACGGATCTTCTCCAATAAGCTCCTTCCATATAGAAGGTGCTAGCACATGAACTGGCTCACTTTTTCTTGTCATTAACGTATTTCCACTGTCATAAAGAGCCTTAACACTAAAAGTCTTGTCTTGATAGATAAGCGTAACCTCATAAATCTGTTTTTCCTGTGCTTCTTTCTTTGTAATATACCTCCACAAAAAAACAACCAAAATACTGCACACTGGCATTAAAATCCATGATGGAATATGTATGCCCGACCACTTTAGTAAAAGCATCAGGCCACTAATCAATGCTCCTGCTACGTAAAAATATAAAAGAAGCTCAATATTTTTCAGAAGAAATTCGCGCATAAATATTTTTTGCATCACATTTATATTTCTCCTATATGCAATGAGACACATTAAATAGGGGCAGAGAAGATACGTAATCATTTTTACAATCCACAATGCACATGACGGCAGCACAAAATACAGAGCAGCAATTAACGCAGTTACGCTCCACGCCGCCCCCAAAAGAGCCGCTGCTAACACTCGTCCAAAATACAATTGCTTCCTCGCCACAATTCCCACCACACAAAGAAGGGTCAGATCATATGCTGCATTCATAAAAAAATAAAGGTCTATTGCAATCATATTTACCATCCAAAAAAGAAAGAGAAGTCACATTTCTGTGCTTCTCTCTCGTATAATTTTATTTATACATTAGTTTCTCTTTAAGAATGTCGGAATGCTGATATCCTTTACTTCCTTCTGTGGCTTCGGAATAGTAAATCCAGACTCCTCAAACTTTGGCTCTTTTGCAGAAAACTCCTTGGAAGCTGGTGCACGATATGCAAAATCAGCTGCCTTTGCGCCAGATGCCTTCTTTGATGACTGAGCCTGTACACCTTCCAGGTTCTTATCCTCTACACCAGTAGCGATAACGGTGATGGTAACCTCATCGGTTGCATTCTCATCGTATGTAGCACCGAAGATAATGTTTGCATCCTCACCTGCCAGCTCCTGAACATAGCTTGCTGCCTCATGAACCTCTGGAAGACTTACATCACCAGCGATATTGATCAATACGTTTGTAGCGCCCTCGATAGTTGTCTCAAGCAGCGGACTGGAAACAGCGATCTTCATTGCATCAATTGCCTTGTCGTCTCCTGTTGCATTTCCGATACCGATGTGTGCAATACCCTTGTCCTTCATTACAGTCTGAACGTCTGCAAAGTCAAGGTTAATCAGTCCTGGGATATTGATCAGGTCGGTAATACCCTGTACTGCCTGCTGTAATACTTCATCTGCCTTCTTTAACGCCTCTGGCATTGTGGTGCGTCTGTCAACGAGCTGAAGAAGCTTGTCATTTGGAATCACAATCAGAGTATCTACAGATTCCTTAAGTCTCTCAATACCACTCTGTGCGTTATTCATACGAGTTCTTCCCTCGAAGGAGAATGGCTTTGTTACAACACCTACGGTAAGGATTCCCATCTCCTTTGCCAGACCGGCAATGATCGGAGCTGCACCAGTACCAGTACCGCCACCCATACCACAGGTAACAAATACCATGTCGGCACCCTTAATGGCTTCCTTCAAATCATCAAGGTTCTCCTCAGCTGCCTTCTCGCCTACTTCTGGCTTTGCACCTGCACCAAGACCCTTTGTCAGCTTCTCACCGATCTGAATCGCGGTTGGAGCCTTGCAGAACTGTAAGGCCTGTCTGTCTGTATTAACGCCGACAAACTCAACACCTACGATATCCTCATCTACCATGCGGTTTACAGCATTGTTTCCTGCTCCGCCGACACCTACCACAACAATCTTTGCCGAACCTTCTGATTCGTTTATTTTAATCTCTAACAAAGTTATATTCCTCCTTACACTTTCTACCTTAATACTATATTATTATTCTGCAAAATAATCAACCCGAAATTTGGCTTTCTTCAAAAATTTTTCTTAAATTTCTGTGACGTTTTCTGTGCCAATCCTTTTTTTGACTGTTTCTTTGCTATTCTCTGTCAAATATATAGGAGCTTGTACTTCCATCACCACAGTTTTCCAGATGAAGCGTTCCCTTTAGCCCGCTTAATTCTCCGCTGTCCAAGATTGCACAGAGCTCTGCGATCTTGTCCGTCATATTATCGCGGCTTCCAAGACTTACCTTTACATCACCAAGCGCAATCACTGCCTGCATCTTTTCATCATAGGAAATTGAATCTGCCGCAATCTCATTGTCATCAAGAAGCTGCGTCAGCTGCAAAATATCCTCTGCCAGACTGCTCTTTACGCCTCCAAGCTGTTCGTACAGCGAAACATTTGTAAAGTTGCTTCCGTCTACAACAGGAACCGTACTTGAAATGTCAATATTTTTTGCCATTACATATCCATACCTGTCAAAATAATATCGATTGTGTTCCCAGCTTACAGCTCCGATGATTGGATTTTCTGTGACAATCACCTTTACTGACAAATCTGGAGAAAACTCCATACGATAAGACGCCACGCCATTTAACTGCTTTTGTGAGTGGGTCAGCTTTCTAAAAAACTGATAGAAAAAGCGCTGGTCCATAGGCGTGGAAAAAAGCTCATTCTCAATCTCTTCTTCCTGTCCATACTGACTTCCCGTGATCTGGCAGTCTGCAACATAGGCAGTAAAAAAAGCGGTAACGGCGATAGCCAGAACCCCAACTATCGCCAGGATGCCTGTCAATATTCTCTTTTTTCTTTTTTTGTGTCTGGCTAACTTTTCATCCAACATATACTCTGACTAATTCCCTATTGTGCACTGTATGTTACAGTTCCACCTTCCTTTCAGCAAATAAGCTCACTCCCGCAAAGCTGCCTGTGCGCCAAGCATAAAAAGCATGCCTGCAAGATCTTCATATCCTCTGGCGATGTGATCATAGCCAAAAATAGTTGTCACACCGTCTGCTCCAAGCCCTGCAATCGTCAATGCGGCGCCGCCTCTTAAATCAGGAGCTTCCACCTTTGTTCCAATTAAATGGCTGCCCCAAATTATGGCCTGGTTATTTTCTATTATAATCGTTGCGCCCATTTTTTGCAACTGGTAAGCCGTACGAAATCTTCCTTCAAATATTCCCTCCTCCACAACAGATTGACCATCTGCAAATGACATTACTGCCATTATCAATGACTGCACATCTGTCGGAAAACCTGGATACGGACTAGTCTTTAAATAAGGAATTGCCATCAGCTTATCCATTCTGGCTGCAGTGAGTGTATCTTTATCTGACCAAATCTTACAGCCCATTTTTTCAAACGGTTCTATAACTCCATTTAGATGAGAAGCGTCTACTCCTGTCAGTGTAATTTCTCCTGAACAAACAGCCACTGCACTAAGGCAGGTTGCAGCCACAATACGATCCGCGCCAACTTCACACGTACTCTCAAAAAATTCCTTCACACCCTCTATTACGATGCGTCCTGTCTGATCTCCTGTGATTTTTGCACCCATACCACGAAGCATACGGCAAAGCTCTGCAATCTCTGGCTCTCTTGCCGCATTATCAATAACTGTCATGCCGTTTGCTGTAACTGCCGCAAGAATTGCCTGCTCTGTCGCGCCCACTGATGGAAATTTCAAGAAAAGATGAGCACCGCAAAAATAATCGGCCTGTGCAAAGATGTGTTCCTCCCATTCATAATGAAGCTTGACGCCAAGCGCCTGAAGGACATACAGGTGAATATCAATTGGGCGCCGCCCGATGGAACAGCCTCCCGGTTCTACAACTGCTGCTTTTTTCATTCGATAAAGAATTGGAGCAAGCAAAATAACAGAGGAACGCATCTGTCCGATCAATTCCTCTGGAATCACCCAGTTGTTGACATTGCCTGCATCTATTGTCAATGCTTCGCCTTCCCAGCAGCTGCAGCAGCCAAGAAGATGAAGAATCTCAAGCATTACATTAACATCCTTTATTTTCGGTACACGGTGCAGGGTCGTCTTTCCTGGAACCAAAAGTGTGGCTGCCAGCATTGGAAGGACTGCATTTTTTGACCCCTGCACACGATAAGTGCCCGAAAGCGGACCTGTCTGCCTAATTTCCAGATATGCCACTGATTCCCTCCTTCTAAGAAGACATTGCCTTCTTATAGTATCATATGTTCTTCATTTTTATTGTGCCTCTTTTGACTCAGATGATACGCGAAAAACAATGCCCATTTCTGTCAGCAAAAATAAAATAGAAGAACCGCCATAGCTGATAAATGGCAGACTGATTCCTGTATTGGGGATAGTATTTGTGACAACGGCAATATTTAACAACACCTGAATACCAATGTGTCCCATAATGCCGCTGACAAGAAACATACCTTCATCATCTGGTGCATTCTGCGCAATCTCCATCATTCGCCACAATAATAAAAGGAAAAGAAATATTATTAAAACTGCACCAAACAGACCAAGTTCTTCACATATAATAGAAAAAATCATATCATTTTGTGATTCTGGCAAAAATCCAAGCTTTTGCAGACTATTTCCAAGTCCTGTTCCAAAAAGTCCGCCGGCGCCAATCGCATACAGCCCCTGTAAAACCTGAAAACCATTGCTTAGAGGAAATTCTTCCGGATCAATCCAGGCATAAATGCGGTTCATCTGATATTCGTCAAGAATGGCTGTAAGAAGTCCTGATTGAAAAGCAAACACACATGTAAAAATGGCAGCCGCTGTGCTTATCAAAAAAAATGGTCTGTGTTCGGACGCTACATAAGTCATCACAAAGGCGATTCCGGCAATAATTAACCCAGAGCTAAGGTTTGCCGACACAACCGGCAAAAAAATAGGAAGCGTGATTCCAACAGCCTTGATAATAAGACTCCAGCTTGCTGATTTTCGATAGCTTTTATGAAAAAATGAGCTCAGCATGAAAATCAGCATAAGCTTTGCAAACTCTGCCGGCTGAAAGGAGATCGGTCCTACTGCAAACCAGCGTTTTTGACCGTTTACTTCTTTTCCAAAAAACAGTACCAGAATGCCAAGTGCAATGCTTAATAAAAATCCCGGCAGCGCCAGCTTTAACAGCTTGTGATAATCTGTCTTTGACATAAAAAGCATTGAAACGAAAGCCGCAGCCAAAAAAATCACCTGCCTTGTGATCGTATAAAAAGGCTGGCCTGGATGTTCTTTTGCATCGGTGTATCTCGTTGCGCTGTATAAAATAATCAGGCCGCATGATAATAAAATTATCAGTATAACAAGCAGGCAGAGATCAAAATGACCTCTGCCCTTTTTCGGATGTACAGAATGCAGTTTTGTCATTCTACACTCCTTTATTTTCCTGCTATTTTACTTTTTTGTTCTTAGCAATCGTCTTATTCTTAATCTGGAAGTTTTCTGACAAGCTCCTTGAAAATGCGTCCTCTTTGCTCATAATTGTCAAACATGCCCCAGCTTGCACATGCCGGTGATAACAATACAGCCTCACCAGGCTTTGCATGTGATGCACATTTTTCAACAGCTTCTTCCATTGATGTGGCAAACTCATAATTAGTAAAGCCATGCTTTTCACAGCAATCGGCAATTGCCTTAGATGTCTGTCCAATCAACACAAGATATTTGATTGTGCTGCCAAATGCTTCAATCCATTCATCATAAGTTGAGCCTTTATCGTAGCCGCCGCCAATTAAGCATGTCGGCGTTGTCATTGCACGAATACCCTGAATTGCAGCATCCGGATTTGTTCCCTTTGAATCATTGTAATAGCGAACCTGCTTTTTTGTTGCTGTATACTCGATTCTATGCTCCACTGCCTTAAAATTATAAGCTGTCTGGCGAATTGTTTCCATTGGAACACCCATTGCTGTGCCGATTGCAGCAGCTGCCATGATGTTTTCATAATTGCACTGACCAACAAGGTTAAATTGATCTGTTGTGCCAATAACCTCTTCTTTTCCATCATGACGATATACTAAACGGCTGCCATCCATGCAAAAGCCTTCATCTAAGCTGTGACGGCTTGAGAAAAATATAACTGTTGCCGGGCATGACTGTGCGAAAGAGCGCAGCACTTCGTCATCATAATTTAACACGCAAAAATCATCCTTTGTCTGATTCTTTGTGATGGATTCCTTGACTGCAATGTAGCACTCCATAGTTTTATGGCGATTTAAATGGTCTGGCGTGATATTTAAAATTGCACTCACATGCGGACGAAATGTCAGTGCAGTCTCTAACTGGAAGCTGCTGATTTCTGCTACTGTCACACTGTCTTCTTTTGTCTCAAGTGCCTTACCTGTATAGGCAGTTCCGATATTTCCGACAACAAACGTCTTGTCTTTGCCAAAATGTGCTGCCATGATCTCACCTGTCAGCGCTGTCGTCGTTGTCTTTCCATTTGTTCCGGTGATACCAATAACCTGACCCTTTGCATAATGGTATGCAAGCTCGATCTCACTCCAAATCGGCACACCATTTTTCTTTAACTCCTCTACAAAAGCAAGATCCGTTGGAATACCAGGACTGATAACACAATACTCAGACTGATCTATAACATCCTGCGAGAGCGTACCAAGCACAATGGAAAGTGTCTCATCTGATGAGTTATCTGCTACCTGTGCACGGATTTCCTCCTTATTCTTTTTATCATTTCCATCATACAAAATAACAGACTTTCCGGCAGCAAGCAGCATACGTGCTGCACCGATACCGCTGATTCCGCATCCTGCAACTAATACCTTATTTTTCATAATGTTTTCACCTTTCTGTCCCACAGTGCCTAGCGGTAAGATGAATTGCCTTTCAGACAGCAATCGTAGAACCGCTTTTCGTAAATTGCTTCACCATAGGAAATCTTTACTCACGGTGAGTATATCACTATAAATTAAGGTATGGCAATATGTTTTCAAAAATCTTTTTCACCTTTGGCGCTACAATTGTGCCTCCATAATAAATACCCTGTGGTTCATCGACTGTCATGATAATAATAACCTGCGGCTCATCTGCCGGGGCAAAGCCTACAAAGGAGCTAATATATTTTCCAGTTCCGCGCGGAAGCTTTTCTGATGTCGCCGTCTTTCCTCCTATGCGATAACCTTCTATGTATGCCTTATTTCCGCCGCCCTCTGCCACAACACTCTCTAGACATTCACGCATCTGTGCACTGACTGCTTCATCAAGTACATGTGTACCCTGCGGATAAGCAATTTTTTGTGTGCTTGTGCCGTCAAATGAACTGATTGCCATTCCAAAATGCGGCACAACAGTGTGACCGCCATTTACAAATGAACTTATAGTCGTAAGAAGGCGAAGTGTGGTCAGCTGAAATGACTGTCCAAACGAAATGGTCGCAAGCTCTACCTCACCGATTTTTTTAGGGTCGTGCATAATTGTGCGTGCTTCTCCGGGCAAATCAATCCCTGTTTTTTCAAGAAGCTCGAACTGTTCAAAATATGAGTAAAAACGCTCTGCACCTAAGCGAAGACCGACCTGAATAAAGACAGGATTGCAGGAATTTTGAATTCCCTGCAAAAATGTTTCACTGCCATGACCACTCACCTTATGACATCGAATACGTCTGTCCTCCACAATATAAAATCCAGGACATGAAAATGTATCATTAAAAGTTACAACACCAGCTTCTAGTGCTGCCGCTGCCGTGACAGTCTTAAATGTTGAACCTGGCTCATATGTATCGCTTACATTGGCATTTCTCCACATCTTATTTAATAAATCCTGTCTCATTTCTTCACTCTCACATGTAGTACCCTCTGGAAGCTCAAACGGACGATTCAAATCAAATTCTGGAACATTTGCCATAGCATAAATCTCACCATTCTGTGGATTCATGACTATGCAGGAAACCTCATTTGCCTGCTTTTCTTCCATCAGCTCCAAGCATACCTGAGTGACAAAACTTTGGATATTCCAATCCATTGTCAGACGAAGTGTATTTCCGGCAATTGGCTCAACACGCTGCTCAGCTGTATTTTTTAATTCAATTCCCGCTGCATCAGTATATGTCAAAATGCTGCCTCCAATTCCTTTAAGCACCTCATCATATGATACTTCCAGACCGATAATACCCTGATTATCGGCGCCTGTAAAGCCAAGTACCTTGGAGCTAAACTTCCAAACGGATAGTAACGCTTATAATCTTCGTCCACCTTCACACCGGCAAGATCCATCTCTCTTATAGCATCGCCGACTTTCTTTTCTACATTTGTCTTTATAATTTCTCTTGCCGTGATTTTTTCTACCTTTTTTTGCACGTCTTTTGGCTGCATTTTTAATGTTTCTGACAGCGCCGACACAACTTCATCAGCATCCTTAATCTGACTGTGAATCACAGAAATTGTACAGACTGTGCGGTTTGCTGCAAGCACCTTACCATTTCTATCCTGTATCTCACCGCGCATTGCCTTTAGCTGTCGCTCTCTTGTATGAAGATCATATGCGAGTTCTTTATAATGCTCTGACTTTGCAAGCATTAAATCGCCTAGGCGCACACATAATAAGATCAATGCTGTAACAAGCACCAATGCAATTCTAAGTATTCCCCTTCTATGCATTGTGCGTACCGGGCGCGGCAGCATGTTTCCTGCCTCTTTTTTCAAAACTTGCGTGACCATTTTCACCGACTTACCTTTACTTTGTTTTTGCTGTTTTCTTAATTTATCTATATGCGGCAGACGATAAAAAAAAGAATCCTGAAATTCTTTTGTAAATTTCAAGATTCTTTTTATTTTTTTACTGTGCATTTGCATCTGCCGCTGGCTGTACATCTGGCTGAGCCGGAAGATCTATGACATCGTTTGAATCTGGTGCTGCGTTTGCGTCTGCCGGATCTGCAATTGCTGCCTCAGGATCAATGATATTTTCATCTGGATTTTCTGCTGCTGCATCTGTTTGCTCTTTAGCAACCACTGCCGGAGGCACTGGAAGAGCTGCATCATCTCCTTCTGAATCTGTAAAGAGTGACTCTCCTGACATACTGTCATCTGATGGAGAAGCACTCTGCCAATCATAATCGTTTACATCTGCATCTAACTCAGAATAAAGTCCAATGTAATCCTTGATTGCGTACCACAAACGTCCTGATAAATACTGTACAGGTGCACTTCCGTCTTCGTCGTTTCCTTCGTACTCATCAACTACAACATAAAGCACAAGCTGCGGTGAACTAATAGGTGCTGCTGAAATCAGGGAAATGATATATTTATCTTCTGAACGCGGAAGCTTCTGAGCAGTTCCTGTCTTTCCGCCAAAATCATAGCCATCCATCTTGACACCATTTTCTCTGTCCGCAACCTGCACACCATAAACAGTTCCATTTGTAACAGCATACTCAAGTGCACGGCGCACTGTTGCACTTGTCTCCTCACTTATAATTTGGCGCACAAGTGTTGGTTTAACAGACTCTACTACATTGCCGTCCTGATCAAGAATGCTCTCAACGGTGTATGGCTTGTAGTAATAACCGCCATTTATGTCAGCGCAAAATGATGCTGCCATCTGAATCATGGTAACGTTGTAGCACTGACCAAATGCGCTTGTCGCAAGCTCGATCTCTCCTAGCTGATCTGCTGTATACAAAAGTCCTTCACAGCTAGCCTCACCTGGAAGATCTATTCCTGTTTTCTGACCAAAATTATGAAGCTGCTGATACTTAACAAAAAGCTCTGGTCCAAGAAGTTTTCCAATTTCCATAAAGGCTACGTTACAAGACTGCGCAACAGCGTCTTTTGCATCAATAATGCCACAGCCGCCAAGCGCATAGTTATGGCATTTTACCATTGTTCGTCCAATGTTTAAATAACCCTCACTGTCATCAAACTGCGTATCTTCTGTAATCAGTCCTTCCTCAATCGCTGCTGCATATGTAAGAACCTTCCCAGTAGAACCTGGCTCAAAGGAGTTACTTATGATACCGTTTCGCCAAATCTCATTTTGTACATCTGTTGTTGTCGGATAAGCGCTATGATCCCACTCTCCCTTTGCATTCAAATATGCTGCATACGGAGATGCCGTTGCAATCTCTATTATATCCTGTGTATTAGAAGAATCGTCATCAGCCTTCTCCTTTGAGGCTTCGGCCTGTTCCTTTAACTTTTCCTGCTCCTTTTCCAGATACTTTTCATACTCTTCTGATTTTACTTCATTATCTGCAAATGTAGCCAGTTCTTCATCAGTATAGAATGATGAAAGATCATTTGGATTATTCAGATCATAATCAGTGTCCGTAACCATTGCTTTTATAGCACCTGTATTCGGATCCATTGCAAGAATACTGTAGCTTTTTGCCGTACGAACCTTTCTCCGTTTTCATCAGTCTCATAAAACCACTCTGAGGCTGTATCACTGAGTATCTTTGTCAGGTTCATATCAATCGTTGAGACAAGTGAGTAGCCATCAGTTGGCTCAATCACATCGCGAATCAGATTTTTGCTGCTGTCAATATAGCTGTAGCTTCGGCCATTTGTTCCACGAAGTTCTTCATTGTAGTAGCGCTCTAGTCCCCAAATACCCTCAGAGCTGTCCTTTGTCGTAAAGCCTATGACCTTACTTGCTAAATTGCCATATGGATAATAGCGCTGGTATTCTGTCTCAAACCAAACACCTACAATCTTAGCACCCTCCTGGCTTTCAAACTCCTCATCTGCAGATGAGGTGCCTTCTGTTTCCTGCACACTTTGGGCTTCTGTTGTCTTTGTTTCTTTCTTTTTTTCTGTGCTGTTTACCTTTTCTTCAAGCGCATCGAATGCTTCCTTTTGGCTTTCTGTAACAAGATATTTTTTGCTTGTCCAGCCTTCTGGCACATAACGAATATAATTTTTATCGGCTGACTGAGTAATTGTATTTGTAAGCGCAGCTTCATCTAAGTCAAAACACTGCGCAATCGCCTTAACAGTTGTTTCAAGCGTTCCCTTTCGCCCATCAATTGCCTCTGTTTCCATGATTACCTTTGGGTCAATAATCAAAATATAAACTCGACTGCTGACTGCAATTGGCGTCATGTTTGTGTCATAAATTTCGCCAGACTTTGCCACTAAAGTTGAGCTGCTGTAATTCATCTGGCTGAGTGCCTTTCGCTCATACACTTCGTTTGTAAGTGCAGCGCGTATACCAATGTAAACGACAAGAGCAGCCATACAAAACGCAACTAGACCTGCTACTAGCCTCATTCTGACATTTATACGGTTTGCAAGCTTGCCCGTATCCTTCTTTGCCTTAGCGCTGTAAATCTTTTTTTTCTTTTTCTTCACAGTATGTTTTGTATTGACTGACTGCGTTGTCTGTGTCTTTTTTTCTTTCTGATTCTCATCACTGCGGAATGTCTTCATATTGTGCAACGTACCCACTTTCTGTTTTATGATAGGTGATTACCTGATGCTTTTCAGGGTAGCTCATGCCAAGCCTCTGTGTCGCGATCTGGTAAATCTGTTTTGCATCGACAGAAGCATATAAAAGTGCCTCACGGTTATCATTATCCGTCTGCAGCTCTTGATAAGTCTCCTTGAGCGATGCCACCTTTTTATTACTTGCATTTAATTGTGCATTCCTCCCCACATAACCTATTGCTGACCAAAGCAGCAATACTGCCGTCAAAAAAGCGACTATGGCAGTCAGTCCATCATATGCTCTTGCATTATAACGCCTGCTCAGTGTGCCATTTATAATTCGCTGTTTATGCAGTTCTATCTGCTGACGCTCCAGTTCCTGGAGTCTTTTAATACGTGCCTGGCGCTGCCTTTCAAGCTCTGGCACTCTTTTTGGCGCATAGGTTCCGCCTGCGGCTTCCTGCTCGCGGTATCCATTTTTCGGTTCCCCTTCCTGCATGACTCCAGTCCTTTCTACCTTTTTTATGCCTTTTCGAAAACGCGAAGCTTCGCGCTCTTTGAACGGCTATTTTCCTCCATCTCCTGTTCTGAAGGAAGAATTGGTTTTCTTGTAATCACCTTTCCCTTTGAAATGCGTCCGCACACACAGACAGGAAAGCCCGGCGGACAGATGCACGGATTTTCATTCGTGCGAAATCTCGTTTTTACAATTCGATCTTCTAGCGAGTGGAATGTAATAATACAAAGACGTCCACCCGGTGCTAAACGGTCAATCATACCGTCAATTGATTGTGTCAGCACATCAAGCTCATGATTTAATTCAATTCGAAGCGCCTGAAATGTCTGCTTTGCCGGATGACCTGTACCGGCACGCATTTTAGCCGGAATTGCTGCCTTAATTATCTCACACAGCTCACCAGTAGTCTCAATTGGCTTTTTCTCGCGTGCGCGAACAATGTGCTTTGCAATATTTTTTGCGAAGCGGTCTTCTCCGTAATCGCGTATCATGCGATACAGCTCCATCTCGCTGTACTCATTGACAATATCAGCCGCTGTCTTTGTATTTCTCTGATCCATACGCATATCAAGCGGCACGTCCTCGCGGTATGTAAAGCCACGTGAAGCCTCATCAAGCTGATAAGAAGAAACTCCAAGGTCAAGGAGTATTCCGTTTACCTTATCAATTCCAAGCTCATCTAAAACATTGTCAAAATTTACATAGTTACTTCTTACGATGCTTACCTTGTCCTTATATGGTTCAAGACGCTTTGTCGCTGCCTGTATAGCATCCGCATCCTGATCTATTCCTATAAGTCTTCCTTTCTCTCCAAGATGCGTACAGATCTGATAGGAATGGCCGGCACCTCCGAGCGTTCCATCTACATAACATCCATCCTCGCGGATATTTAGGTTTTCTATCACCTCATCCAGCAATATTGATTTATGAACAAATTCCATGTTACTCCTTTTTCTTTCGCTGTGTATTAAAATTAACCACTCACTTTTTTGTGCATGGTCACTAATTGTATTTGTTAAAAAAGCACGGCAAAAAACACGGCTCCTGTCTTTCGTCATAAGAACCATTTTTTCTTCCCGTCATTTCTGCTATATTATTTATCAAAAACGGCAAAATGCTATCTCTGATTATGAAATCTATTTTATATTAGTTTATTAAAAATGACAATACTTTTTTCAGAATTTCTTCCGACAGAAACGGTTGTATTTCTTTTTTTTATATGCTAGAATTAAAAATGTTACTGGTCACATGTACTACATGACCAGACAGGAAGGATTTTTACTATGAAATTAGGAATCGTAGGCTTGCCGAATGTCGGCAAGAGTACTTTATTTAACTCTTTGACAAAGGCAGGTGCGGAATCTGCAAACTATCCGTTCTGTACCATTGACCCAAATGTTGGTATTGTTCCAGTTCCGGATGAGCGTATTAAAAATTTAGGTGAGCTGTATCACTCCGCAAAGGTTACACCGGCAGTTGTTGAGTTTGTTGATATCGCCGGTCTTGTAAAGGGCGCATCTAAGGGTGAGGGTCTTGGAAACCAGTTCCTTGCAAATATCCGTGAGGTTGACGCAATTGTACATGTTGTACGCTGCTTTGAAAACTCTAATATCATCCATGTAAATGGTCATATTGATCCAGTTGATGATATTGAAACTATCGAGCTTGAGCTGATTTTTGCTGATCAGGAAGTTCTTGAGCGCCGTATTGCAAAGACAACAAGAAGTGCTATGAATGATAAGAGTCTTGCAAAGGAGCTTGTTACCTTAAAGAAGCTGATGGATGCTTTAACAGAGGGCCGTCAGGCTAAGACTGTTGAGCCGGATGATGAGGATGAGGCTGCTTTTATCGCAAGCTTAAATCTTTTAACAAGCAAGCCTGTTATCTATGCTGCAAATGTATCTGAAAGTGATTTGGCTGATGATGGTGCTTCCAATCCTCACGTTGCAGCTGTACGCGAGTTTGCTGCTAAAGAAGGCAGTGAGGTATTTGTTATCTGTGCTGAGATCGAAGCTGAAATTTCTGAGCTTGACGATGATGAAAAGAAGATGTTCTTAGAAGATCTTGGTCTTGAAAAGTCTGGTCTTGACAAGCTGATTTCTGCAAGCTATTCTCTGCTTGGTCTGATCAGCTATCTGACATCTGGTGCTGATGAGACAAGAGCTTGGACCATCACAAAGGGAACTAAGGCACCACAGGCTGCCGGAAAGATTCACTCTGATTTTGAGAGAGGCTTCATCCGCGCAGAGGTTGTAAGCTATCAGGATCTTATGGACTGCCAGTCCTACGTAACCGCAAGAGAAAAAGGTCTTGTTCGTCTTGAAGGAAAGGACTATGTGGTTCAGGATGGCGATGTCATTTTGTTCCGTTTCAACGTGTAAATATGATGCCAAGGGTCCAAACTCAAAAGCTGATCGTGCTTGCACGATGAAGATTTTGAGCTTGAGACCCGCAAAAACATGAGGATGCAGCGATTTTGGAAGAAAATCAGCGAATCCGAATGTTTTTAGAATTGCTAGAGTTACAAAGTAACGGAGCAATTCGTAGGCATTAATTTTTTTAAAAGAGGTTTTTCATGGCTTTTTCTGATACCCAGACGCAGGCCATCGCGCATAAAGATGGCCCCGCTCTTGTTCTTGCAGGACCTGGCTCCGGCAAGACAACTGTGATCACAAACAGGATTGTGACGCTCCTTGAGCGCTATCATATTCCGGGATCCCGTATTCTTGTTATCACTTTTACAAGAGCTGCGGCACAAGAAATGCAGAGCCGTTTTTTTACCCTTTACCAGAAGAGAAACGCCCGTTTGGATGCAGCACGCTCCACGGGCGTTACTTTTGGCACTTTTCACTCTGTTTTCTACCGCATTTTAAAGCATGCTTACCAATATGATGCCTCCAACATTTTGACGCAAAAGGAACAGTATAAAATGATTGAGAGTATCATCGATGAACTTGATATGGACGCACCTGATTTTAATGAGCTTGCCTCTAACCTGCTCGGAGAGATCTCTGCTGTCAAAAGCAACTGTCTGTCACTTGACTATTACTATGCAAAAAGCTGCCCTGAAAATGTGTTTCGCCGTGTTTACCGCCTTTATGAAAAAAAGCTTCGTCAGGCTAACAAAGTCGATTTTGATGATATTTTGACAATGACCTATGACCTTTTATCTAAACGGCGTGATATTTTAGATGCCTGGCGCCAGCGCTTTTCGTACATTCTAATTGATGAGTTTCAGGATATAAATCTTGTGCAGTATAAAACAATTCAATTGCTCTCTGCACCGAAAAATAATCTTTTTATCGTTGGCGATGATGATCAGTCGATTTATCGCTTTCGCGGTGCAAGGCCTGAGATCATGCTTGGTTTTGAGAAGGATTATCCAAATGCCATCCGCATCCTGCTTGATGTAAATTATCGCTCAGATGCCTACATTGTGGCAGCTGCCAATCATTTAATCGTGCATAACACGGCTCGTTTTCCAAAGAAAATCCGTGCTTCTCATCAGGCAGCCTTCCCTGTCCTGTTAAAGCCATGCCGTGATCCTGCTGAACAAAACAAATATCTGACGGCTCAGCTTCGCGATTATCATGCACAAGGCTATGCTTATGAGCAAATGGCAATTTTATTTCGTACTAATCTTGGAATCCGCTTTGTTATGGATGCGCTTATGAAAGGCGGAATACCATTTCACATGAAGGATGCCATACCGAATCTTTTTGCCCATTGGATTTCACTTGATATAATTGCGTATCTTCGCCTTGTCTCTGGTACTGAAAACACAAGGGCGAACTGGCTTCGCATCATGAATCGCCCTAACCGATATATTAAGCGTGAGGCTCTTGCGCCTTTTACATCTGATATCAGCGTAGCACAATTAAAAGCATATTATCAGGATAAGGACTGGATGCTTGAGCGCCTTGACCGTCTTGAATATGATCTTTCGATCATGAAACGCATGTCGCCCTATGCTGCAATCCACTATCTGTCCAATGCAATGAAGTATCAGGATTATCTAAAAGACTATGCTAAGGAGCATCACATTAATGAGCAGGAGCTTCTTGATGTGCTAAATGCCGTTCACGAAAGCAGCCAGTCATGCCGCACCTTTGCCGAGTGGTTTGCTTATATCGACACTTATACAGAGGAACTGCAAAAGCAGGCAAAAAGCCCTGCTTCAAAGGATGCAAATAATGAAAGCGGTGTCTGTCTTTGCACACTTCACTGTGCAAAGGGATTAGAGTATCCGATTGTTTTCATTCCTGATATAAATGAAGACAATATTCCTCACGCTCGTGCTGCTGTTGATGCCGATCTTGAGGAGGAGCGCCGACTTTTTTATGTTGGCATTACACGAGCAAAGGAACATCTTCATTTGTACTGTGTCGGCGAAGCCTCTGGAAAGGAAAAGTTTCCAAGCAGATTTTTAGAAGAACTAAATGAAATGTAAAAAAACCTTAAGCAGATTAGTCAATTTACTATATCTGCCTAAGGTTTTTATTTTGTCAGTATTAAATGCAATTAAAACTTCTTTGCATCCTCTTCTTCTGCTGCAAGTTCTTCCTCGCTGACTAACTCGTCATATTCCTCGTCATCAAGCATTTCATCAAATGCGTCAGAAGCAATCTCATACTCCTCATCGGACTCAATATTTGTCAGGTTTGGATTGCCCTGCTCATCCTCTTCATAACGATACAGATAAACAGTACCTTCCTCTGCTTCAATTCCCTCAGTTGGAAGAAGTGCAATATACTCTCTGTCTCCGCCCTTGAAAATATTTAGTACGATACACTCTAACTCAGAATCATCATCAAGTGTCAGGGTTACTGTATCGCGTCCTTCAAACTCGTCATCACGCTTTGCCATTCTCGCTCTCCTTTCTGTCGTTTTTGTTCAATATATTCGTAACTATTCAGAATTTTATTCCGAAAGCTTCTCAATTGCAGCCTTGATACGTGCGATGGATTCTTCTTTTCCAAGAATTTCCATCAGCTCAGTTGCACCACCCGGTGTGGACTGTTTTCCTGAAACTGCAGTACGGATCGGCCACATTACAAAACCGGTCTTGTATCCCTTCTCCTTTGCAAATGCACTAAGAGAAGCAAATAATGCGTCATTAGAAAAATCTTCCTGCGCCTCAAGTACTGGAAGAACTTCATTTAACAGCTGTAAGGAAGACTCTTTTGTTGTCTTCATCTTCTTATGAACATACATCTCGCTGTCGTACTCTGGTACTTCCTGGAAGAAATCGACAAGTGCTTCGATATCTGGGAATACCTCGATACGTGTCTTTACCATCTTTGCAATCTTCTCATAATCGCAGTCTCTTGTAACTACCTTTTTGATATGTGGAAGTGCCATCTCCATATAACGGTCATCGTCCATCTCTTTGATGTACTCGCCATTTAACCACTTTAACTTTCCGTAGTCAAAGACTGCCGGAGATTTGCTCATCTTTGTATAGTCAAACTTCTCGATCATCTCCTGCATCGTCATCTTTTCCTGATTGTCAGCCGGGCTCCAGCCAAGCAGTGCAACAAAGTTAACGATACATTCCGGAAGGAAGCCCTGCTCTAACAGATCCTCAAATGAAGAATGACCGCAGCGCTTTGAAAGCTTCTTATGCTCCTCATCTGTAATAAGCGGACAATGTACATATACCGGAATCTCCCAGCCAAATGCCTCATACAGACGGTTATACTTTGGAGAAGATGACAGATATTCATTTCCTCTTACAACATGAGTGATACCCATTAAGTGATCATCTACTACGTTAGCAAAATTGTAAGTCGGGAAACCATCAGACTTAATTAAGATCATGTCATCAAGCTCCTCGTTATTTACAGTGATATCACCGTAAATCTCATCATGGAAGGTTGTTGTTCCAGTACGCGGATTATTCTGACGGATAACAAATGGCTTGCCTGCTGCAAGATTTGCCTCAACCTCTTCCTTTGAAAGTCCAAGGCAATGCTTGTCATAGATGCTGATTTCCTTATCACCAATCATAGTGTGCAAAGACTCAAGACGCTCCTTATCGCAGAAGCAATAATAAGCCTCTCCCTTTTCTACCAGCTGCTTTGCATACTTCATGTAGATGCCCTGCTTCTGACGCTCACTCTGTACATATGGGCCTACACCGCCGTCCTTGTCCGGGCCCTCATCATGGGTAATGCCTGCCTTCTCCAGTGTGCGGTAAATGATGTCAACAGCACCCTCAACCTGACGTTCCTGATCGGTATCCTCAATACGTAAGAGGAAATCTCCTCCCTCATGTCTTGTAATCAAATACGCATACAGTGCTGTTCTCAGGTTTCCGACATGCATACGTCCTGTCGGGCTGGGAGCAAATCTGGTTCTAACTTTACTCATAATGTAACCTGTCCTTTCTATTCTTCTGTCAGGAATACCAAATACCTTCCTGACTTTGTTTTTCATTCTTCTTGCATCTGATAGGGTAGCATATTCAACATAAAAATGCAAGTACTAATGTTTGCAAGGGAGTAGTTTTGCAGTTCACGGGGTGTATTACAAAAGCCCTTCGGTGTAATGGTTTCGTCGACGGACCAAACTCCGCAGGCTCCTGTTATATTTTTTATTATCATACATTACTTTGAAAGACCTGCTCCAAGTGTCCGTCTCGTGAAATCCATTCACCTTCGGGCTATGTTGTAAATATTGGCTTATCCGTGAACTGCAGGCTACTTTACAATACAGAGATATTCTCTCCCTGCAGTCCATTGAATGCACCTTCGATTGCTGCATCTGCATGTGCTATCAGCCACTTATTCTCTGCTGTAAGCAGGCGATCCTCACCTGTTGCATTCGGGTTCTTTGTAATATCGGCATTTGTTCCCTTTGGAAGAATAATGACATCCTTAAAGCCCTTGCCATCTACGCCGCACGGTGCATAGTGAAGTGTTGTCTCATACATCTCAAATGCAGTTCCTGCTGGTACAAAGAATGCCTCTACCTTTTCTGTGTCATAAGTAAAATCATCTGCTACGTCAACAAGAGATCCAACGAGCACGATCAGATCGGTAACTGCTACATTTACCTCGCCGCAGCGATGATACTCGAGTGCATTTAATAAGGAATTGTGGCCATTGCAGTATCCTACTTGAATTGGAAGCTTTCCATAATAAATTTCCTGAAACTTCTCTGCGCCCTTGGTTGCCTCAAGTGCTGCCTCTGATGCCACATAAACCACATCGTCTGGGCATGGGGTTGCTTCCATCGCTGCGATTAAATCGCTAAAATCAATATCCTTTACTACTTTTCCGAAACGCTTATAGGATGCATCATTGATATTCTGAATTTTAATCATAACTTTTTCTCCTTTTAAAATAAGCGGGCCCTGTGCTCGAGCCCGCTATATTCTTCTTAATTTAATTAATTAGATACCCTACGAATTGCTTCGTTGCTGAGAACTTAGCAATTCTAAAAACATTCTGGTATCTTAAGCAATTTTAAGCAAATGGGTTCTCAGTTGGATATCTAACACCCTTTGGCTGGTTGTAGTTGATATCTTCTACCGGAACACCGATATACTTGAATACCTCATACAGAGCCTTTCCGAAGTGACCAAATGCAACTGCGCCGTGATGCGGATAGTTCTTCTCGATCAGTACGTGACGATAGAAACGTCCCATCTCCGGAATTGCGAATACGCCGATGCCACCGAAGGACTTGGTTGCAACTGGAAGAACCTCGCCCTCTGCCATATAAGCACGAAGCTTGCAGTCAGCAGTAGACTGTAAACGATAGAATGTGATATCGCCTGGAACAATATCTCCCTCAAGAGTACCCTGGGTAACTTCTTCTGGAAGGTTACGTGCCATAATCTTCTGATACTTCATTGTGCAGGAAGAAAGCTTGCTGCTGCAGGTATTTCCGCAATGGAATCCCATGAAGGTATCCTTCTGTGTATAATTAAACTTGCCCTCGATAGACTCCTTATACATATCAGCTGGTACAGAGTTGTTGATATCAAGCAGAGTAACAGCATCTTCGCTAACGCATGTTCCAATAAACTCACTTAAGCATCCGTAGATATCAACCTCACATGATACCGGAATGCCCATTCCAGTCAGACGGCTGTTTACATAGCAAGGTACAAATCCAAACTGTGTCTGGAATGCCGGCCAGCACTTTCCAGCGATTGCCACGTACTTGCGGTATCCTCTGTGTGCCTCAACCCAATCAAGAAGTGTCAGCTCATACTGTGCAAGCTTTGGCAGAACCTCTGGCTTCTTATTGCCTTCACCAAGCTCTGCCTCCATCTCTGCTACCTTAGCCGGGATTCTTGGGTCATTGTCATGCTTCTTGAATGCCTCGAACAAATCAAGCTCGGAGTTTTCCTCGATCTCAACACCGATGTTGTACAGTGGCTTGATCGGTGCATTACATGCTAAGAAGTTTAACGGTCTTGGTCCGAAGGAAATGATCTTTAAATCATTTAAACCGATGATGGTTCTTGCGATTGGTAAGAACTCATGCATCATATCAGCACACTCATCTGCTGTTCCAACCGGATACTCTGGAATATAAGCACCTACGTTGCGAAGCTTTAAGTTGTAGCTTGCATTCAGCATACCACAGTATGCATCACCTCTGCCATCTGAAAGGTCATTCTGGCTTTCCTCTGCTGCTGCGATGAACATCTTCGGTCCGTCGAAGTGCTTTGCAAGAAGTGTCTCAGAAATCTCTGGTCCAAAGTTTCCAAGATATACGCAAAGTGCATTACATCCTGCCTTCTTGATATCCTCAAGAGCCTGAACCATATGGATCTCGCTCTCTACGATACAAACTGGACATTCGTAAATGTCCTGTACATCATACTTTTCAGCATATGCTGCTACAAGAGCCTTTCTTCTATTTACAGAAAGACTTTCCGGGAAACAGTCACGGCTGACTGCTACGATTCCTAATTTTACCTGAGGAATGTTGTTCATAATAAATATGCCTCCTACGTTATATGTATCTATTTTCCAGCACGCATTTCACGCGTACCTGAATTACTCACTTAATTACTCGCCAAATACAGCGATGTAATCTTTCTTAAACTTCTCAATACCCTGATCTGTTAATGGATGCTTTACCATCTGCATCAGTACATTGTATGGAACTGTTGCAATATCAGCACCTGCAAGCGCACAGTCGATTACATGAATCGGATTTCTTACGCTGGCTGCAATGATCTGCGTATCAATGTCATCATACATAGCAAAGATATCAGCGATAGTGCGGATCAGATCCATACCTGGTGTAGAAATATCATCAAGTCTTCCCAGGAATGGAGAAACATATGTTGCACCTGCTCTTGCTGCAAGAAGTGCCTGTGCAGCTGAGAATACAAGTGTCACGTTTGTCTTGATTCCCATTGCGGAAAGTGCCTTTGTTGCCTTTAAACCTTCTGCTGTCATAGGAATCTTTACAACCATGTTCGGATGAATTTTGCTGATTGCAATACCTTCCTTAATCATAGTCTCAGCATCTGTTGTGGTTGCCTTAACCTCACCGCTGATCGGGCCATCTACGATTGATGCGATCTCTGCAATTACTTCCTCAAAAACACGTCCTTCCTTCGCAATCAGGGACGGATTTGTGGTAACACCGCAGATAATTCCCATATCATTGGCCTCTTTGATGTAATCAACATTGGCAGTATCAATAAAAAATTTCATAATAATATACACCTCCAAATTGTTGTCATGGACCAAAGTTCTTATCCATGCATTTGTAATAATCATAATGCATGGCCCTATAAAAGTCAACTTGTTTGTACAACTTTCACATCAATTTTCTTGACACTTTTTCTTTTTTTCAGATGCTTTCTTGCACTTTGACTAAGAATCTGCTATACTTGAGTCCAGTTCGCGGATTCGTGCATTGTCATCTTTTCCGACTCGAACACTACGCTGCATTACTATGCAAAATATGGAGGATTATTATGAGCGAAAGAAAACTCCCTACAATTTATACCTGTTTTCCAGGCGGAAAACACAAGGTTTTAACAATGAGCTACGACGATGGTAAATTAGAAGATCGCCGCCTTGTTTCCATCTTTAATAAATATGGCATCAAGGGTACATTCCACTTAAATTCAGGTCTGGAGATGGACACACGTATTCCAACCTCTGAATACCAGGAACTCTACAAAGGACATGAAGTTTCCTGCCATACATTAACACATCCGACAATTGCACGCTGCCCTATGGAGCAGGTAGTATCTCAGGTACTTGATGACCGTAAAAATCTTGAGGCAATCATGGGATATCCGGTACGCGGACTCTCCTACCCGAATGGCTCTTACTCAAAGGAAATCATAAATGCACTTCCGTCTCTTGGCATTCGCTATGCACGTACTGTAACAAGCACAATGTCATTTGCAATGCCAGAAAACTTCCTTGAGTGGAATCCAACCTGCCACCACAATAAAAATCTGCTTGAGCTTGGCCAGCAGTTTGTTGATCTGTTCAAGAAGCAGTATCTGTACATGATGTATGTATGGGGCCACAGCTATGAGTTCACTAATCAGAACAACTGGGAAGTTATGGAAGACTTCTGTAAGTTAGTTGGCGGCCGTGACGATATCTGGTATGCAACCAACATCGAAATCGTTGATTACCTTGACGCAGCAAAGAGACTTCAGTATACCGCAGACTGCTCACATGTATATAATCCAAGTGCAGCATCTGTATGGATCTGTGTAAATGACACCAACTTCATTGAATTAAAGGGCGGCACCATGACTGAGCTGCAATTGGAGAATGGGCAAAGTGATATTAGAAAGTCGATAGCATTTAGTAAAAAATAGGCAAGCCATCAGACCTGCCTATTTTTTATTTCTTTATTACCACTGCTTTGCAAGCAAAAAATCTCGAAGATGTACAATTCGAATTCCATTTTCAATTCCAACATCCATCTCATTCAATGTTACAACATATTTCGGATAATGATCTCGTATTTCCATGAGATTCCCTACTTCACGATTCGAATTTTCAGGAATTTGTACGCATACCTGTACATAGATTTTCTCATCCTTATGAATTGCTATAAAATCAATCTCCTTTGTATTATTCTTTCCAACATACACATCATAGCCTCTGCGACGCAATTCAAGGTAAACAATGTTTTCCATTACACCATCTAGCATCTTTCTATTATAGCCAAATAGTGCATATCGAAATGACACATCTGCCAAATAATATTTTTCCTGCGTCTTTAAAACACTCTTCCCCTGCATATCATATCGTTCACATGGAAATATAATAAATGCCTGCTCTAGCCATCGTAAATAATTATAAATACTTTCTATGGACACCTTTCTGTTTTCACTTTTCAAAAAATTAGAAATCGAACTTGCCGAAAATGTCTTTCCCATATTTTCAATGACATATTTTACAACACGATCAAACAGATCCTGCTTGTTAATCCTATGTCTTTTTACAATATCACGCGATACCACCGTATGATAAATTCCATCTACAATCTGATATGCTGACTGCTGTTCGTATTCGCCAAGCGCAATGATTGGAAATCCACCAAATTTAATATATTCTTCCAAAAGCTTATCATATGACTGTGTACTCTCCTTTTTAAATTCCAGATATTCTCTGAAAGAGAGCGTAAACACTGGAATCGAAATATAACGCCCTGTCAAATATGTGGAAATCTCACTCGACATAAGCTTTGAATTTGATCCTGTCACATAAATGTCAGCGTTCATTCCCTCAAGCAAGCTATTAACAGCCTTTTCCCATCCCTTAATTTCCTGAATTTCATCTAGCAAAAAATAATAGCGTTTATCATCTTCTACTCTTGAAACAAGTTCATCATACATTTGCTTTGCCGTAATCGTATCTGGTATATCCATCTCTGTATATTTTTTCATAATAATATGATCTTCTGGTATACCTCTTTCAAGTAATTCCTGACGAATCATTTCAAAAATAGTAGATTTTCCGCAGCGGCGAACACCTGTAAGAATTTTAACAAGCGGTGCATCCATAAATGGTTTGACAGCTTCAATATAATCTGGTCTCAAAATCATACAATCACCTCCTCTTTTGTAATTATACCATAAAAACATGATAAATAAAATAAGTTTTTAGGGTTTAACTTTAAAAACTTCTATATAATCAATACTTTTTCAGGCTACATAACAAAAAAGCAGCCCAAATTCAGGCTGCTTTTTATTCTTAAATTATACTCCGTGCCACCACCGTTACCTAACAAGCCCTGAGGCGAATGGCTTTCACGAAGCCGAACGTTGTAGCAGGACTTTCAAAGTAACGTGAAACTTCCGGGTTGAATTTTATGCTTTTTCTGCCAGCAGCTTCTCTGCTGATACAAGTCTTACACATACTGTAAATACTCTTGATGCAAGCTTTAACTCATCAATGGTCGGGAAGGTCGGTGCCAGACGAATGTTTCTATCCTGCGGATCAATATGATATGGGAAGGTTGCTCCTGCTCCTGTCAGGATAACGCCTGCCTCTTTCATCTTTGCTACGATTTCCTTTGCGCAGCCTGGCATTGAATCAAATCCAATAAAGTAGCCGCCCTTAGGGTTGGTCCACTCTGCGATATCCAGTCCGCCAAGATCTTCTTCCATGATGGAAATCAGTGCTTCAAACTTTGGACGAATCAGATCTGCATGTTTCTTCATATGTGCTTCCATTCCCTTGTTATCGCCGAAGAAACGAACATGGCGCAGCTGATTTACCTTGTCATGGCCAATGGTCTGAACTGCCATCTGCTTTTTAATGGAAGCTACATTTGCAGTGGAGGCTGCGAGTGCTGCCATACCAGAACCTGGGAATACAACCTTAGAGGTGGATACGAACTCATATACCATATCCGGATTCCTGCCTTCTCACACTCTTCAAGAATGTTTAAGATCTGTGCAGGCTCACCGTTATACAGGTGATGGATACAATATGCATTATCCCAGAAAATACGGAAATCTTCTGCTGCCGGCTTTAAGTTTGCAAAGCGGCGTACTGTCTCATCTGAGTATACATAGCCTGTGGGTTTGTATACTTCGGAACACACCAGATACCCTTTACCAGTGGATCCTCAGAAACAAGCTTTTCAACCATATCCATATCTGGTCCGTCTTGTGTCATCGGCACATTGATCATCTCTACGCCAAAATGCTCAGTAATGCCAAAATGACGATCATAGCCTGGAACTGGACATAAGAACTTAACCTTACCCTGAAGTGCCCACGGCTTTCCTCCTAAGACACCCTCATACATACATCTAGCAACAGAATCATACATAACATTCAGACTGGAGTTGCCATATACAATTACCTGCTCTGGCTTTGCACCTATCATGCCACCTAACAGACGCTTTGCCTCTGGGATTCCATCGAGGACACCGTAGTTACGGCAATCGGTACCATCCTCACATGTCAGATTCGAATCAGACCTAAGCACGTCCATCATTCCCTTGGACAGATCAAGCTGTGATGCTGACGGCTTACCTCTGGACATGTTAAGTGCTAAATTCTGTCCCTTGTAATCCTGATACATCGCTTCAAGCTTTTCCTTCTCAGCAAAAAGCTCTTCTCTGGTCATATCCTTATATGCTTTCATAATATGCAGCCTCCTCAGTCTATACAGTTTTGTGCTTCACCGTTATACAGTTTTCATGCAAACTCGTATGCGTATTCCGTTCACTGCATGCATTTTGCTTTGCCTATGCAGCGCTCGTGAGTATTATTGTATTACACATTTTAATTTTTTTCAATATGAATTATGTAAAAAAATTCGCAGATATTCAAAAGAATATGATGCTTTTCATACATATTTTTTAAATTTATTCTGAAAAACCTTTGAAATTCCTGTTTTTCTTTCGAGCAAACACATTCAGACAAAAGAAAAAGGAGAGCTCTGCTCCCCTTTTTCTTACTGTCTTTATTCCGCAAATATGTATATTTACACACAATATTCATTACTCTACAGGTGTTGGTCTTGCTGGATCAAAGATGTCTCTTGCATCAAACAAATCTGATAAACGGTTATGATAGCTGCTGTCAGTATAGCTCATAACTGCCTCCCACATACGAGTTCCGTCCAGATTTCGTCTTGCCTGACGGAAATAATCCTTGTTCGCGCCAATCTGAATCCAATGTTCACTTGATGCATCTACATTACAATAATAGTCAAAGCCTTTTTGTTTTAAATACAAGAACTTCTCATTGTCAGCTGCATAGCCCTGCCAGCCGTCTAGATCTTCACCAAATGCAAAAATGATAATATCTGTTCCTCCAACAAGCGGTGCTACCTCTCTCTCCCACATGTCACTATCCCAGCAGACGCGACCATAACTGCTGCTTCCAATGTAAATATGACCCCAGCTATGACTGGCAATTGTCCATCCAAGCTCTTTCATTGCGGCAGCAATCTCTTTGGCCGCTGCCTTATCTGCCTCAATGTTTTCATTATTGTAGTACATACGCTGTCGTTCCTCTGCATTCTGCTGATCAAAATAGTCGCAATTCCAGTTATACCAGTAATCCGATGTACGATAACCAAATATACCATTATAACCAGTGACTGCAATTGTTCCACGCGCACCGCGGTACGAAAAATCTGGATGTGCCTCGATAAAATCCTCTAAAATGGTAAGCACATCGAAGGAGCCGCGTATTACAGTGCCATCGTCAAGCGTATATTCATTTGTAATCTTTCCATTTTCATCAAGCACAAAGCGATCTGCAAAGCCCTGCCCTGTCATATACTCATAGTAGCAGACATCATCCTGTGACAGCACAAATGGTGTTTTTCCTGCTGGAAGATAGATCGGCTTCATCTGCATGATCTGTGTTCCATCTGGCTGAGTTACCATTTCCGCCACATCATGAAGACCTACAAGCACATATCCGTCATCGTACATTTTCTGAATTATTTTTACAAACTCATCAATTGTGGTCATAGCTTCGTTATATGCAATCACCTGCGCCTTGCTACTAAGTGAAACATCAAATGTCTTTTCAGGATCTACAATCAAAGTATGAAAGAAAATATGTGTAATTGTGTAGTTGTCATTCCACTGGAATAGACGGGATTTTTCAAGATCATATTCCTCAAGAGCCTTTGTATACTCTTCATTACTCTCATAGCCGCTCACTGCCTGAATCGTCTCAATTGCCTTATCATAATCATACATTGCAGCATAACGATTCGCTGTATCAAGAACAGTATCTCCTGTGCTGGTAAATGTACTCTCAAAAATTGGCGGATTCTGAAAGCTCTCCGGCAGCTTCACACCATAATCTCTTACCTGTTTTAAGCCTGAAGAAATTCCCTCGTCCATACCTGCCTCAGGATTTGTCTGCTGCTCTGCGAGTGATTCATTTTCCTTTTCATACAGCGTAATCACCTGCTTTTCATACGGTGTTTTTGTTTTATTTGAAACAAAAATTCCAATCACTATTGCAAGCGCAGCCACAAAGCAAAAGCCGCCTGCAAAAATGGATTGTCTGCCAAATACCTGCTTTTTTCGATGTTTTTTTGAGCGCTTCTGTGAAGCGTTTTTTGTTCTGGTATCTCGCATTTGATGTACTTGTTTGTTTGATGTCTGTATTATTTTTTTATTTGTATTCTGATTCTTTTTCTCCATGAATTTCATTTCCTGCCTTTTTTGCTTGCGTCTGGTTGCCCATGCATGGTATGATTATAGTTAGCTTTTTAACAGCAAAACTTTATCATTATGATGCTGATTGTGCCATTAAAAGCACTCTCTGTATCATAGCATATTTTTCTCTATATTTGAAACACTATTTTTATGATGAAAGGAGATTTTATGTTTTTTTTAAAATTACATGCAAAACAATTTCTTTTAAGTACTGCTTTGATTCCCTCTCTGGCACTAACAACCACTGTTAAAGTACACGCCGCGTCTAATACAGAGGATGCTTTTGACAATGCTGCCAACACTTTCTTTTGGGATATCATGGATTCTTCGCCTATTAATTTGCACTATTCCTTTTCTTTTCCAGAAGATTATAAATCGTCTGATAATCCACCACTTGGCTCCTTTAGTGAAACCTTCACTGAGACTGCTGAAATATTAAATCGTGCAAAAGAGAATCTCTCAGCAGTAGAATACAATTCACTGACAGCAAAGCAAAAGCAGGTATACCAGCTAATGAAGCACTATATTGACATTAATCTGGAATATTGCACTCTTCCTGACTATACGAGTACCTTAGGACCTATGAGCGGCATTTTATCCACTTTAAACACAACTATTACTGAATATTATCTTTTGTCTGAACAGGATATTATAAACTATCTTGATGTATTAAAAGACATCCCACGTTTTTTAAATGACGTTGTGAAGGAAATTGAACATCAGGAAAGCATTGGCTATGTGCCTAGCCTCTATGCCTTTGAGCAGGCACTGGAAAATAAGGATGCGATGACAACATTAGAAAATCATCCCTACCTTGAGGCGTTTGAGTCAAATGTGAGTGAAACCGGATTATCTGATGATGTAGTTAATGACTATACAAAACAGGTAGAGACAGTGTTGAACAATGAAGTTCTTCCTGCTTTTTCTTCTTTCTATGAAACATTAGAAAATAAAAAAGCCTCTGCCAGCCAGAGCAAAGGTCTTGCTTTTTATGATCATGGCCAGGAATATTATGAACTTTTAGTAAGAGACAATACAGGAACTGATATGACACCGCTTGAGCTTAAGGATTATCTAACAGATAAGCTGACACAGGGGCTTATGAACCTGTCGCAGTCTTACTCTTACAATCCTAATTTGTTAAATGATCTTGATTCCCTGACAGCACCAAAAACAGACGCTGATGCTATTCTTCAGACATTAAATCAAAAGGCAGCCGAATGTATGCCGGATATCGGTGATACCACATATACACTAAGCTACCTTCCAGAAGCACTTCAGGTTCCGAACAATCTGGCCTACTATCTGTCAAGCCCGCTTGATAACGAAAGTCGAAACATTATCCGAATTAACCCCAGCGAAGTTGGCGATGATTCGATGGTTCTTTGGACTACAATGGCACATGAGGGCTATCCTGGTCATCTTTATCAGCACCAGTATTTTATGCAAAATTCTTTTGAATACAATATTGAGACTCTCATTGGTTCTCTTGGTACCTCAGAGGGATGGGCTTATTACGTTGAAAAGCTTTCTCTTGAATGGGCTGGACTTGACGAAGCAACTGCTGATGCCTACTTTACTAACATGATCCTTGGAATGGCTGCACTGTCCGTTGTTGACATAGGTGTCAATTACGAAGGCTGGGGCATAGAAGAAACATCTGATTTTTTAAGCACCTATTATGGCGAATTAGATAAAAACACTTGCCAGAATTTTATAGATACCTGCGCTAACGATCCTGGCGTCTATCTGCCATACAGCGTCGGATACTATAAGACCGAGGATCTGTTTGAACAGATAGCTGATGGATACTCATCCGATAAAAATATGTATGCTGCCTACTTAAATCTTGGATCACTGCCGTTCACACTGCTCGAGAAATATCTGATTTCAGACGGAACCGTCTAAATTTTTCTTTTCCCACTTGGATTCGATCAGATGTCGAATTGCAAGCATCGGATGGTAAAAAAGCATCCTCGGCCCAGAAAAGCGCATAACCTCGCGTATTTTTTCACGCATCGCAGGCTTGTAACAGTGCACTTTGCAATTGGAGCAAAAAGTTTTTGTTTCCATGAATGGACACTTTTCGCTCCGCTGCCAGGCATAATCTTTTAATTCTTGGCAGTCTTTGCAGAGTGCACCGTTTTTACTTTTATGTTGTTTTTTGCAATACAGTTCGATCATCTGGGAGACGACGTATTGCTCTCTCTCCCTCTTTGACTGAATTTTTTTCGTTTCTTTCAAGTTTTTTCTCTTTCTAATTTTTATTTTTTGCGAAACTTATCACGTTTCTTATCAACAATTATCAGAAATTCTTAGCTTTCTCTAACATCACCTTTCGTCAGTTCTTCCATCGCATAAACCGTATCTGCAATCTTCATTGTGGACTCTCTGTGAGAGACAAGTACGATCGTCTTATCGCTTCTTTGTTCATAGAGTGATTTTAAAATGACTGCCTCGTTTAAACTGTCAAGATTACTGGTTGGCTCATCGAGTAACATCAGTGGCGCATCATGTAAAAATGCTCTGGCAAGTCCAATACGCTGTCTTTCTCCGCCAGAAAGTGTATCGCCAAGTTCTCCAACCGATGTATCATATCCTTTGGGAAGTGACATGATAAAGTCATGGACCGATGCCTTTTTGCAAGCTACTTCGATTTCTTCATCTGTCGCTGAAAGCTTTGCAATTTTTATATTGTTTCGAATGCTATCATGAAACAAATAGGTTTCCTGTGTAACAAAACTTTCCATTTGACGAAGATCGGATGTGTTAATCTGTTCAATTGATTTTCCAGCAACCGAAATTCTTCCAGAACTTGGTCTCCAAAATCTCATCAAAAGTTTTAATAGTGTTGATTTTCCACTTCCACTCTTTCCAACGATTCCGACAATTTGATTTCTTGGAATCACAGCTGACACATCTGATAAAATCTCCTCTGACTCATAGCAAAAGCTTAGATGGCTTACCTCGGCTGCTGGAGCTAGATCTGCCTTCTTGTCGCAAAATGCGTCGCAATTTTCGACACTAATATTCTTGCTCTTTCCTTTTGCTTGACTTTCAAATACAACCGGCGCTTTTCCCGTAATCTCCTCTACAAGAGGCTTTTCATCTAAAATATCCAGCACTCGGTTTCCTGCTGCAAATGTATTTTGAAGCGTGCTTCCGAGCGCAGCCAGTGCAACACACGGGCCAAATGAACTCATAAGAGCAACAGTTGAAATTAAAACGCCTGCAAACTCAATTGCTCCCTTCTGATAAAGTATTGTGCAGACAAATAACATTGCCAGATCGAACACTAAAATCACACTGTTTGTAATTGCGGTATTGCGCCCTGACATACGCTTCATCTGTGCCTCATCTTTACTTAGACGCTTCGTCTTTTCATTCATCTGCTGTAAGCGAATGTTTCCCTGGGCATACTGCTGTGTCTCTGAAAGACCACGAAGGCTATCTAAGACAAATGCAGATAACTCTCCTGCTCCTTTTCGAAACTCATACCTACATCGCCACTCGCGCGTGAGATCAACAATGGGACAAAGATTCCCACTGTCAGATAGGCAATGAGTGCCAAAATTCCTGCCACAACATGAAAGCTTCCAATAAAAAGACACATGATAATTGTAAATAAAAATGAGATCGCTGTCGGCGAGATTGTGTGCGCATAGAATACTTCCAAAAGCTCAATATCGGATGTGATGACACTGATCAAATCTCCCTTGTCTCGCCCTTCTAGCTTTGCTGGGCAGAGTCGTCTAAGAGCAATGAATACTTGATCACGAATTAGCGCCAGAAGCTAAATGCGATAAAATGATTGCAGCTTTGCTCGCCATATCGAAGACCGGCACGAACCAACGCAAATCCGACAGCTAGTGCAAAAATCCATCCAAGTGACACGCTTGTCTTTATGCCAAGCACATGTAACACACCATAAGCGCCAAGAATAGTAATAAAACTTGCGCACAAATGCCCGGCAAGACCCATTAAAATGGCAAGCACCATATAGCCAGTGAGCGGTTTTACCAATCCAATCAATCGGCTCATGATTTGAAAATTGCTTCGTTTCTTTGCTTGTTTCATGCCAACTTCTCCTTTCCTACTTTCGTATCTGATTTCGTATACTTCTCTAGGCTTTGCTGTGTTTCCCACAGTTTTTTATAGACACCTTTCTTTGCAAGAAGTTCATCTTGTGTTCCGCTCTCGCAAATCATTCCTTTCTCCATCACATAAATTTGGTTAGCTTTTGTGATATTGGCAAGTCGATGTGAGATGACAAACACACTCCTGGTCTGAGCCATTCTAAGCATTTCCGCAATAATATCATTTTCACTCTCCACATCAATATTCGAAGTTGCCTCGTCAAAAATATAGACTGGGCTATCGTGAAGAAGTGCCCTTGCAAGTGCAAGTCTTTGACACTGTCCACCTGAAAAATTGCTTCCCTTTTCTAGGACAACTGTGTCAAGTCCGTTTTCTGTCCTCAAAAATGCTGCCAAATTGACGTGCTCTAGCACTTCCCACAGCTTGTCGTCGATTGCTTTTGGGTCGCCCATCAGCAAATTCTCACGAACAGTTCCCTTAAACAGATAGCTTTGATGACTGACATAGGTAATATGCTTCAGCAGACTTTCTTCTGAAATGTCACGAAGCTCTGTATCACCAATTTTGATGCTTCCTTTATAATTTTTTGATCTGCCCATCAAAATGGATGCAATCGTTGATTTTCCACATCCACTCTCTCCTGCAATCGCGGTGAGTCCTTTCTTTGCAATCGTTAAATTGATATCTGTAAGAACTTGTCTCTCTCCATCGTAGGAAAAACAAACATTTTCGCAGACAATATCTCCTTCCCTCTGGCAATCCTTTTTTGCTTGATCTGGCTCTGGTAAATCAAGGAGTGCGAAAATCTTGTCGCTTGCTGCCATTCCATTCATTGCAATATGGAAGAAGGAGCCAAGCTGACGCATCGGAATAAAGAAATCTGCTGATAAAAGAATAATCAAAAGACAACCCTGTAAATCGACATGACCAGACTGAAACTGCGTCGCAGCAAGAATCATTCCAAGTGCGGCACCTCCATATGCGATAAAATCCATAATCGTAATTGAATTTAGCTGCATCGTCAGCACCTTCATTGTGATCTTTCGAAACTTTTCTGCTTCTTGATTCATTTCTTCATTTTTGTAGGTATCTGACTGGTAAATTTTCAGTGTTGTCAACCCCTGTAAATTTTCAAGAAATGTGTCACCAAGTGCTGTATACTGCCCCCAATATTTCGACAACAGCTTTTTCGCCCATGTCTGCACAGCTGCAATCGCGATCGGAATTAACGGAACACAGATAAGAAGAACCACTGCTGATGGCACATTGACAAAGCAAAGGACAATAAAAAGAGTTAGCGGTGCAAGCATTGCATAGAAAAATTGTGGCATATACGCGCTAAAATACGTCTCAAGCTGCTCAACACCCTCTACTGCCACCTGTACGATCTCAGAGGTTTGAACCTTTTCTTTGTAGCCAGTTCCCAGTCGAAGAAGCTTCTTATAAATTTGCTCGCGGATTACTTTCTTTACCGTCTTGGATGACAGATATCCCATGCGGGAAGAACAGATACTGCAAATTGCACGCACAAAAAGTACGATCACGCAAATCACTGCTGTTTTTCCAATCTGCTCATTGCTATTGGTTCCCAAAAACAGTGATGCCAAAAGTCCTGTGATTGCTGCCATCATAACAATATTGGCAATCAACGAGATCCACTGAAACAATACATTAAAAGCAATATAGCGCTTACTTTCTGGCACCATATTTAAAAGTCGTTTTTTGATCATTCGTGTTTTCCTTTCTCTTTGTATTTCTAGCCAATGCATTATACATGAAAGGCAGCAAAAAAAGCAACCCGCATTTGCTGCGAATTGCCTTTTTGATAGTTTTTCTCATTTAACTTTAGTTAGAACAACAGCACTATCATCTGCTCCACAAGAACAACTGTTACAAGTGCAATTGGGTAGGTTGATGCATAGGCAGATGCCACATCATCCGTTCCTGCTACCTGAATCAGTGAGCCAAGTGCTGGTGTACTTGTCATACCACCGCACAAGGCACCCATGTTGTTGAGGATCGGAAGCTTTAATACCTTCTTTGCAAATAAGTAACCGACAATCATCGGAACAAGTGTCATTATCATTCCGTACACGAAAAGAATCGGACCTTGTTCTATAAGTGTATCGACAAAACCAGCTCCGCCCTCGCAGCCTGCTCCTATCAGGAAAAGAATCAGACCAAATTCACGCATACATTCCATGACGCTCTTTTTCGGCTTTAGATCAATCGGTCCAATGTGCACAATATGACCAATTAACAGACCAGCAATTAACGGACCGCCAGATGTTCCAAGTGAAAAGAAAGCACCGCCTGGAAGCGGAATCTTTATAAGACCAATGATTAAGCCAAGTACAATTGTCAGGCAAAGCGGCATCATGCCAAGCGAATCAACAGCGATTAAACCCTTTGTCTTAAAACTCTTTGGTGCATTTCCTGCATCCTCTGCAAGCTTTGCGCGTTCCTTTGCCATATCAACCTTTAAGATTTTTGGCATCAGCTGCACAAACAGTACGACTCCAATAACACCAAATGGGTAGGCAATTCCATAGCCTACTGATACAATATCCTTTGCACTGCCAGCTGCCTCCTGTGCTGCTGCAAATCCTGGTGTACTTGTCAGGGCACCTGAAAGCAGTCCGGCTGCCAGAGCACCATTTACATTTCCAATCACACAGATAGCTGCTGTACAAAGTCCACCGGCAATAATAATGCAAAAGCCAAGTATAACGTAAGACTTGAAGTTGTGCATGAAATTATGAAAAAACTTTGGTCCGGCAATCAAACCAACCGATGCTACAAACAATACAATACCGATGCTCTTTGCAAATGACGGACAGGTTACTCCAAAGTGTCCGGCAATCAATGATACAATCAGAATGCCGGCATCTCCTACCTCAATTCCTTTAATTTTAATACGTCCTATGATATATCCGATCATTGCAATTAAAAAAACTTGAAATGCCGGATTTGAAAGGACACTATTTACATATCCCATAGCCGTTTCCCCTATTTTTATTTTGATATTATTTCATTGTGCTCAAAAAAGCCGGAGGGTTTCCCCGGCTTTTTTGCTTTTATTTTATTGAATTACTTTTTTCTTCTGTAATCTGGTAAGATCTTCGGAGATACCTCATCGGTATGGATGCCTGCTGCCTCACACTCCTTCTCGAAGTTGTCAACATGCTCCAGTGTCAGATCAGACAGTGTAACATTCTTAAACTGCTTACCTGCTTCCTGACCTGCATTACGACCGAATACGATAACATCCAGAAGTGAGTTACCCATCAGACGGTTTCTTCCATGAACACCACCTGCTGCCTCACCTGCAACATACAGATTCTCAACATCAGACATACCATTTACGCTGACACGAACACCACCGTTCTGGTAATGCAGTGTTGGGTAAATTACGATCGGCACCTTTCTCATATCGATGTCATATCTTAAGTACATACGAAGCATACCTGGAAGTCTCTTCTCCAGAGTTCCCTCGCCGTGGATTGCATCGATCATCGGGCTATCCAGCCAGATACCATCGCGAAGTGGTGTATGAACACCGTTTCCTCTGGATACCTCACGGATTACACCAGATGCAGCAACGTCTCTGGTCTCCAGTGGATGCATAAATGCCTCACCGTTTACATTGACGAACTGTGCGCCCATGGAACGAACCTTCTCAGTTACGAGTGCACCGTAGATCTGAGATGGGAATGCAACACCAGTTGGATGATACTGTAAGGTATCCTGATACAGAAGTCTTGCACCTGCACGGTAAGCAAGTACCAGACCATCTGCTGTTGCACCGTAGTGGTTGGATGTTGGGAATCCCTGATAGTGAAGTCTTCCTGCACCACCAGTTGCGATGATTACGCACTTTGCACGAGCGATTAAGATCTCACCTGTCTCCATGTTCTGTAAAACAGCACCAGCTGCCTTACCCTCAGTATCCTTGATGATCTCGATTGCAGATGTGAAATCAACAACCGGGATCTTACGGTTCTGAACCTCATCACGAAGAACTCTCATGATCTCAGCACCAGAGTAGTCTGCTGCTGCATGCATTCTCTTTCTGGAAGTTCCGCCGCCGTGTGTGGTAATCATGTTGCCGTCCTTATCCTTATCAAACAGAACGCCAAGGTCATTTAACCACTTGATACAATCTGGTCCGTCCATAACAAGCTTCTCAACAAGCTCTGGAACGTTTGCGAAATGTCCGCCACCCATTACATCTAAGTAATGCTGTGCTGGAGAATCATTTTCCTTATCTGCTGCCTGGATACCACCCTCTGCCATCATGGTGTTGGCATCACCGATACGAAGCTTGGTAACGATCATTACGTTTGCGCCTGCCTCGTGTGCCTCAATTGCTGCAGATGCACCGGAACCGCCGCCGCCGATAACAAGAACGTCAACGTCATAATCCGGATGAGCCAGATCTAAGGTCATTCCCTGAACACGGCTCTTTGCCTGTAAAAGCTCTACTAACTCCTTCGGAGCCTTCTCGCCCTTGTTCGGTCCTACTATAATCTCTGCAAAGCTAGAAAGATTATAGTCTGGATGATACTGCTCAAGCAGTGCATCCTTTTCTTCTGCTGTCATACGTCTCGGCTCTGCTGCCATACGGGCTGCTCTGGTGGCTTCAACTTTCTTGACAGACTCCATCATTTCCTCTGTATATGGAAAGCTCATCTTATTCGTCCTCCTTTATTTTTCGATTACACGATTGTTGTACATATCCTTCAGCTCGTCTACAGACTTGCTCATGATTTCCTTCATCGCCTCATCGAAATCTCCTTCTGCAATCTCCTCAACACGCTTTGTCAGGTGCTTTGCTTCTGGCTTTAAGTACTTACCGGTCAATCTTCTTGCAAGTAATGCAACCTGCGGATGAGAAATTCCAGCCGGACATCTGGATGAGCAGACACCACACATTACACAGTCGAAGGACTCCTCTGCACACTTCTCGTACTCACCGCGCTGTGCATATGCAATGTACTGCATGGTGTTTAACTGCTGTGTACAAGCCTTTGTACAGGCATTACATCCGATACAGGAATAGATCTCCGGATACAGCTGCATCATGATCTCCTGAGTTGGACGGATCTCCTCAATGTTATAGATTTCCTTCTCTAACGGGAAGAACGGCAGAGATGCTACACACATGTTGTCCTCAACCTTTGTGGAACATGCCAGGCAGCCATGAAGAGTTGTCTCACCCTTAATACGGTAAATAGTAGCACAAGCACCACAGAAACCGTTACGGCAGCCGCAGCCACGAACCAGCTGATAACCGGAATACTCAAAAGCTTCCATAATTGTCAGGCTGGAGGGAACAGTATATTTCTTACCATATAAATAAACTGTAATCATTTCGTCCATTATTATATTTCCTCCATATTCATTTACAAATCTTTATTGCGCCGTGCTGCTCTCGCATGTGCTTCGCGCACGCTCGCACGCGGGCTTCGCCCTATGCAGTCTCAGAAAAGTGTCTGCTTTCATGTAAACATGATGCATTCACTTTTCTTCGACTGCGCACGGCTCATTGTCTTCGCGATTAATACTCGTCTGGCAGCTCATCCAGCTGGTCGAAGCGGAATACCGGACCGTCCTTGCAGACATACTTGGAACCGATATTGCAGCGGCCGCACTTTCCGATACCGCACTTCATGCGAAGCTCCATGGTTGTATATACCTGGCTCTTTGAGAAGCCCAGTGCCTGCAGATTCTGCAGAGTAAACTTGATCATGATCGGCGGTCCACAGATCAGAATTGTCTTGTCTAAGGAAAGATTCAGCTCATTTACGTAGCTTGGAACAAATCCAACATGGCCATCCCAACCCTCCTGCGGGCGGTCGATAGTCAGATGAACGTTAATTCCTTCCTCGTTGCACCACTCGTCCTGAATTTCCTTGATGTCTACAAGATCATCCATAGAACGGGAACCGTAAATAATATCAATATCACCGTACTGATCACGATAGTGACGGCAATAGTTGATTACAGAATGAAGCGGAGCCAGTCCGATACCACCTGCGATAAACAGCAAATTTTTGCCCTTTAACTCGGTATCTACCGGGAATCCATTTCCATATGGTCCACGGATTGTGATCATCTGACCTGGTTCAATTGCATGAAGCCAGCTAGTCAGACATCCGCACTTCTTAATGGAAAACTCCATATATTCTTCCTGTGTCGGAGAAGAGGTAATAGAAAACATACCCTCTCCTACACCTGGAACGGAAAGCATGGCACACTGGCCAGGCTTATGTTCAAATGCTTTCTTGCCGTCTGGCGTTACAACACGGAATGTCTTTACATCCGGTGTATCCTTACGGATCTCAGTAACAACGCCAAGAGCAGGAATTAATTCTTCTCTTCTCTCACTCATGCCTGTGTACCTCCCAATGTTTTTGCTACCTTAACGATATTCAGGGAATTTGGGCACTTCTTTAAGCAGCGGCCGCAGCCTACGCAGGAGAACTCACCATCATTTCTAAGCGGATTATAAACCAGCTTGTGCATGAATCTCTGGCGGAAACGCTCTACCTGACTCTTACGGTTTGTTCCGTGAGCCATCATTGTGAAATCACGGTACATACAGGAATCCCAGCAGCGGTAACGCTCAATACCATGTCCTGTATCATAGTCACGCACATCGTAGCACTGACATGTCGGACATACAAATGTACATGTTCCGCAACCTAAGCAGTGGCTTGACAGTTCCTTCCACTCTTCTCTCTTGAAGATCTCTAACTCTGGATGAGAAGTGAAATAGGAAAGATCAAGATCAGCAAGAGGCAGCTTCTTTAAGATTTCCTTAACAGCAGCCTGCTGTGCCTCTACTGCCTTAGAATCGCTCTCTGCTAAAACAGCCTCAACCTTTTTAGTTAAGCCCTCGCCCTTCTCTGTCTGTGCTTCCCAGTAAAGGGTATCCTCTGCGATCCATGTTACAACATCACCCTCTGGCTTAGTTGCATCAATTCCAAAGGTACTGCAAAAACAAGTTTCCTCTGGTCTGTGACATGCCATAGATACAACAATGCCATGCTCTCTTCTTGCCTGATAATAAGTATCAACCGGATCAGCAAGAAAAACCTTATCCAAAATTGAAAAGCTTCTTGCATCACATGCTCTGACACCAAATACAACAAAATCCTTATCCTTCTTTGCAGCTGCCTCTACAGAGATCTTCTTTCCGTCCATATGGAATTTCATCAGATCTTCCTGGAACGGGAAGAACATATCCTTTGCAGACTTTACAGTCTGAAGTGCATCAAGACGCACCTTTGCATCTGCAGAATAAAGACCAAATTCTACCTCATTGCCCTTCTCTACCGGCAAATACAGTTCATCCACAGCCTGAATCGCATCAAACAGGCGGGAAATCTCACTCATAGCAATCTTTAACATGATTAATTCCCCCTCTCCATAACGATACTCGGCTCACAGTCTTCCTTAGTATAAGAAATCAGCGGTCCTCTTACGCCAACCTCAGTTCCTGCCTGGAAATCACCGTAGAATGTATCAATATCCTTGATGAACTTACGATTTAACAGATGAAGAGGAATGTTCTGCGGACATACTCTGCTGCACTCACCACAGTCGGTACAACGACCAGCTACATGGAATGCACGAATAACGTGGAACATATTCTCCTCGAAATCAGTATTGTTTACCTTAGCAGCAACTCCGGACTTCGGGTTATCAAATACGCAGGTACGGCATGTACATGCTGGACATGCATTACGACATGCATTGCAGCGGATACACTTTGACAGCTGGCTTCTCCAGAAATCAAAACGCTCCTGCTCTGTCATTGCCTCAAGCTTTGCAACCTCAGCCATACGATCTGCACTTACTGGAACTTCTGGTGCTTCCTCATCTGGAATTAAAAGTTCATCGCCGGCTACATGATTTTTGCCCTTGCATACCATACAGCGCTCTAACAGCACTTCACTCTTCTTGCACTCCTCATCACCGTAAAGAGTCTTTACCTTAATGGTATCGCCCTCTTCCTCGATGCCAAGGATACCTGTGATTCCCTTTGCCTTGATCTTATTAACATCGATCATTCCGGTACATGGGATTCCCAGTGCATAAACCTTCTCTGCGTCCAGTCTGTGCTCTGTCTGCAGCTGATTGTAGCTGTAGCAGTCACACGGCTTAAGCAGTGCAAGGATCTTCTTTGGCTGCGGCGGTTCCGGTGCATTCGGTGCACGGAACGGCACATCCATTGTTGCAGCGCCTACTAAAAATTTACTCTGGTTTGCGCCGCAGAAGCTATTATAAACGAGTTCGTCCAGATTCTCCTTTGTGAAGATAGCCGGAGATACGTCGTAGCAGAATTCACCGGCCTTCCAGCCGATCACGCGGTCTACAGTGCCGTTATCAATAAGCTCATTGATTTTTGACACCAGTAATTCTTTTATTTCTCGCATCGCAGATCCCTCAACTTTCTGTTTTCACCAAGCTTTGTAATGGTGTCCACAAAATCATTCATAACAGATGCAAATCTTGCACCCTCTGCTGCAGAAACCCACTCCACTCTTGCTCTCTCCTTCTCAATGCCCAGATAATCAAGCATAGAGAACAGAAGTGTCATTCTTCTTCTTGCGTAGTAGTTACCAGTTGTGTAATGGCAGTCGCCGGATGACATCCACACAGGATAACACCATCAGCACCTCTCTCAAACGCACGCAAAATGAACAGCGGATTTACACGGCAGGAGCATGGTACACGAATAATCTTGACATTTGCCGGATAATTCAGACGGCTGCTTCCAGCTAAGTCTGCTCCCGCATAGGAACACCAGTTACAGCAGAATGCCACGATCAGAGGAGTAAACTCTTTGTTTTCATTTGTCTCATTTACTTGCATATTGCGTCTACCTCCGCCATAATCTGATTATTTGCAAATCCCTTCAGGTCCATAGCGCCGGACGGACATGTAACCGTACAAGCACCGCAGCCCTGGCAGATTGCTTCATTAACAACTGCAACTCTTCTTGTCTCACGAACACCCTTGTCCATAACAAGTCTCTCTTCATAGGTGATAGCACCATATGCGCAGACATTTGCACACTGTGAACATCCGTTACACAATGTCTCATCAGAATGAGCTACACATGCGTTGCAAAGCAGGGAATCCTTTGCAAGAAGGCCGATTACCTTTGCTGCAGCAGCACTTGCCTGTGCAACAGTCTCCGGAATATCCTTTGGTCCCTGGCAAACACCTGATAAGAAGATACCAGCTGTCGGGCTCTCTACAGGACGAAGCTTTGCATGAGCCTCTGTAAAGAAGTCATTTGTATCCATACTTGCAGTCAGCATCGTTGCAAGATTTCTTGCGCTCTCATCTGGCTCAATTGCAGATGCAAGAACAACCATATCTGCATCCATATGGATCTGCTCGTTGTTTAACAGATCAGAAGCCTGAACCTTAAGGCAGCCCTGACCCTGCTCTACCTTTCCGACCATACCCTTAATATAATGTACACCATACTGCTCTACAGCACGACGATAGAACTCATCAAAGTTCTTACCTGGTGTACGAACATCAATATAAAATACAGTAACGTCGATATCCGGATGATGATCCTTTACAAGCATTGCATGCTTTGCTGTGTACATACAGCAGATCTTTGAACAGTAAGACTTGTCTCTGCAGGAATCTCCTCTGGAGCCTACACACTGTACAAATACGCTCTTCTTTGGATGTCTTCCGTCAGACGGACATACAAGCTGTCCCTTTGTCGGGCCTGCTGCGTTCATGATACGCTCAAACTCTAAGGAAGTAACAACATCCTTGCTCTGTGAATACAGATACTCATCAAACTTAACAGGCTTAATCTGATTGTAACCTGTTGCAACTACGATTGCACCGTACTCCTTGGTGATAAACTCTTCCTTCTGATCATAATTGATCGCTCCGGCACCACAAGTTCTCACACAAAGTCCGCACTTGCCAGTCTTAAAGTGAATACATGCATCGCGGTCGATAACTGCTAACTTCGGAACAGCCTGTGCAAATGGGATGTAGATTGCTGGTCTGTTGTCCAGACCCATGTTAAACTCGTTTGGTGTCTTCTTGGACGGACATTTCTCGGTACAAGCACCACATCCTGTACACTTTACTGGATCAACGTAACGCGGCTTCTGCTTGATGGTTACACTGAAGTTTCCTACGAAACCTGAAACCTTATCTACCTCACAGTAGGTATACAGATGAATCTTATCGTTTGCACCTGCATCTACCATCTTTGGTGTCAAAATACATGCCGCACAGTCAAGTGTTGGGAATGTCTTATCAAGCTGAGACATCTTACCACCGATTGTTGGCTTCTTCTCTACGATATCAACCTCAAAACCAGCATCTGCAATATCCAGTGCAGTCTGGATACCAGCGATACCGCCTCCGATTACAAGCGCACGCTTTACAACTGGGCTTGTCTGAGAGGTAAGAGGTGCATTTAACTGAACTTTTGCGATTGCGGAACGGCCTAAAATGATTGCCTTCTCAGTTGCTTCCTTGATATCCTTATGAATCCATGAACATTGCTCACGAATGTTTGCAATCTCAAGCATGTATGGATTTAATCCCGCTGCCTGTACGGTCTTGCGGAAGGTTGCCTCATGCATACGAGGAGAACAGGAACAGATTACTACGCCGGTCAGTCCGTATTCCTTGATGGCATCCTTAATGATGTTCTGTCCGCTGGCAGAACACATATACTGATAGTCGGTTGCGTATACTACGCCCGGCTGAACCTTTAAGGCTTCAACCACAGCCGCAACATCGACAGTTGCTGCGATATTGCTTCCGCACCAACATACAAATACTCCTATTTTCTGCATATGTAAACCAGCCTTTCTTTATCTCTTATACTTGCGGAATGCGCTGACAATTGCCTGCTGCGGAAGCTCTGGATCAAGCAGCTCTGGAATTGCTTCCTCGCTTAAATGATTCATGCCCTGCTGACGAATGACAGCCAGACGAATTGCTTCTACTAATTTTCCAGGTTCAACGCTTCTTGGACATCTCTGTACACATGCCATGCAGCTTAAGCAGTTCCAAATGGACTTAGACTGCATCAGTGCCTCGATTCTTCCGTTTTCTACCATATCAACAAACTGATGTGGATGATAATCCATTGCATCAAATGCCGGACAGGTTGCAGAACATTTTCCGCACTTCATACACTTGCGCGGGTTCACACCACTGATATCAGTAATCATTTCTTTATTGATATTCATGCCTGCACCTCCTCTTTTACGCCAAGCGCCTCTGCTAACAGCTCAGTGAAATAGTAAACTGGAATCTGGTTTTCAGTTGCATTGGCTACGAGGTTGTAACGGCAAAGAGGACAGGCTGTGATCATGCAGTCTGCCTGCTGCTCTAAAGCAGATGCTACAACCGCATTGCTTCTCTTTTGTGCCAGTTCCTTATCGTTTAAGGTCATGTATCCGCCGCAGCACTCATTGCGCTGTGAGAAGATAACTGGAGTTGCACCGATAGCCTTGATGAAATCTTCCATGATCTTTGGATTCTCTGGATCATCAAACTCCATTACTTTGCCCGGACGAAGTAACAGACAGCCATAATAAGCAGCAATTTTCTTTCCCTTTAATGGATTTACAACTGCCTTCTTTAAGTTGTCAAAGCCTACTACATCACGCAGCATCTCGAGGTAATGAATTACATTGGCCTCACCATTGTATTCCATATCAGGTGCCATGTAATTGTTAGCTCTTGTACGGAAATCCTCGTTGTTTCTCATGTCATTATTGACACGCTTAATTACATTATGACAAGCGGAGCACAGAGTCAGAAGATCCTGTCCCTTATCTCTTGCCTGAGCCAGAGCTCTGACGGAAGAAAGCTTATTGGCAATCTCATCTGTAGCGGTAGAATACACACCGCCGCAGCACTGCCAATCCTCAATCTCCTCCATCTCAATGCCCAGTGCCTTTGCAGAAGCAATGGCATAGTCATTGAGCTCTTTTGCCTTTGTCTTCAGGGTACACCCTGGGTAGTAGCTATACTTCATAGTTCCTTCCATTCTGCCACATAGTGGCTATGTTTTTGTGCCGCAGCCAAAACAGCTGCGGCGTTACCTGCGGCTTATGCCATCTCTTCCGGATGGAATACCTCATCAAACTTCTCTGCTGTCAAAAATCCTAACTGTACACAGGCTTCCTTTAAGGAAATATTCTCCTTGTATGCCTTCTTAGAAGTCTTTGCTGCGTTATCGTAGCCGATGTACGGATTTAAAGCAGTTACAAGCATCAAAGAGTTGTGCAGGTTGTGCTTCATCTTCTCTCTGTTTGCCTTAATTCCAACTGCACAATGGTCATTGAAGGAAATCATGACATCAGACAGAAGTCTTACAGACTGCAGGAAATTGTATGCGATAACCGGCATGAATACATTCAGCTCGAAATTACCCTGGCTTGCAGCGAATCCAATTGCAGCATCGTTGCCCATTACCTGAACAGCAACCATAGTCATTGCCTCGCACTGAGTCGGATTTACCTTACCTGGCATAATAGAGCTTCCCGGCTCATTCTCCGGAATTGAAATTTCGCCAAGACCACATCTTGGACCGCTTGCAAGCCAACGAACATCATTTGCGATCTTCATAAGATCAGCAGCAAGTGCCTTTAATGCGCCATGTGCAAATGTAATATCATCCTTTGCTGTAAGTGCATGGAACTTATTCTCAGCTGTAACAAACTCTTTTCCTGTCAGCTCGCTGATTACCTTTGCAACTTCTGGTCCGAAGTTCTTTGGTGCATTTAGTCCTGTTCCAACAGCAGTACCGCCAAGTGCCAGCTCCTTTAAGCCCGGAAGAGATGCCTCTAACATCTTCTTTGTCTTCTCAAGCATATTTCTCCAGCCACTGATCTCCTGAGAGAAACGAATCGGAACTGCATCCTGAAGATGAGTACGACCACTCTTAACAACATCCTCATTCTCAGACTCAAGACGCTTTAAGGTCTCAGTCAGCTTATCCATAGCCGGGAACAGATTGTCCTCGATACTCATAGCTGCTGCGATATGAAGTGCAGTCGGGAATGTATCATTGGAGCTCTGTGACATATTAATGTGATCGTTTGGATGAAGAAGCTTCTTTCCTGCGATCTCATTTCCGCGGTTTGCGATAACCTCATTGCTGTTCATATTAGACTGTGTACCGCTTCCGGTCTGCCATACAGCAAGTGGGAAATGGTCCATCAGCTTGCCGCTAATTACATCGTCTGCTGCCTGGCAGATGACGTTCTTTCTTTCCTCATCCAGTTTACCAAGATTGAAATTTGCAATTGCAGCACCCTTCTTTAAGATACCAAATGCATGTACAATTTCAGTTGGCATCTTCTCGATACCAATCTTGAAATTCTGATAACTTCTCTGAGTCTGAGCAGCCAGTAGCGATCTGCCGGAACCTGCATCTCGCCCATGGAATCTCTTTCAATACGATACTCCATAGTAGTCCTCCTTAAATTTGTAAATTCTGCTAAATGTAGAAAAAAAACATAAACAGACATAATTCTTTGGCGACGCCCCACAAGGCCCCGCCAAAGGTTGTCTGCTGCTTTTTAATTACTCAATATCCATTTCCTTAATAACAGCCTTAAGTGCTTCTGCACTTGCCTTAAACTTTGCAACCTCTTCATCTGTCAGCGTTGCCTCGATCTTGCCCTTTACACCGTTTGGTCCAATTACAGTTAAGCAGCTGGTGCAGACATCATCTACGCCATACTCACCATGCATCATGGAAGATACAACAGTTACAAGATCCTGAGCACCCATCAATGCCTCACAGACATCAACAACAGAATTTGCTACGCCATAGAAGGTAGCACCCTTTCTCTTGATGATTTCTCCGCCAGACTTGCGTACATAGGTGATTACTTCATCTGGATCAAAATCATTTGCATCAATGCCAAGTCTTCTTGCACCCTTTGTGTACTCATCAAGCTTGATGCCTTCAACCGTTACCATGCTCCATGGAATAAAGGAAGTATCTCCGTGCTCGCCGAAAACGTAGCCCTTGATGCTTCTTTGTGCAATTCCAAGCTCCTGAGAAAGCTTATAGGTAAGACGTACTGTATCAAGCAGTGTACCAGAACCAATTACCTGATTCTCCTTCATTCCTGAATACTTTAAGAATGCATAAGTCAGTACATCTACCGGATTTGCTACGATGATGCACAGTGCATTCGGTGCATGCTTTGCTACCTGAGGTGCAATGTTCTTCATGATTGCAACATTGGTCTTTGCTAACTCAATACGGGTCTGGCCAGGCTTTCTTGCTACACCAGAGGTAACAATCACAATATCAGAACCTGCTGCATCCTCGTAATCACCAGCAATCATGGAAATCGGATCTCTAAAACCAGTTCCCTGTGCCATATCCATGATCTCACCGTCTGCCTTATCCTTAAGGATATCGATCATGACGAGTTCTGATACATATGGCTTAAGTGATAAAATATGAGCAATTGTAGAACCAACGCTGCCTGCTCCAATAATAGTAATCTTACTTCCCATTATAAACTCCTTTCGTATTTCGCGAGATTGATATTTCATTAACGAACTTGTTATAAATATAACAAATCTTGCGTCAAATATCAAGTAGCTGCATATAGTTTTTTATTTTTCTGTAAAAAACACCGATACACATGCGAAAATCGTATTCATTATAATTCATTTTGCAGAATCACGCAAGTGTTTTGTACATATTACCATTTGTATGGCGTCGCCTGATAAACATAAAAATTCAACCAGTTCGTATACAGCGTGTTAGCATGCCCTCTCCATGTAAGAAGCGGAGTTGTGGATGGATCATCATTTTCATAATAATGAACCGGAACCTCTGCATCCATGCCTTTTGCCAGATCACGCTTATATTCTGCGTCGAGTGACATGCGGTCATACTCTGGATGACCAAGCAGATAAATATTTCCCTGATCGTCTTTAATCAGATAGCAGCCTGCCTCATCTGATTCTGCAAGCAGCATAAGATGTTCATTTGCTAACACATCATCTCTTTTTACGCCAAAGTAACGCGAATGCGGTGCGTAAAACACATCATCAAAGCTTCGCACAATAGGCTCACAGCGGTCAAGAAGACGGTGGCTATACACACCTGAAAGCTTCTTTCCTGTCGGTGTCTTTTGAATACCATAATGATAATAAAGACCGGCAAGTGCTCCCCAGCAAATATGAAACGTGCTCGTAACGTTTGTCTTTGACCATTCCATAATGCTCGCTAATTCCTCCCAGTAAGAAACTTCCTCAAACTCCATTGTCTCGACTGGGGCACCAGTTATGATCAGTCCGTCAAAGTACATATTTCGTACGGCTTCAAAGGTAGTATAAAATTTATTGATATGGCTGGCAGATGTGTGCTTTGACACATGACTGCTCACATTCATACAGGTAACATTGACCTGCAGCGGCGTATTTGACAGTGCCCTAAGAAGTTGGATCTCATAATCCTGCTTTAGCGGCATCAAATTCAATATTACTATCTCGAGTGGACGGATCTGCTGCGTATCTGCACGCTCCTCTCCCATCATAAAAATATTTTCAGACTCGAGTACCTCCCTTGCAGGCAGGTCATTATCTACACGTATTGGCATAAGTTATTCTCTTTTCATATTTATTGAATACATTTTTTACGTTACTCGCCAGCTTCCATTTTTTTGCACAGATCAAGAAAATCATATTCTGAAAGGATAGAAACACCAAGCTCCTTTGCCTTTTTGTTTTTGGAAGAAGTTGATTCTTTGTCGTTATTAATAAGATAACTTGTCTTAGCTGATACACTCCCTGCCGCCTTGCCGCCATGCTTTTCAATATAGTTTTTCAGCTCATTTCTGTTTGCAAAATGATGGACAGATCCGGTAATCACAAATGTAAGGTTTTCAAGATACTGTTTTTCATTATTTTCTTCCAAAACAAGTTCCAGTTCCTTAAGGAGCGAATCTAACTGTCCCATTTTTTCTGAATCGTTAAAATAATCGCAGACAGCCTGTGCCATAACATCGCCAATACCATCAACCGCAGTGAGTTCTTCTGCTGTGGCTGCCCTAAGCTTATCAAGATCTTGGTGGAAAGCACGCGCAAGCACCTTTGCATTTGCCACACCAATTCCTGGAATACCAAGTGCATAGATTAATGCTGGAAGCTTAACCTTTCTTGCCTTATCAATTGAGGCAATCAAATTGGAACATGACTTTTCACCAAAGCCATCCATCTTGCAAATTTCATCTGCATGTTCCTTTAAATGGAAAATATCGGCAAAGCTGTGAATAAAGCCAGAGTCGATAAACTTTTCAATGGTCACTTCTGACAAACCTTCCATATTCATGGCATTTCTGCTCACAAAAAGTTCAAAGGCTTTTGTCTGCTTTGCCGTACATGCAGGATTTTCACAGTACAGACATGTTACCTCGTCATTAGTAACAAGCTTTGTTGGTCCGCCGCAGACTGGACAGACAGACGGAATTGTTAAGTTACTGCTTTGTGTCAGATTCTCTGCAATCTGAGGAATGATCATATTTGCCTTGTAAACAGTGATTGTATCACCAATTCCAAGTTTTAAGCTTTCCACAATCGAAACATTATGGACGCTCGCACGCGTTATTGTTGTTCCCTCTAACTCAACAGGGTCAAACACGGCAACAGGATTTATAAGTCCCGTGCGTGATGGACTCCAGTGAATCTCTCTAAGGGTAGTCTCTGCCGTCTCGTCCTTCCACTTAAATGCCATGGCATTTCGTGGAAATTTAGCTGTGTTTCCAAGACTTTCACCATAGGCGATATCATCCATCAAAAGAACTAGTCCATCTGATGGCAGTTCATTCGATTCAATATGATTTGCGAACCACTTCACAGAATCAGGAAGATCTGTCGAAGTTACCATGCGGTATGTCACAACATCAAACCCCTGCGCAGCAAGCCATTCAAACTGGCAGCGTCTTGAATTATTAAAGGTCATATCCTCTGCCGAGACGAGCGCAAATGCGATAAACTGAACATGACGGCCTGCTGTTACCTGACTATTTAACTGGCGCACAGAACCTGCACACAAGTTTCTCGGATTTTTATACTTTGCATCCGCATCAGGATTTTCCTCGTTGATTCGCTCAAAATCCTTATAGGAAATAACTGCCTCACCACGCAGCACCAGACGCCCCTTAAATGGAATCTTAGCTGGAAGATTTTCAAACTGTCTGGCATTTTGTGTGACAACCTCTCCTGTGATTCCATTTCCACGTGTCACAGCCTTTGTCAATGTACCATTCTCATATGTTAATACAATAGTAAGACCATCAAGCTTCCAGGAAAGTATGCCTGTCTGATCTTTTAAAAATTCCTGAAGCTGCGACACTTCCTTCGTCTTATCAAGAGACAGCATTGGTGATGGATGATTTTCTTTTGGAAGTGCACTTAATACCTCATATCCGGCATGTGCGGTCGGGCTTTTTGCAAGCACTGTTCCAGTCTTTTTCTCAAGTGCGGCAAGCTCATCATAAAGCTCATCATATTCCTTATTGCTCATCAACTCTTTGCTTTCCTGATAATATGCTCTCGCCGCCGCATCAAGCTGCTCTACCAGCTCCTTCATACGCTCCAAATCGGACATAATAAACCTGCCTTTTTATAAATAATTACAGTGTTTTAATAAGCTTATCAAACTCTGCGTCAGTCACATTACGGAAGTTTCCCTGCGGAATATTTCCAAGATGAATGTTCATGATACGAATACGCTTTAATGTCTCTACACGATAGCCACATGCTGCGCACATACGACGAATCTGACGGTTTAAGCCCTGCTTTAAAATAATATGAAATTCTCTGTTTCCTGTCTTTGTGCAGACGCATGGCATAGTATCTGCATTAAGCTCCTCAAGATGCATACCTCTTCTCATTTTATCTAAGAAGCTCTCTGTTACCTGATTATTAACTGTGACAACATATTCCTTTTCATGAGAATTGCTTGCCTTTGAAATTTCATTTGCCAGATCTCCAAGATTAGTCATTAAAATCAGACCCTCAGATTCCTTATCGAGACGGCCAATCGGATAAATTCTAGTAGGATATTTTACCATATCTACAATATTTTTCTCACCCTCAAAACGAGCTGTCGTACACACGATTCCTGCCGGCTTATTGACTGCGATCAATACTGGCTTAACCTGCTTTGTGCTGACCTTTTTTCCGTCCACAACGATCTCATCTGCACTGCTTACCTTCTGTCCCATAACAGCACACACGCCATTGACCATGACCTTTCCCTCATCAACAAGACGGTCTGCCTCACGGCGGGAGCAAATTCCTTTTTCACTCAAAAATTTGTTTAAACGAACTGTTTCTTCCATATATAAATATCCTTTCTTAGTGAATAAACATCGCATCGCCAAATGAGAAGAAACGATATTTCTTTTCAACAGCTTCCTTGTAGGCTGCTAAAATATGCTCTCTTCCAGCAAGTGCAGAAACAAGCATTACAAGCGTAGACTTTGGCAGATGGAAGTTTGTAATTAAGGCATCTACATTTAAAATGATAACCCGGATAAATGAAAATATCCGTCCATCCACTCTGCGCCTTCAAAATACCATCCTCTGTAGATGCTGACTCTAACGTGCGGCAGCTTGTCGTTCCTACTGCAATGACACGTTTTCCAGCCTTCTTTGCTGCATTGATTTTCTCTGCTTCCTCTGGCTCGATACGATAAAACTCTGAGTGCATATGATGCTCAAGAACATTTTCAACCTTTACAGGTCTGAATGTGCCAAGACCAACATGAAGAGTTACGCTTGCGATAACAACACCCTTTTCCTCAATCTTCTTCAACAGATCCTTTGTGAAATGAAGTCCTGCTGTCGGTGCTGCTGCTGAGCCTTCATACTTTGCATAAACAGTCTGATAACGATTCTTATCCTTAAGCTGGTGTGTGATGTAAGGCGGCAGCGGCATCTGTCCAAGCTCATCAAGAATCTCTTCAAAAATTCCCTGATAAGAAAAACGAATCTTTCTGTTTCCATCCTCTACAACTTCAAGCACCTCTGCCTTTAAACGTCCATCACCAAATGTAATGATTGTTCCCGGCTTTGCCTTCTTTCCTGGCTTTACAAGTACCTCCCAGACATCATCCTGCTCTCTCTTTAGCAAAAGCACCTCAATGTGAGCACCAGTATCTTCCTTAACACCCATCAGACGCGCTGGAATAACCTTTGTATTATTTATAACAAGACAGTCACCTGGATTTAATTCATCGATAATATCTCTGAAAATCTTATCCTGAGTCTTGCCTGTCTTTTTATCCAGTAAAAGCAATCTTGAACTGCTACGGTCCTCAATCGGATCCTGTGCAATCAGCTCCTCTGGCAGATCATAATCAAAATCATTTATATCCATCATACCTGTTTGATGTGCTGCAGATTCTGTCTCATTTGTTGTATTTACTTTTGTTTCCATAGTTTCCATTATTAATTGCCTCCAAATATAAAAAAGCCCTCTAATACTCATGTAGCATATCATAATTTTTTCGCAAATACAAGAACTAAAACTTTGCTACTCTTCTAGGTTACAAAAGCCCTTAGGTGCAATGGTTTCGTCGCCGGACCAAACTCCGCAGGTTCCTGTTAAATTCTTTCTTATTATACGTTACTTTGAAAGACCTGCTCCAAGTGTCCGGCTCGTGAAATCCATTCACCTTCGGGCTTTGCTGTAAATATTGGCTTATACGTGAACTGTATCAACTTAAAAACTTTTTACGTGTATTTTCGATTTTTCGTTGATTTGTTTTCTCTGCAATGGTATGATGATAAGGAAAATAATAGTTACAATTCACGTGGCTAAATAACAGGGAGGTTTTCATTATGCCGAAAAAAAGAATCGTCGTTGCGCTTGGCCGCAATGCATTTGGAAAGACGCTTCCAGAGCAAAAGACTGCTGTTAAGGAGGCAGCAAAAGCTATTGCTGACCTTGCAGAATTAAAATATCAGATTGTTATCACACACAGCAATGGTCCTCAGGTTGGTATGATTCACATGGCTATGACCGAATTTGGCAATGCACATCAGGATTTTACAGTTGCACCTATGGCAGTCTGCAGTGCTATGAGCCAGGGCTACATTGGATACGACCTTCAGAATGAGATCCGTACTGAGCTGCTTCGCAGAGGTATCTTTAACACAGTATCCACCATTATTACACAGGTTAAGGTTGACCCATTTGATCATGCATTTAGTCATCCGCTGAAATCTATCGGCCGTATCATGACAGCTGAGCAGGCACAGGCAGAACGTGACAAGGGTAATTTTGTTCGTGAAGATGAAGGCGGCTTCCGCCGTATCGTTGCATCTCCTGCCCCGATTGAGATCTATGAGATTGATGCTATTCGTGCACTTGCTGATGCTGGACAGGTCGTAATCGCAGCCGGCGGCGGCGGTATTGCTGTATTAGAGCAAGGTCCTGTTTTAAAGGGTGCCAGTGCTGTTATTGAGAAGGATGCCACAGCTGCTAAGATGGCACACGAATTAGACGCAGATGTTCTTTTATTCTTATCTGCTACTGAACGTTTTGTCATTCATGCAGATACACCGCAGGAGTTCTCTCCAGATCATTTATCTGTTGCAGAGGCAATGGAGCTTATCGACAGCCAGACTATGGCAAAGGAAACAAAGCTGCCTAAGCTTGCTTCAGCTGTAAGCTTTGTAGCTGCAGGTGAAAACCGCAAGGCAATCATCACATCCCTCGATAAGGTAAAGGAAGCACTTGCAGGAAAGACCGGTACATTGATTACCAAGTGATTTGATTTACATCATCACAAACTGCAAAGAGGTCATGTCCAAAACGACATGACCTCTTTTTTATTATTCATAATTATTCGTAGTAAACAGTCTGGAACATTCCTACACTTCCAAGGATCGTTGCTGCATAAGCAGAATCATTTCCTGCGTTTCCTGTACGGTATGCTGTCAGTGCCTGATTCCAACTGCCATATGTATGATAATACTCTGCTAGCAAATCAATTCCAACTAAGATGTTGGATGCTGGATCATACAGATTAGTAACACCAAGCTTCGCCATACGAGATGCACTGTATCTTGGAATGATCTGCATCAGTCCCTGTGCACCGCTTCCGCTTGTAGCACCTGCGTTAAAGTGGCTCTCATGATACATAACAGAGAATATTACTGAACTGTCCACACCATACTGACTGCAAAGATTTAATGTATACTGCGTCAAATCACTGCTGAGTGCAACATTAGTGACACGGATGCTTCCAGTTGGCTGTGACGGCTGTGTCTCCGGTACTGTTGGCTGCGTTTCCGGTGTCGCTGGCTGTGTCTCTGGCGCTGCTGGCTGTGTCTCTGGCGCTGCTGGCTGTGTCTCCGGTGCCGCCGGCTGTGTCTCTGGTGTTGTCGGTGCCGCAGACGATGCTGCTGCCACTGTAAGAACGATATTAGATGAAAAGCCGCCATAAGACAATGTAATTACGTTTTCACCAGCGTGAAGCATCATTCCTATATCATTGCTTGACCAGCCTTCTGTGATCGTTGCATAATTTCCATCACTGTATGCTGCTACGACATATACCTCATTGCTGCAAACTACATCGCCTTCACTCTTAGTACCGCCGACATAGAAAGCTTCGATACCTGTTACTGTCACAGCTTCAGTAGATGGCTGTGTTTCTGGTACTGTTGGCTGTATAGTCTCAGAAGATGGCTGCGTTTCTGGTACTGTTGGCTGTACAGTATCAGATGATGGCTGCTGTGCCGGCTCAGACGGTGCTGCTACCTCACTGTTTGCTGTACCATTTTCGTTCGTTGCTGCACTAGATGATGGCACAGTATCCTGCTGTACTTTAGATTCCTCTTGCTGGGAACTTACCGTTTCTGCCTGAGATGCCATTGCCATTACCTGATCTGGTGACAGAACTGTTAATACTTCCTGATTGCCTGCAGTTGTCTCCTTAGTTGATATATCAGCATTGACATTAACTTTATTTGCAGATGCCAGTACGATATTTTCTGCGCTGCTCTCGCTTACTGCAACACCTAGCTGCTTTGCATTCTCCTCTGTTAAGGCAATATCGGTATTGATCCATGTCTCTCCAAGTGAGTATGAAACAGCAAGACAATCTGCTGAAAGATACCCCTTCATAGGTCCGTCATATACACAGTATGCCCAGCCAGACTCCAGTAAACTGACTTCATAAGCATCGTATTCATATGCTACATCCAGGATATCTGCAGATGTTGTCGGACGAAGACGAATATTCATATTCGGAACAGTTACTCTAGCATAAAGCGTTCCGTTCTCCTGCATATATGCTGCAGCTTCTTCTCCTGTCAGAAGGTACTCGTTTTTTACCCAGCCCTCCATATCGTCTATTCCGATCTTTGTCCAATCACCATCTTCACCAAGAACAGATACAAGCTCCTCTGCCTGAATGGTATTGACTACATCTGCATTCTCATCTGCCTGTGCACGCACATTTAAGTAATTGCCTACTGTATTTGGATTTACAAGTGCCTGATCTGAAAAATAGCTTGCCAATGGACTGCTTGCAGATGATGCACTTGATGAACGTTTCTCATTTTCTGTACGCTTTTCGTCAGACTCAGTTGACTTTTCTGTTGTCTTTTTCGCCGTTAGCTCATGTTCCCACAGCATGCCAAGCTGATAACGTTCAGCGCTGACTAATTCTGCATTTGCTTCTGTCTGAGGCTCCTGCTCTCTTGTCATCTCTTCCTGTGTCTCATCAAGCTCACGCGCGGCGAGAACATCATTATTCTTTGTCTGGAGTGCACCTGTTGAAGAAATAATAAGTCCAGCTGCAACTGCACCAGTTAAAAGCGTTGCTGCCGCTCCATTCACAAGAATTTTTACTCTAGCTTTCATTGAATATTTGACCTCTCCCATTTTTATTTTCATGTCTGTGAAACATTTACTTTTCGCAAACAGTATTTTTTTACTGCCCTAGACATGAAAAATATCATAATTATGTAATAACTGTTTCAATTTTATTAAACTTATTACAACTTTGTTACAGACGCATTGTAACATTTTTAATAAATATTGTCAACTGCTTTCTTGGGAGAGCCGTCGCGCATATCGACAGACAGCTTAGTTTCGTTACAGCTCATTGGACACCCATTCGCAAAACTGTAACTTAATTCCTTCTCTGCCTTGCTGCCTCAAACATCAAAACAGTGGCTGCCATTGCTGCATTTAATGATTCTACCTGTCCTGCCATTGGAATCAGAATCTTACAGTCTGCAAGCGCTGCTACCTCATCTGACAGACCGTTTGCCTCGTTTCCAATCATAAATGCGCAAGGCTTTTTATAGTCTGCTCCTTCGTAGCTGATTGTTGCGCCTAGGTGAGCGGCGTATGTGCTTACACCTGCTTTTTTTAAGCGCTCTATATCGCCTGCAAAATCTTCTGATACGACAAACGGCACGCGGTAAAGAGCACCCATAGTGCTTCGTATTGTCTTTGGATTGTAGATATCAACACAGTCACTGCTCATTAAAATACCAGTCACTCCTGCTGCCTCAGCTGCACGCATAATTGTTCCTAAATTTCCTGGATCCTGTAAATGATCTAAGATAAGTAGAAAGGAAGCTCTGTCTTTTCCAAGCAGCTCTTCAAATGAATAAGGTTGCTGCTTTATTACTGCAAGAATACCCTGCGGTGTCTTTGTATCGGAAAGCGTCTCAAAAATGGAGTCGCTTACAACATCAAATTTCTTGCCCTTTAAAAGTGCTGCGCCCTCTTTGCTTTTGCTAAAGGATTCGGACGCCACTATCATTTTTACACGATCTGCTGGTGCCTCCTCAAACATCTTTCTTCCCTCTATAACAAATGCTTGCTCACGCTTTCTCTCTCTGGATTTTCTCTGTAAATTCAAAATATATTTTTGCTGCTGATTCATAAATCGCCCTCTTTTCTTATTTTTTTAAGTTATTTTCCTATAAAAATAGCCCACAGTCAAGACCGTGGGCCACTTTCGTTCTTTTTCTTTTATATTGATACTTATGATACTTACGAATTGCTCCGTTACTGAAAACTTAGCAATTCTAAAAACATTCAGTTATCTAGAAAGCATCTTGCTTACTTCGTACTCGTATGGAGAGATAGTCTTCTTCATTGCAAGTGCCTCGTTGATATCGTAATCAACAAACTTACCATCGCGCAGTGCAACAACACGGTTGCTTGCGCCATCACACAGAAGCTCTACGGCACGAGCACCCATCATGGAAGCATAGTAACGATCCAGACAGGTCGGGCTTCCACCACGCTGCATATGTCCAAGAATGGTTGCTCTGGTCTCAATACCAGTTGCAGCCTCGATTCTCTTTGCCATGCTTGCGGAATGACCAACACCCTCTGCGTTAATAATCAGATGATGCTTCTTGCCCTTCTTACGATTCTCAATGATCTGATTGATCAGTGCCTGCTCATCGCCATCATAATACTCTGGAAGAAGAATATTCTCTGCACCATTTGCAACACCACACCATAAAGCGATGTAGCCTGCGCTTCTTCCCATAACCTCAATGATACTGCAGCGCTCATGAGATGTAGAAGTATCTCTTACCTTATCAATTGCTTCCATTGCGGTATTGATTGCAGTATCAAAGCCGATGGTATAATCTGTACAAGCAATATCCTGATCAATAGTTCCCGGCAGACCAATTGTATTGATTCCCAGATTTGCCAGCTTACATGCTCCATTAAATGAACCGTCACCGCCAATTACAACGATACCATCAATTCCGTGCTTTCTGCAGATCTCTGCACCAAGCTTCTGACCCTCCTCTGTACGGAACTCTGCACATCTTGCTGTGTAAAGGATAGTACCACCTCTCTGGATGATATCAGATACGCTGCGAGAATCCATATCAACGATCTCCTCTTTCAGCAGTCCGGCGTAACCTCTCATAATACCCTTTACGTTCAGACCCTTCGCAATACCGGTACGAACAACGGCGCGGATTGCGGCGTTCATGCCTGGAGCATCTCCTCCACTTGTTAATACACCAATTGTCTTTACTTTATTTGCCATGACGTTTCCTCCTTGCTGTCTTGACATGTTTCTTATCTTTTTGCTTTGCATTTTGTGTTTTTCTTGCTGTCTGGTAAAGTGTGTTAAAAATTTACCAATACTTATTCTAATTGATTTTGCAAAGTTTTTCAATACAATTTAGAGCTTTTCCTTGATTTTTTTCAATGTTTTTATATTTTCTTTTCCAAATACTTGGTCAAGCTGGTCAATAAGCTGTGGACAAATGCCGACACATCGGCTTGGCGGCAGCTTTTGGTACTGTCTTGTGTTGGAAAGATAAACCACTACTGTGTCTTTTCCATCCCACGGTGCCAACATAGACAGAAGCTTCTTTTCATTCATTTGGTAGCTTTCAAGATCTTGAACTGAATCCACAGCTCACCCGGAATCTCAGAAAATGCCACTATCTTTTCACAGATCAGTTTTCCCTGCACCTCATCTCCAAGTGACACGCGACCCTTAACAAAAATTTTCTGATCTGGACTGAGAATTGCGCGATATTTTTCGTAATCTTTTGGAAAAACAATCACCTCAAGAGTTCCTCGTAAATCCTCAAGCGTCAGAAATGCCATCATTTGGTTTGTCTTTGTTGTCTTAACTGTTTTTGCTGCAATCATTCCTGCCACCGTAACAATGGCCTGATCTCGCACCCTTGCCATTCCAGTCTCCTCATCCTGAATAAAATCACTGCTGACTGCTGTGATATTTTTCTCGATGAGACTTCTGTCAGCCTCTAGCGGATGACCACTGATATAAATTCCAAGCACCTCTTTTTCCATTGCGAGAAGTGCACCTGGCTCATATTCTGGCACCTTGGGGAATGAAATCTTAAAGTCATCCTTCTGCGGTCCCTCTAAAAAATCCATCAGGCTGTATTGTCCTGTCATAGAGTGTTTCTGTTCTCTGGCTAATTCATCCATAATAGAGGAATAAACTTCCATTTTTTGTCTTCTGTTGCCTTCAATACAGTCCATCGCACCTGACTTTATCAGATTTTCAACGGCTCGTTTATTTAACTCACCGCCATACATGCGCTCTAAGAAATTTTGAAGATCTGTGTATGCTCCATTTTCTTTTCTCTCACGCACCATCGCTAAAATAACATTTCTTCCAATGCTTTTTATGGCAGATAATGCATAACAGATTTTTCCATCGCGCACAGAAAAATCCCACTCACCGGCATTTATATCAGGCGGAACGATTGAAATTCCCATCTTACGGCAAACCTGAATATAATCAGAAACTTTTCCAGAATTTTCAATTACAGACGTCATAAGTGCAGCCATATATTCAACAGGATAATAATATTTTAAATAAGCCGTCTGATATGCTACAACCGCATATGCTGCAGCATGTGACTTATTAAACGCATATCTTGCAAAATCAATCATCTCATCATATATATGATTTGCCGTTTTCTCATCAATTCCGCGTGAAATACATCCCGGAACACCTTCTTCTTCATTGCCGTACACAAAATTCTGACGCTCTTTCTCCATCACAGCTGCCTTCTTTTTAGCCATTGCACGGCGCACAAGATCGCTTCGTCCAAGCGTATAGCCTGCAAGATCACGAACAATCTGCATAACCTGCTCCTGATACACTATACATCCATACGTAGGTTCAAGAATCGGCTTTAACTGTGGGCATTCGTATGTGATTTTTTCCGGATTATTTTTTCCCTCTAAATATCTCGGAATAAAATCCATAGGACCTGGGCGATATAGAGAAATTCCAGCGATAATATCCTCAAGACTGTCTGGCTTTAACTCCTTCATGAAGTTTTTCATTCCTGCACTCTCAAGCTGGAAAATACCTTCACAATGACCTGTTCCAATTGAGGCAAGTACCTGTGAATCATTCATATCAATGTTACTGATATCTAATGCAATGCCCTGACTTCGCTTCACATTATTTACTGCATTTTGTATAACTGTAAGCGTCCTAAGTCCCAGAAAATCCATTTTTAAAAGACCTAGCTCTTCTAAGGCTGTCATAGTGTACTGTGTGACAACTGCACCATCGCTTCCTCTTGAGAGCGGCACATATTCGTCTACGGCACGCTGGCTTATGACAACTCCAGCCGCATGCATTGATGTATGACGTGGAAGACCTTCAAGCCTCTTTGAGAGATCAATAAGTTTTTTAACCTGCGGATCGCTGTCATAATGAGACCGAAGCTCTGGGTTGACATTTAATGCACGGTCAATTGTCATATTTAATTCAGCTGGAATAAGCTTAGCAATCATATCGCAAAGCGAGTATGGCAAATCAAGTGCACGTCCAACATCGCGGATACAGTTTTTTGCAGCAAGCGTACCAAATGTAACAATCTGAACGACCTGATCTTTGCCATACTTTTCTACAACGTAGTCAATTACTTCCTGACGGCGCTCGAAGCAAAAGTCTACATCAATATCTGGCATAGATACACGCTCTGGATTTAAAAAACGCTCAAACAGAAGCTGATAGCGAAGCGGCTCAATATCTGTTATCTCCAGACTGTAGGCAACTACACTTCCTGCTGCTGAACCTCGTCCCGGACCAACCATTATATCTTTTGATTTTGCGAAATGAATAAAATCCCACACAATCAAAAAGTAGTCAACATAGCCCATCTTTTTTATAACACCAAGCTCATAGTCAAGACGTTTTTCTACCTGTGATGCCTCCTCACCATAACGGCGCACCAATCCTTCACGGCAAAGCTTCTCAAGATACTGTTCTGATGTGTAGCCATCCGGCACAGAAAACTTTGGAAGCTTTGTCTTTCCAAACTCAATCTCAACATTACATCTGTCTGCAATTTTTGCTGTATTGTCAATCGCCTGCTGTGCATAACGAAACAGATCACGCATTTCCTGCTCAGATTTTAAATAATATTGGCCTCCCGTGTAGCGCATGCGGTTCTCATCGTTTACCTTTTTTCCGGTCTGTATACATAAAAGTACATCATGAGGCTCTGCGTCTTCTGCATTTATATAATGAATATCATTTGTTGCTACAAGCTCAATCCCTGTCTCCTCACTCATACGAAGAAGTGCCTGATTAACAGTTGCCTGTGCACTGATTCCATGATCCTGCAGTTCTAAAAAGAAATTTCCCTTTCCAAAAATTTTCTCATAGGAAAGCGCTGCTTTTTTTGCGTCCTCATAAAGACCTCTTGTGACATTTCTTGCCACCTCACCTGCCAGACATGCACTTAGTGCAATTATGCCCTCATGATATTTTTCAAGAAGTTCTTTATCTACACGCGGCTTATAATAATAGCCTTCCGTAAAACCTCTTGAAACAATCTTCATCAGGTTATGATAGCCTGTATCATTTTCTGCTAACAACACCAGATGATAATAACGATCATCTCCCTGTCCGCCTGCTTCTCTGTCAAATCTTGATTCCGGTGCCACATAAACCTCACAGCCTATAATGGGCTTTATACCTGCATTAACTGCTGCTTTATAAAAATCAATCACGCCGTACATGACGCCGTGATCTGTAATCGCCAGGGACTGCATCCCCAGCTCTTTTGCTCTGTCAATTAATTCCTTTATCTTACATGAGCCGTCGAGCAGACTATACTCTGTATGCACATGAAGATGTGTAAATGCCATAGAAGCCTCCTTCTTTTGTGGTCAATTCTCATCACAATTCCTGCTCGCGAGATTCTCCTTTTAAAGATCGCACGAACTGTAATACATTTTATCATTTTTCCGTGCGAAAAGCAAACATTAGTTGCAAAGCGCTAATTGACAATAGACTTTTCCTTTCGTTTATGCTATACTCGTACAAAAGCGTTTACGCAAATTTTCAGCTGCAGCAGTGTTACAGCAAATAGAAAGGTACAGGTACTCAGATGGAGCAAAACAATATTTCTGAGCAGGAAAATGACCTGCAAATGAATGAAAAAAAAGGCAGTAAGAAAACGGATGAAAAAGAATCAACAGCCAAAACTATTCTTGAATATGTGATCAGCATAGGCATTGCCATTGTTGCCGCACTTTTGATTAACAATTTTATTCTGTTAAATGCAAAGGTACCATCTGGCTCAATGGAAAACACAATCATGACTGGTGATCGATTGTTCGGTTTTCGTCTTTCTTATCTTATGGAGGATCCAAAGCGTGGTGATATAGTAATCTTTAAGTATCCTGACAACGAATCTATAAACTACATCAAGCGAATTATTGGACTTCCAGGTGAGACAGTCACAATAAAAGATAGCAAGGTATATATAAATAACTCCGCTACTCCATTAAAAGAAGATTATTTGAAGGAGGAATGGGTTATCGCAAACGATGGAATGCAGTTTCAGGTTCCTGAGGGCTGCTATTTTATGATGGGTGATAACAGAAATAACTCAAAAGACTCGCGATACTGGAATAATACTTATGTTGCACGTGACAAAATTCTGGCAAAAGCAATCTTTCGCTATTGGGGTGGCTTTAAACTCCTGACAAATACTGCTGATTATGAATAAGAAAACCGTGTGGGCAGCGATGCTCACACGGTTCTCTTTTTATTTTATAAGAATCATCCTTTATTTACGCTCTTGCATTAATAACTGATCTTCCTGTCAGATATGCCTCGATCTTATCTACAGCGTCTTCCTCATCAGAACCATCTGCATGTACAGTAACAGACTCACCTGCACGAAGTCCTAATGTCATCAGTCCCATGATACTCTTTGCATTTACCTTCTTGTTTCCGCTCTCTACGTAAATGCTGCTGCTATACTGGTTTGCTACCTGAACGAGCACTGCCACCGGGCGTACCTCTAGTCCTGCTGGAATCTCCACTGTAATTGTCTTTGTTATCATAATCTTCCTCCTTTTTCTCTCATCTGATCCGCTAATGCCTTAAGTTTCTTAAAACGATGGTTAACACCAGATTTACTTACTGGCGGATCCATCATTTTTCCCAGTTCTGTCAGAGAGGCGTCTGGTTTTTCAAGACGCAGACGTGCGGCCTGTCTTAAATTTTCAGGTAAACTTTCCAGGCCGTAATATTCACTGATATATTCAATATCTCTAACTTGTTCCAATGAGGCATTTGCCGTTTTATTCAGATTGGCAGCCTCACAATTTACTTTGCGGTTCACACTGTTGCGGACATCCTTTAGAATGCGAATGTTTTCAAAATTCATTCTGGCTTTTGGTGCTTCCATCAAACTTAACAGATCTCCGATTTGCTCTCCTTCTTTTGCATAAACTACATGATACTTCTTTCGTACCACTGTCTTTGCCTCAATCCCACAAGTGCGTATGATCTGTTGCAGTTGTTGCGCTCGCTTTTCTGAAACGGTAACGATTTCAAAATGATACCCTTTCTGCGGCGCACTGATCGAGCCGGATGCCAGAAAACAACCCCGGACAAAGGCTCTGCGGCAGCAATTTCGAAGCAAAAGTCTGCTGTCTGCAACGCAATTCTCCAGGGGTTCCTCTTCAGAAAGCTCTATCGCATGCAAAACTCTTTTCGTGTCTTGTTCATTCAGCTCTAAAGCATATCCGTTTCCCTTGTGTACACGCATTAACTCTATATTAAATGTTTTTTGTACAAAAGTAAAGTACTTTCTTAAAACTGTTTCATTTTCTGACTCAAAAAGTAACGTTTTATTAATGCAACTTTCTTCGTCATCATCATCCATTTTCTTATTAACCAGTCGTCCACAACAAAGAACTAGCGCTGCTAACTCCGCTAACTGACAATGGCGTGATGCTCCCTCTACATTAGAAAGCTCCTCCTTTACCTGCCTGGAAAAGGAGGCTCCTTCTTTTTCTTTCTTATTTTCTTCTTCCATCTTTCTCAATATCCTTGTGGTCAAGTCTCAGCCCATAGCCCTCTTTGCCCTTTAATTTTTCATAAAGTGCATTGGCAATCGTCACAGAACGGTGTTTGCCGCCTGTACAGCCGATTGCTATGACTAGCTGGGATTTTCCCTCATCAATATAATGGGGAATCAGAAATGTCACCATATCGGTGAGCTTTTCTAAAAATACTTTTGCCGTGTCTGAACTCATAACATAGTCGCGAACAGGTGCATCATTTCCTGTCAGCGGTCTCATGTTTTCAAAATAGTACGGATTTGGCAAAAATCTCACATCAAAGACAAGATCAGCATCTGTAGGTATTCCATACTTAAAGCCGAATGAAAGCACTGTCACAAAAAGGTTTTTATAATCAAAGCCTTTTAAAAGTATATCTTCTAGCTGTGCCTTAAGTTCTCTTGTCAAAAGCTGTGAAGTGTTTATGACATAATCAGACTTAGAAAACAATTCTGCCATTAACTTTCGCTCTTTTGCAATTCCAACCTCTACTCGCTGTCCCTGTGACAGTGGGTGGCTGCGGCGTGTTTCCTTATAGCGCTTAATCAGACATTCATCTGATGCCTCAAGAAATAAAACCTTACAGTCAATTTCTTCCTGCTTTAGCTGCGTAATGACCTCGCTCATAAGTCCAATAAACTCAGGATTACGAATATCAATGCCCAGCGCAATATCATTTGCCTCAGTGCCGCCACCCTTAATCAGCTCAACAAACTTTTCAATCAGGCGAATTGGCAAATTGTCAACGCAGTAAAAGCCCATATCCTCAAGCATCTTGAGTGCAGTTGTTTTTCCTGCACCGCTCATTCCTGTTACAATTACAATTCTCATTTTTTAACCCTTTGTTTTTTGCTGCTCAAATGAACCAAGCTTCTGAATTTCCATTTCCAGCGTTACACCAAACTCATTTTGAACCCTGTTTTGTATCTCATTGCAAAGATTCCAAATATCAGCTGCTGTTGCAGAACCAGTATTGATTACGAAGCCCGCATGCTTTTTTGAAACCTGCGCTCCGCCGACTGAAAATCCCTTAAGTCCTGCATCCTCGATCAGCTTTCCGGCAAAATAACCTGCTGGACGCTTAAAGGTGCTTCCTGCACTTGGATATTCAAGCGGCTGCTTATCTCTTCGCCTACTGTTAAAATCATTCATTGTTTCTTTAATTACATCAGGATTTCCCTGTGTTAACTGCATCTTAACAGAAAGAATAATCTCACCAGTCTGCATAAAGCTGCTAAGACGATGACCAAGTGCCATCTGCTCTGCCGGCACATGTAAAATCATGCCGTCTTTTGTCATTACAGCTGCTTCTGTTACAACCTGCTTTAGCTCTCCGCCATACGCGCCTGCATTCATAAACAGACCACCACCCATTGTTCCTGGAATACCAGCAGCAAATTCAAGACCTGTAAGCCCTGCAGATAGTGCCGCCTGTGATACAGCTGGAAGTGATGCTCCTGCCTCTGCTGTGATTGTTTTATTTTCGCGATCGACTTCAATTTTATTGAAATGTTTTCGTAAGTTCACGATCACGCCTTCAAAACCATTATCGCTTACAAGCAGATTGCTGCCGCGTCCAAGAATAAAGCATGGAACCTGCAATTCACTGCAAATTTTTAAAATTACGCGAAGCTGCTGCTCATCCTGCGGAGCTGCCATCCATTTTGCCGGTCCTCCAACTCGAAAAGTCGTGTAGTCCTTCATCGGCTCATCAAAAAGAAGATCCTCTGGCTCTAAAATAGCCTGAAGCCTCTTTGTAACATTATCCTGTAATTGTCTTTCCATTTCCATAAATTCCATCAATCATCATCTCTCCTGGCAAGATTTTGCTGTACACGATTATACAGCTCTCTGGCTGCATTATAGCCCATCTTCTTCTGACGGTAGTTGACAGCCGCTGACTCTACAATAATCGCAAGGTTTCTGCCCGGACGAATTGGAATGTTGTGGCAAACGATCTTGTTTCCAAGAAACTCTGTATAATGATCCTCAAGACCAAGACGATCATATTCCTTATCCTTATCCCAATCCTCCAAGTTAATAACCATATCGATTGCCTGCGTGTTTTTAACTGCCTCGACACCAAACAATGTCTTAACATCGATAATTCCTATGCCTCGAAGCTCGATAAAATGTCTTGTGATATCTGGTGCACTTCCAACTAATGTCTCATCACTTACCTTACGTATCTCTACAACATCATCAGATACAAGACGATGGCCTCGCTTTATAAGCTCCAGCGCTGCCTCGCTCTTTCCAATGCCGCTCTCTCCAGTAATAAGCACACCTTCACCATAAACATCGACTAACACACCATGAATTGATATTGTCGGTGCCAGCTCAACATTTAACCAACGAATTATCTCTGCCATCAAAGGGGAAGTCTTTTTCTCAGAAAGCATAACAGGAACCTTGTATTTGCTTGCAATCTTTAAGAATGTCTCACCTGGCTTATTATTTGTGGAAAAGATGATGCATGGAATCTCGCTTGAAAGCAGCTTTTCATAATTTTCCATACGCTGCTCTTCTGTCATGCGCTGCATATAGGTATACTCAACAACACCAATCAGCTGAACGCGCTCACGATCAAAATGCTCGTAATAGCCCGCTAGCTGCAATGCCGGACGATTAACATCCGGATGATACAGTTTGATCTTATCTGTATTAATCTCTTTTGTCAAAAGTTCCAAATTCATTTTTTTAATTAATGCTGAAATCGTAACTCCGCTCATAAATTTATCTCCTTTTTTTCTTCATTGTATCAATTTGTGTCCGTTTTGTAAACCACTGAATGGAAAAACTCATAGACCGACTCGGCGGCGCGCTCGTTCATCCCTTCGACATCTGCTAATTGTGCGACTGTGGCCTCGCGTATCGCATTAATATCTCCAAACTGACGCATTAATGCCAGTCTGCGCTTTGGTCCTATGCCTGAAATATCGTCTAAAATAGAATGAATTTCTTTTTTGCCGCGCAGACTTTTATGATATTCAATGGCGAAACGATGTGCCTCGTCCTGCACGCGTGTAATTAAATGAAATCCTTCTGAATGTGTGTCGATTGGAAGCTCTACATTATTATAATACAAGCCTCTTGTGTGATGATGATCGTCCTTTACCATACCGCATACAGGAATGGACATTTCCAATTTTTCCAACACTTCAAGCGCCATATTGACCTGACCTCGTCCACCGTCCATCATGATGACGTCTGGCAGACGCAAGAAACTGTCGGATGTGCTTTCACTGCCTGTTTTTGCACGCTCGAAACGCCTTGTCAGCACCTCGTACATTGAGGCATAATCATTTGGCCCCTGCACGCTTTTTATCCTGAACTTTCTGTAATCGTTTCTTTTTGGCTTTCCACCTTCAAAAACAACCATAGATCCAACTGATTCCATACCGCTTGTATTAGAAATATCATATGCTTCTATGCGGTCAATATGCGTCAAGTTTAGCCATCCTTCAATTTCCTTTAGCGCACCTGTTGTACGTTCCTCTTCGCGCTTTATGCGATCCTTATCCTGGCGCAGAACAATCTTTGCATTCTGCGCAGCAAGTTCAAGCATCTTTTCCTTACGACCTCGCTTTGGCACTAGAATTTCAACCTTTTTGCCACGCTTTTTCGTTAGCCAGCTGCCAATCACTTCCATATCCTCTAACTCGCATGGAATATAAATTTCACCGGGAAGAAATGGTGTTCCTGCATAATATTGTTTTACAAAGCTGCTTAAAACATCTGCCTCTGTATCACCGCCGGCTACGCTGACATGATAGTGATCACGACCAATCAGCTTGCCTTCACGGACAAAAAAGACCTGGACAACTGCATCAGCGCCTTCTATTGCGCTGGCAATCACATCACGATCATTTAATGAGCTGCTGTCTGTAATCTTTTGCTGCTGGGCAATTTTTGTAATGCTTTCTGCAAGATCTCTGTATTTTGCAGCCGTTTCAAACTCAAGTTCTGCCGCTGCAGCTTTCATTTTTTCCTCGAGTTCTTTTCTCAGCTGCACATAATTTCCATTAAGCAGAGAAATCACGCGGTCAATCTGTTTTCCATATTCCTCTTTTGTGACATACCCCTGACATGGTCCCATACACTGACCGATATGATAATTCAAGCAAGGACGTTCCTTTCCCTGATCGCGCGGCAGCACACGATTACAGGTGCGAATGCCAAAGAGCTTATGCACTAGTTCTAGTGTATCCTTAACAGCCAGCCCGCTCGGATATGGTCCAAAATAACGGCTCTTATCGCGCACCTGCTTATGCGCAAGCATGACTCTTGGAAAATCCTCATCGACTGTAATTCTAATATACGGGTATGCCTTGTCATCCATAAGCATCGTATTATAGCGCGGACGATGTTTCTTTATCAGATTGCACTCTAAAATTAATGCCTCCATTTCAGAGTCTGTCACAATATATTCGAAATATGAAACATGAGAAACCATCTGCTCGATTTTGGCAGACGGCTTTTTACTGCGCTGAAAATACTGGCGTACACGATTACAAAGCTTAATCGCCTTTCCGACATAAATAATCTCGTCCGAGGCATCATGCATAAGATAGACGCCCGGCTTTGCAGGCAACTTTTTTAATTCATTTTCAATATTAAATTCTTTGAAATTCTTCGCAGAATTGCGATTTAATATCTGCTCTTTTCGTGCTAAAAAATCATCTTGATCCATACGTACTCCTTAAAAAAACGCCCATTCATAAGCAAAGCAAATTCAACTTTTAAAAAAATTGTGCTTCTTTTATAAATGAGCGTCCATAATAGATTAAATCAATATGTTTTGTTCTTTATTCGTTTGTGTTATCTGATACATCCATACCAACCTGGCGCTCCATCTGCTCCAGACGATATTTATGGAAGATTTCCATGAACTCTTTTCCAGTAATTGTCTCTTCTTTAATTAAGAACTCTGCCAGATGATCCATGACCTCTCTGTTCTCAGAAAGCAGCTGCTTTGCCTGCTCATAGCATTTCTTAAGCGTTTCCTTTACTACCTGATCAATTTGAGCGGCCGTTGCATCAGCACAATTTAACACTCTGCGCCCATCCAAGTACTGGTTTTCTACTGTCTCGAGTGCCATCAGACCAAACTCTTCTGACATGCCATACATTGTGATCATGTTTCTTACATAGGCAGTTGCCTGCTCAATATCATTTGATGCACCAGTTGTCACGCTGTTAAAGACAAGTTCCTCTGCGGCACGTCCTCCAAGCGCCATAACAACCATGTTTAAGATTTCTTCCTTGGAGTTTAGGAATTTTTCCTCTGCCGGTGTCTGCATTACATAGCCGAGCGCACCCATTGTTCTTGGTACAATTGTGATTTTCTGTACAGGTTCTGAATCCTTTTGAAGTGCACTGATAAGTGCATGGCCAACCTCATGATAGGAAACGATACGTCTTTCTTTCTGATTCATGACGCGGTCCTTCTTTTCCTTACCGACAAGAACAACCTCGACAGCCTCAAGAAGATCCTTCTGAGATACCACCTGACTTCCTCTTTTTACTGCAGTGATCGCTGCCTCGTTGATCATATTAGCAAGATCTGAACCTACAGCACCACTTGTTGCAAGCGCAATTGCCTCTAAATCAACAGAATCATCCATTCGCACATCCTTTGCATGAACCTTTAAGATTGCAATACGACCTTTAAGATCAGGCTTATCTACGATGACGCGTCGGTCAAAACGACCCGGACGAAGAAGTGCCTTATCAAGAATTTCAGGACGATTAGTCGCTGCCATGACAAGTACACCCTTAGAAGCATCAAATCCATCCATCTCAGAGAGCAGCTGATTTAATGTCTGCTCACGCTCATCATTTCCACCGTATCGTGTATCTCTTGTCTTACCAATAGCATCGATCTCATCAATAAAAATGATACACGGTGCATTCTGCTGTGCAGTCTTAAATAAATCACGCACTCTTGATGCACCAACACCGACAAACATCTCTACAAAATCAGAACCTGACAATGAGAAAAACGGAACCTTCGCCTCGCCTGCAACGGCTCTTGCAAGTAACGTCTTTCCTGTTCCTGGAGGACCTACAAGAAGTGCGCCCTTCGGAAGCTTTGCACCGATCTGCACATATTTCTGTGGATTGTGTAAGAAATCAACAATCTCTGTCAATGACTCCTTTGCTTCATCCTCACCAGCCACATCAGCAAATGTTACACCAGTTGCACGGCTCATATTAGTTGCTGTGTTCGCCTTTCCAATACCCATCATGCCGCCTGAACCGCCTCCGATACGGCGCATAAAAAATCCCATCAGAATCCAGATCAATGCAAACGGCAAAATGTACATTAAAATAAATTCAAGTATAGCTGAGCCTGAGCTATCCTCTGTACCCGTATATTCTACACCTGCCTCATTCAGCATAGGAAGTAAATTTGAATCTGGAAGATATGGCGTATAGTAGGTCATACGAAGATCATCTGTCAGCGTAAATGTTACTCTTGCGCTGGAAATCTTTACTGAATCTACCTTTCCTTCCTCTACTGCTTCCACAAATTCATCATACGTTACCTTTTTTGTCGTACTTTTCTTGACTAGAGAATCCAGTCCCGTTATCAGTGCAACAGTAACTGCTGCTACAATCGCCAAGATTATATACAACTGATAATTTCGTTTTTTGTTATTCCTGTTATCAGGTTTTCTTTCCCTGTCGTCCATTCGTTCCTCACCTTTCTTCATTTTCAGTACCCATCATGCGTGCCTTATAAAGCTGCTTTAGCAAAGTCTAAGAAACATACATGAGAAGTAAACTGTAACTATTATATAATTGAACATGCAATATTGCAATAAAATTTCTGTGAAATAATAGTGGCGCTGAAAAAAAAATGGTTGTATAATAACTCTGTTTTTGTGAATAGGGTTCTGAATAGTCACCCAATTTATCCATGCATTATTTACTATTGACACTTTTATTTTTTCTTCAAAGGAGGTAATTATGCCTGTTAAGTACGTATTTGTCACCGGAGGCGTCGTATCCGGACTTGGAAAAGGAATCACTGCCGCATCACTTGGCCGTCTGTTAAAGGCGCGCGGCTACACCGTTACCATGCAAAAATTCGACCCTTATATCAACATTGACCCAGGAACTATGAACCCGGTTCAGCACGGAGAGGTGTTTGTCACCGATGACGGCGCTGAGACTGATCTTGATCTTGGTCACTATGAGCGCTTTATCGATGAAAGCCTCACCCGCAATTCTAATGTTACAACTGGAAAGGTTTACTGGAGCGTACTGCAGCGCGAGCGCCGTGGCGATTACGGCGGCGGTACCGTGCAGGTAATCCCTCACATCACAAATGAAATTAAGGATCGTTTCTACCGCAATTTTACAACTGATAAGACAGAAATTGCCATTATCGAGGTTGGCGGTACTGTCGGTGATATCGAGAGTCAGCCATTTTTAGAGTCTATCCGTCAGTTCCAGCATGAGGTTGGCCGCAACAATTCTATGCTGATTCATGTTACACTGATCCCGTATCTGTCTGCTTCTCAGGAACTGAAAACAAAGCCTACACAGGCAAGCGTTAAAGAACTTCAGGGAATGGGACTTCAGCCAGATGTTATCATGTGCCGCAGCGATTACCCAATGGGCGACCAGATGAAGGCTAAGATCGGTCTGTTCTGTAATGTTCCAGTCAGCCACGTATTAGAAAATTTGAACTGTGACGTATTATATGAGGTTCCGCTTATGCTTGAGGAAGAACATTTAGCAGACGTTGCCTGCGAATGCCTTGGCTTGATAGTCCAAAACCTGATCTTGACGAGTGGAAAGCTATGGTGGATGCATGGAAGAATCCGACAAGCTCTGTAACCGTTGCTCTTGTCGGAAAGTATACCGCACTTCACGATGCATATATCAGTGTTGTTGAGGCACTTAAGCACGGCGGTGTTGCTCATCATGCAAGTGTAACTATCAAATGGGTTGATTCTGAGCAGGTAACAACTGAGAATGTAGCTGAACAATTAAAGGATGTATCCGGTGTTATCGTTCCTGGCGGCTTTGGTGATCGTGGTATTGAGGGCATGATTACCTCTATCCGCTATGCCCGCGAAAATAACATTCCATTTCTTGGCCTGTGCTTGGCATGCAGATGGCAATCGTTGAGTTTGCCCGTCATGTTCTTGACATTCGCGATGCACACAGCATCGAGCTTGATCCGCAAACTGCTCATCCAGTTATCCATCTGATGCCAGATCAAAATGGTGTCACTGACATCGGTGGCACATTACGTCTTGGCTCTTATCCATGTATCTTAGGAAAGGACACAAAGGCTTATCAGCTTTACGGCACTGAGAAAATCGCAGAGCGTCATCGTCATCGTTATGAGGTCAACAACGATTACCGTGCTGCCCTCACTGCTCACGGCATGACTCTTTCTGGTATCTCACCAGACGGCCGTATTGTAGAGATGATCGAGCTTCCAAATCATCCTTGGTTTATTGGTACTCAGGCTCATCCAGAATTAAAGTCAAGACCAAATCGCCCACATCCACTGTTTAAGGGCTTCATCGGCGCTGCACTGGAGTATCAGAAAAATCAAAACGAACAGAATTAATTCTTAAACTAAAAAGAGGCAATCCTTATCGGGACTGCCTTCTTTTTTATTCTTCCTCATCATTTGCCCAGAAAAGTGCACAGCGAACTGCTTTTTTCCAGCCCTTTAGCTTTTGCTTTCGCTTTGTCTCTCCTATTGACGGCATAAATGAACGCTGCAGCTGCCAATTGGCACGAATCTCCTCTTTATCCTTCCAATATCCTGTTGCAAGGCCTGCCAGGTAAGCTGCACCTAGTGCTGTTGTCTCGATACATCCCGGGCGATCTACCTGTGCATCAAGAATATCTGCCTGAAACTGCAAAAGGAAATTATTTGCACTTGCACCGCCATCTGCCTTTAATATCTCAATTGTATAACCGCTGTCCTGCTCCATTGCTTCAAGCACATCATGTACCTGATACGCAAGTGATTCAACGGCCGCGCGCACAAAATGAGCACGGCTTACACCTCTTGTCAGTCCTACAAACGTACCTCTTGCATATTGATTCCAATATGGTGCACCAAGTCCTGTGAATGCCGGCACCAGATAAGAACCTGCCGTATCCTCAACAGACTGACATAAGCTTTCCGTCTCAGAAGCACTTCTAATCATCCAAAGCTCATCACGAAGCCATTGAATTGTCGCTCCTGCCACAAACACACTTCCCTCAAGCGCATACTGCACTTCACCCGGCGAACCTGCTGCAATTGTTGTGACAAGTCCATGATCAGAGCTTACCGGCTCTGCACCTGTATTCATCAAAAGAAAGCATCCTGTTCCATATGTATTTTTCACATCACCAGGCTCAAAACAGCACTGACCAAAAAGTGCTGCCTGCTGGTCTCCCGCAATACCTGCAATCGGAATAGCACCGCCTGTAACCTCTGGATCCGTTTTTCCGTAAATACAGCTGCTTGGAAGAACCTTTGGAAGCATAGACTGCGGAATATTAAAGTATTCCAAAAGTTCCTTATCCCACTCCAGCGTATGAATATTAAACAACATTGTTCTTGATGCGTTTGTGTAATCTGTTGCATGTACAGCGCCGCCTGTCAGTTTCCATACAAGCCAGCAATCAACCGTTCCAAAAAGAATCTCGCCCTCCTGTGCACGCTTTCTGGCTCCTGGCACCTGATCTAAGATCCATTCAATTTTTGTTGCTGAAAAATAAGCATCTGGAACTAATCCTGTTTTTTCACGAACCTTTTGTGTCATACCATCTGCTCTTAGACGATCAATTCGCTCACTTGTACGGCGGCACTGCCATACGATTGCCGGATAAATTGGACGGCCTGTCTTTTTGTCCCAAATGATCGTAGTCTCTCGCTGATTCGTAATGCCGATTGCATGAATCTGCTCAGGAAGCGCTGCTATTTTATTCATTGCCTCTGATAATACACTCACCTGTGATGCCCAAATTTCCATCGGGTCATGCTCTACCCAGCCTGGCTTTGGATAATGCTGCTCAAATTCCTTTTGAGCAACACTACAGATATTTCCCTTTCGATCAAATAAAATGCAGCGCGAGCTAGTTGTTCCCTGATCCAGCGCCATCATGTATTTTTCCATTGCCATTGTATATCCTCCTAATCTGCTTCGTATCCTGTCGGATTTATCGTGTTATTTTTTCACTCCGAATACTGATTCTGACACTATTATAGCTGATACAATTGGCACTGTAAATGCTGCAGTTTATTTTTTTAGTTTTGGATGACTGACTAACGATGCAAGATATCCAAATACCATCGCGGCACAGATACCCGCTGAGCTAGCGGTCAGTCCTCCCTTAAAGATGCCAAGCAGTCCTTCCTCATCGACTGCTTTTTTGACACCTTTCCAGAGCGTATTGCCAAAACCAAGAAGCGGCACACTTGCCCCTGCTCCTGCCCACTCTTTAAATGGCTCATAGATGCCGAATGCACCTAAAACTACGCCTGTAACCACAAGAATAACCATAATTCGGCCTGGCATCAGTTTTGTCTTGTCCATCAGAAGCTGTGAAAGCGCACAGATCGTGCCACCGACTGCAAATGCAATTAGATATTCCTGCATGATTTGCCTCCTTCTGCTAATGACATAGCCTTTTGTTTCTTCTCAAAACGTTCATCGAATGAGTCAAGCGCTTCGATGACTACTGCATGTGCAATGCCTGGAATGCTTGCACCTTCGTTAAATGAAATCTTTGACAAAAGCGCGCCTGTCGGAACAAAAAGCACACGTTTCCAGATCTTTTTTTGAATTTGGGGCAAGATATACGCAGCCAATATCACGGCACTGCAGCCACATCCGCTTCCACCGGCATGGACATCCTGCTCTTTTCGTTCAAAGATTTCAAGTCCACAGTCCATATGACGATCAGAAATATCAATCTTTTTTTCGCGAAGCAAGTCGATTAATAGTTTACTTCCTATCTGGCTAAGATCTCCTGTAATAATCTTGTCATAATCGCTTGGTTTTGTCTTAAAATCTTCAAAATGCTGCACAATCGTATCACATGCGGCAGGAGCCATCGCCGCACCCATATTCATTGAATCTGTTATTCCATAGTCTACGATTTTTCCTGTCGTTACTCCTGTGATTTTGGCAAGTGGAATGTCGAGTTGGGTTGTAGTGTGTGTCTGAACACTTTCAAGTACAACAGCTCCTGAACCTGTTACAGTCCATTCTGCACTGAGTGGTCTCTGGTTTCCATAATCAGATGGGAAGCGAAACTGCCTCTCGGCAGAGGCATAATGGCTGCTTGTCACACAAAGTACATGATCTGCATATCCTGCATTCACAAACATAGCACCCGTTGAAAGTGTAAGCCCCATTGTAGAGCAAGCACCATACATGCCAATTGTCGGGCAGTTTAGTTCACTAATTCCAAAACTGCTTGCGATACACTGTCCAAGCAAATCACCTGCAAATACATAACGAATCTGCTTCGGCAAAAGATGTGCCTTCTCAATTACTTTCTTTACGGCTCGCTTTTGAAGCTCACTCTCTGCCTGTTCCCAATTATCCTGTCCACACTTTCCGTCAGGATCAATTTCATCAAATAGTGCGCCAAATGGCCCCTCTGCCTCTTTTGGGCCAACAACAGAGGCCGCCTGCAGAATGCGGGGCGGCCTCTCAAACGTATACTTGCTGTTCCTGTCTGCATAATCGCTCCTTGTTATGGATATAGTTTTCATTTCAAAACTAATTTGCCCAAGCGGTAGGTTCTTTATGCATTACTATAACTTTTCTTTGTGTTATCAAGATCTATCATTATGTTCATGTTAGCGTACTATAACAATTTTTATTATTCAGCATAATTCACATAATTACGCAAACAATTCTTTCACCATTGCGACATCGAAAGTAACATTTTCCACTTTGTTGACCTCAATGCGATACAGTGCATTTGCAGCGATATGCTCTGCTGCCTGCTCTAAATCACGGATACCTGTTGTATGTGCATAAAGATCAACAACTGCTTCAACTGCTTCTGGTGTGACGATGCACTCACCCTCACGAAGACCCATGCGGCGCAGTACCTTAGGCAAGGAGAATTTTGTGAAAATGATCTTCTTCTCTTCCTTTGTGTAGTCTGGAATGTCGATCACGGCAAAACGAGACATAAGTGGAGCACTAATCTGATCCTTATTATTGGCAGTTGCAATAGGGTAAACGCCGCCAGTCGGAACCATACACTCCATATAGTTATCAGTAAATCCAAGATTATCAAGAAGTGTCAAAAGTACATCGGCTGGGTTGCCGCTACCCTTACTTGATGCTGCTTTGTCAAGCTCGTTGATGATGAATACAAGATTTGATTCACGCGCTGCTGAGAAAGCTTCCATGATAATACCTGGTTTTGCATTTGCGTAGATACGTGAGCTTCCAGTTAACTGCTCTGGATCGTTGATGGAACTCATATCGAGTGTGGTCCACGGCAGCTTCAGGATTCTGGCAACTGCATAGGCAATCTGAGATTTTCCAGTACCAGCCGGTCCGACAAGTAAAAGACCATATGCCGGAAGTGTATGTGTACGGTTAATCTGAATGATAGTCTCTATAATTCTTTGCTTTACGCGCTCCATGCCGTAAAGTTCTTCGTCAAGCACCTGACGGGCATACTCTGGATCAATTGCCTCAAAATAATTACTCTTCCACTGGATATTCATCATAATAGAAAGCGCACGCTGCGCATGGCGCTTCTCCTCTGGGGAAACCTCGTGAGAACGCGCTACAGCCAGATTTCGTCTCGCCCACAGACGAATATTGTCTGGAAGTGTCTTTCCTGCACATGTCAAAAAGTCTGTAATGCTCTGAAGGCTAGTGATCTTCATGTCATCGCCAAGCTCTTCTTTATCTTCATCTTCAGCCTCTTCTGCCGGTGCATCACTTGCAAGCAGACGGTCAATCATAAACTGTAAGAAACCATCCTCTGCTGAAAGCTTTGTACCGCCGCCAAATGCGATCTCACGAATCTTATAAACAGCATATCCTTCTGCTGTATTTTCTCCTGACAAACGCACATTGATATGGTTGTCGCCAAGCCAACGCACAAGTCCGACAAAACGTGAATCTACCTTCAAAATATCAGCGGTATAGGATTCTTTTGAATTTTCCTCTTTAAATTCAAATGCTGTTCTCTTTGTCGGATTTGTAAAAAATCCAGCGGAATGATGCGCATGCTCTTTTTCTTTATTATCTAGAACAAAAATTGGATGCTCTGGTGTAGAGACCTCTTCGTTAGAACGAAATGTCGTATATGTACACTCCGGATTAACCTTTTCTTCTGTCTGGTTACTGAAATCAAAAACTCTCATTTTCTTCCTCGCTTATTTGATGTCGTTGTTGATGATTCCAATCTACAGCCATATTTTAACAGCAGGCTACCTATTGGCTTCGTCATGGTTTCAGTATAGCGCATCTGCACGCTTCGGTCAATTACAAAACAAAAGTCAAACTCGTTTTGCACCCATGTGGCACTGCGTCTACAATTTGCATCGTGCCTTTATGAGCACTCACGATTTGCTGTACGATCAAAAGTCCTAATCCATGCCGCAAATCCAGACGCTCGTCTGTGCTTTCCATATAATGTGGCTTTTTTTCTAACTCGCATCGTTTCTTAGGTGAGATCCCGACGCCATCGTCTGTAACAGAGAGGGTAAGACAATTCTTCGCATATTTTTTTGTGCATTCCAGCGCAAGATAAATTTTGCAGCCATCTGGATTATGCTTGATACTGTTTTGCACAAGATTACTGATTGCACGCAGAATTAAGCGAGCATCCCCTTCCAAAACTGCATTTTCAGCATTCTCTGCAATTTCAATTTCGATCGTATAGGTATCTGAAATGCCAGAATTAAGTAGTTCCGCTGCGTAAGAACGGATAAGCTTTGATAAGCGAATGACTTCCAGATGAAGCGGCTGCATTTCATATTCTAACTGCGATACCAAATTTAAGTCCTGTACAAGCTCTTTGATCTTCACGCTTTGATTTCGCACAATCTCGGCTTGCTCCTTGATTGATGCACTAGCCTCTTTACTCTGTGCAATACGCTCTGCATATCCCATAATCATGGAAAGCGGTGTGCGAATATCATGAGAAACACCGCTAATCCAGTTGGCTCTCACCTCATTTTGTTTACTTAAAATGTTTGATGCCTTATTTACACTTTCTGCAATTTCAGCCAGTTCTCCATCCACATGAAGGGAAATTGCCTTGCCATCCGATAGTTTTTCCACTGCCGCTACAATCGGTTCCGTATTTCGAATGATCTTGCGCCGTGAACAATAATACGCAATAAACAAGCATATAAGATCCGTTCCCAGCATTCCCATAAGAAAAAGCGGAAGTCTCTGAATTGCCGCGATTGAATAATAATTACTGGTTAACTTCATATAGCTGTTTTTCGGATAGCCTAGTACCAAAAGACCATCGGCTGTATTCCAGACAAAAACAGGATAATCAGCCAAATACCCCTTAGAAAATAATGCAACATCCTGAATCGTATAGCTTTGCGGAATCTCAGCAGGCAAGTCAAATGCCCAAAAGCAATTGCCATCAGGCGTCAGATACAGCGCCCAAATATTTTGCTCACGCAATCTTTGTGCTGCCTCCTCTGATAAGGCATCATGAGTTACCGAAGCGGCAGTTCGCTCCAACATTGTTCGAGGAGACGTAGCTCCATAATCTTCTGTCACAGTTTTATGAAATGCGACAACAAAAATTATTACATTGATAAATAATAGAAGTAGAATAAATGCGGCAAACGATGCCAGATATTTTGAAATATATGCGCCAAATGATTTCATGATCTCTGACCTCACTTTCGCATAATCAATTTGTAGCCCAAACCCTTAATTGTGATCAATGACTTGGGATTTGACGGGTCCGTTTCGATCTTTTCTCGTATACGCCGCACATGGGCATTCAAACTATTTTCATAACCAAATGGATTGTCGCCCCATAGTGCTTCGCAAAGCGCATCAACGGTAATAATTTTTCCTTCATTGCGGGCAAGTGTTTTTAACAGCATGTGTTCCTTTGCCGTTAAAAAGAAAATCTCGTTTCCTTTGTAGACTTCTGCTCTATCAAAATCTACCGTGCATCCATCCAGCACAACCAGTGGATTGTCTTCCTTATAAGAGCGACGCAGTACTGCATAAATGCGAAGTATCAATTCCTGCGGCAAAAATGGTTTTACAATATAATCATCTGCTCCAAGCCCCAGCCCGGCAAGTTTGTCCGCTGCCTCATCCTTCGCAGTCAAAAAGATGATCGGCACATCAGTAAATGAGCGAAGCTGCTCCATCAAAGAAAAACCATCTTTATCTGGCAGCATCACATCCAAAATGATCAGATCCGGTTTTCCTTTTTTTGCCTCTGCAACCGCTTCTTTCCCCGTATCAGCCATAAGAATTTTTTGAAAACCAGCATCTTTTAAAATATCGGATAGCATTTTCAGCAAATCCAGCTCGTCATCTACAAGCAGGAGTGTTTTCGTATATAAAAATGAATTGTCCATCGTGTTACCTCCAACTACAACCATGCGTATCGTTATCACTATCATTACAGCTACAATCATAATCACAACTATAGTTATGACTGCAACCACAACCAGCGATAGTATATCACAGAGAATCTCATCTGAGGGGCATATCTCAAAAAAGTAAGGTAAAAGTAAGGACGCGAGAAGATTATTGTCAGGTTCACGTTGTACGATAAAAGCATCGAAAAACCCACACTTATCTATCAGGAGGAAATGTTCTTATGAACTATGTTACAGATCGCGCTACCGATCATACTACAGACTGCATTATCACCACCGAACAGTTGACAAAGAAATACAAAAACTTCACTTCTGTCAACAATGTTTCGCTTCACATCCGCAAAGGCAGTATCTATGGTTTTCTCGGTCCGAATGGGGCTGGAAAATCTACCACGATGAAAATGCTTTTGGGTCTGACCAAGCCGACATCTGGCAGCTTTACCATTGACAGAAAACACTTCCCAGCTGATCGCCTTGCAATCTTAAAGGAGATTGGTTCCTTTATCGAATCGCCTTCGTTTTATTCCAATCTGACAGGACGAGAAAATCTTGATATTATTCGCAGAATTTTAAAACTGCCGAAAAGTACTGTGGACGAGGCTTTAGAATTAGTTGGTCTAACTGAATTTGGTGACCGACTGGCAAAAAAATATTCACTTGGTATGAAGCAGCGTCTTGGTCTTGCTGGTGCTTTGCTTGGCCGACCGCCTATTCTGATTTTAGATGAGCCGACCAATGGTCTTGACCCATCCGGTATCCATGAAATTCGCAATCTCGTAAAATCTCTGCCCACGCTTTATGATTGCACCGTCTTAATCTCATCCCATATGTTATCCGAGATTGAGTTGATGGCAGATGACATTGGCATTCTCAATCATGGTCGACTATTGTTTGAAGGTAGCTAGATGAACTGCGGCGAAACGCCTTGCAGGCTGGATTTGCAGCTGATAATCTGGAAGAGATGTTCCTCTCAATGATTGACAATGACAATACCACCAGAAAGCAGAGGGCAAAGCTATGAGTCTTCTTACAATCGAACTTCAAAAAGAAAAACGAGCCGGTGTTATTCCCGTACTGATTGCCGTTGGCATTTTAGGTGCCGCTTATGCCCTTGTCAATTTCTTTGTGAGGAAAAACACACTTTTATCTCTGCCACTTGCCCCGATGGATGTTTTACTGACCCAGCTTTATGGTACGCTTCTGATTTTAAATATGTTTGGCATCATCGTTGCCACCTGTATGATTTACAATATGGAATTTAAAGGAAATGCCGTAAAAAAATTATATATGCTGCCTGTAAGCGTCCCCAAAATGTACCTGTACAAATTTTTGATTCTAACAATTCTGCTTTTGATTGCAATCACTTTGCAAAATCTTGCACTTATAAAAATTGGCATGACCGATTTGCCGCAGGATACATTTGAGTTACCGACACTTATTCGGTTCGCCGCCTATTCGTTTATCACCTCTATGCCGGTATTATCTTTCTTGCTGCTGATTTCCTCGCGCTTTGAAAATATGTGGATTCCTCTTGGCATCGGTGTCGCTGGCTTTTTAAGCGGAATGACACTGGCAAATTCCGATCTTGCCATTTTGATGTTTCATCCTTTTGTTGTCATGCTAAAGCCTGCGGTTGCGATGAGCGCCCAACCTGACAAATCAATTGCTCTTGTTGCTCTCGCAGAAACCGTTCTGTTTCTTGCCATCGGTTTGGGACTGGCAAACTATACGCACTACGAATAAGGAGGATGTTGAAATGAGTGAAATAAATAAAATAAGTAAAATGAGCTTTTCAGAATTGCTCAAAATTGAATTTATGAAATGCAAGCGTTCCAAAATCGTACCCCTGATTTTTATTGCCCCTTTGCTTGTGGTTTCTTCTGGAATTGCAAATTTAAGCAGCTATTTCACACCAGAATATACAAATGCATGGCCCGCTATGTTCATTCAAAGCGCACTTGTTTACGCATATTATCTGTTGCCCTTTAGCATGATCGTCGTCTGCGTCATGATTGCAAGCCGTGAAACTGAAAATAATGGGATTCTGAAAATGCTGGCGCTGCCTGTTAGCCGCTATGCGCTTTCCGCAGTCAAATTTTGTGTACTAATTTTTTATCTTTTTATGGAAATGGTTGTCTTTCTTGCTGTGTTTGTCATTGGTGGATTGATTGCCACTAAGACAATGGGCGTAACCGAAACTTTGCCTATTTTTTATTTATTGAAATGGTGCTTCTCCCTTTTTCTTACAATGCTTCCTTGTATTGGGACAATGTGGGCCATTACTGTCCTTTTTGAGAAACCACTGCTATCGGTGGGCCTTAATCTGCTTCTTGTCATTCCAGGTGTTTTGGTTGCAAATACGCCTCTTTGGATTGCTTATCCTTATTGCTACAGCGGCTATTTGGTCTCCTGCTCACTACACGATTTTACAGCAGAAGCTTCGGATGCTGCATTTTCTCTGTTTCCATTTTTGCCTTGCGCGGTTCTTGTCTTTTGTCTGGTGTTTGCGCTGGCGATCACGCAATTCGGCAGAAAAGAGATGAAATAAAATAAAATCGAATAAAACCATGCTTTTACGCATACTACTACAATAATAAATCTGCGCAAAGGCATGGTCCCTCTATGAAAATTCGATGGAAAACACTATTTGTCTGTATCCTAATTCCACTTGCAGTTGGCAGCCTATCCGCTCTTATAACCCGAAATGGCATGGAAGCTTTTGCTCTAGTAAATAAGCCCGCCCTAGCACCACCGAATTGGCTATTCCCTATTGTGTGGACACTATTGTATACACTAATGGGATTTGCATCTTATCTTATTTACACATCAAAACGCCCCAGTCAACAGGCATTGGCCGCATACGGGCTTCAACTCATTGTCAATTTCTTTTGGTCCATTTTCTTCTTTAACCTGCAATGGTATTTATTCTCTTTTATTTGGCTAGTTCTGCTATGGCTTTTGATTTTATACACAATAAAACAATTCTATCCGATCTCAAAGCCTGCAAGCTACTTATTGATTCCTTACCTATTGTGGGTCACATTTGCAGGATATCTCAATTACACTATTTATCTATGGCAACCACAAGCATCATACCACCAATTCGCCATACTTCATTTACATTTCCAGTGACAATGCCCTTGTTTACGATTGCTGCTGTCAGCGTGGGAATATATAATGTTCCCAACACCTGCGCAAACAGCAGAAAAATCATAAAAATCGCGCGCCCCTTATAGGGACGCAAATACTTTAATAGTTTGAACATACAATTTACATTTCCTTTCTGCTATAAGAAACTTTTAATGTGCGTCTTTGGGACGATGAATTTTTTCAACTGCTGCTTTCAACGCATTTGCATGTTTTTGTAAAAGCGGCAGCAGCAAATCCTGCTCCTCCTGTGTCAGCGCTGAAAATGCCTCCTTTTCCGCCTCCGTCAACGGGACTGCAATTTCTTCCATAATCTTTTCTCCTGCTTCTGTCAGGTGAATATACTTGTTTTTCTTATTTCCCGGCTGACAGATCAACGTAATAAAACCTTTTTTCTCCATGTTTTTGATGGTGGTATGAATCGTTTGCAAACTATAATACCATTGGCGGCAAATGTCTGTTTGCAAATAATCTCCATTGTGTTCAAATAGCGCATAGAGAACCCAAAGCTCTGCATCGGTAATACCAAACGAGCCAGCATAGCTGTCGTAAATATCATCAATCATTTCGTAAACCTGATTGACGGCTTCCAATTTTTGATTCAATCTTGGATTCAGTTTTGAATTCTGATTTCGATTCTGTTCCTCAATTTGTTTCATAGTTTGTTTCATAATTGTCCTCCTTAAACAAGAATACTCCGAAATCGTAGTTTTTACTATACTACGATTTCGGAGTATTTTCAATGACTATTCTGTTATTTAATAAATTCTTAAAAAAACGTTTTTACCAATTGTCGTTAATCGGCCGTGCTGCCAACCCAATCCGAATGAAATGTTGTCATGCACTCGGTATCTCCATCCACAGACTTCGATACAAGAAGTCCTTTTTTGATATCCTTTAAGGTTTGCTCGTACTCATCAATATACTGATCGGTCAATTCTTGTGTCCACAAGAAAGTTCCTTCGCTGGTTTTAACCCTTGTATGCTCATCTGCCATTTCCTGAAGTATTTTCTTTTCCTGTTCCAGCCACACCTTGTACTCATCATAAGTCCACCACTCATAGTTGATTGCAGGATAACTGCTATTATACGCTTCTTCCGATACCCAGGTTGCGCCATTGTCTTCACTGACAAAGCTCTTTCCACTCGTCTTATCCTTGTAGCTCATGACACCATCTGAATCATCCGTCGTCGATACAACCATTTCTTTCGATATGGATTTCGTTGCCTTACTTGCTGATGAATCCAGTGTACGAGCCTCTGCAGTCCCATTCATCTGACCTGCTGCTCCCATTCCCATCAATGCTGTCAGGGCCAAAGCCCCCATTGTCTTTGCTTTTCCCATTTTCTTTTACCTCACTTTTAAAATTATAGCTGCCCTTTTCAGGACAGCTAAAGAATAGCAAAAGAATTTGAATCGTATTTGCAGGAAATATGAAGTTTAAATGGAGTCGCTATCACTTCTTCTTTGCGGCATTTTAAACCAAAACAACACACCTCTGTCTGAATTTTTGATTCCATATTTTGCATGGTGCAAATCCATGATTTTGCGAACAATATAAAGACCTAATCCAGTCCCTCCTGTGTTACGATTGCGTGAGGCATCCACTCTATAAAACGCTTCAAACAAATGAGAAATTTCCTCCTCCGGAATCGTAACACCTGTATTTTCTATTTTACAAAAAACGATATTCGTATTTTTCTCATTTGATAATGATATATTGATTTCCTCGCCATTTGGTGAATAACGAATGGCATTTATCAATATATTTTGAAGAGCTCGTTCCATCTGCGCAGAATCAACTTCGCACAAAAGCTTGTCTGGAATGTCTACCGTAAGCGATAGTTCTTTTTCAGACAATAATTCGGTCACATCCGCTATCTGTACCCGAAGAAGCTCTGCCAAATCAATCATTTTATATTCCGATTTCTGACTTTCATCTGTTTTCGATAGATACAATAATTCCTTCACCAATGTTTCCATCTTCTCAACAACAGCCAACGATCGTTCCATATACACTTCCCGATTTTCATATCCTTTGACCTTGTTAAGCATTCCCGTTAAATGACCTTTTAAAATGGTCAAAGGTGTTTTTAACTCATGTGATGCCGCTGAGAAAAATTCACGTTGCTTTTGTTCCAGCTCTCGCTGTTTTGAGATTTCAACTTTTAACTCGATATTGCTTTCTTTTAATTTTATAATGTAGCGTGAATAAATGCCAGAGCATACGATTGATATAAGAAAAATCCCAAAAATAACAAGTGGAATGGTTTGCCAGATTGCTTCTGTCGCTTGATTGATAGATACCGTATCCCCCTGAACACAAAGAGTATATTCACTGCCAAATAAAGTAAACGGATAGCCAATCTCCGATAATAGCTCGTCATTATCTGTTGTAACTATGATAGTATCCGTGGATTCCTGAATTGTAGCAATCGAATCCTGATCTGTTGTGGTTTGCAATTCATCACTTGAATACAAAATCGTTCCATTCTCATCTTCAATGTAAACAGTTGCTTTTGTCTGTACTGCAAATTGGCTGGCAAGCATATAACACTCCTCTAAAGAGTTTGCTCGTTCCAATACTGGCACGAAATCATTTGCCTGCTTTTGCAATTCTTTGCTAAGCCGATTGCTATAAGTTTGAGGAATATATCTTGCCATGCTAAAAACAGAGAGCAAGCACACAAAAAGCAAAAGAATCGTCGTCAATAAAAAAAGTTTCACTGTTAGACTTGTTTTAATTTTCCTTATCAATTCGGTACCCCACCCCTCTGATTGTTTTGATATAGTCCACATCCAGCTTTTTGCGAATGTTTTTTATATGACTGTCAACACTTCGATCTTCTACCTCCAGATCATCTGCCCACAATCGGTCAAGCAACATTTGTCTCGTAAATACTTTTCCTTGATTTTCCAACATAAGCTTCAGCAAGGCAAATTCTTTACTAGTTAAAACCACTTCTTTTCCTCTGTGATAGACATGAAATCCGTCAATATCCATGCTCAACTCTTTGTACGTAAGCATGGATTGATTGTGATTTTCACTCGTTCCTCGGCGAAGAATGGCTGCAATCTTGCATAATAAAATTTTAGGTGAAAAAGGCTTCGGAATATAATCATCAATTTGCTGTTCAAATCCTTTTAACTGATTATCTTCATCTGCAAGTGCCGTAAGCATAATAACCGGAACCTGCGACTTTTGGCGAATGACCTCACAGACACCATAGCCATCAATCTTTGGTAATAGGATGTCTAACAGGACAAGATGAACAGTATCATCAAATTTTGCAATTGCCTCTACGCCATCGCCCGCAATCACAACCTCATATCCAGCATCAATCAAATGATTTTTTAATATATCCTGAATGTCAATATCGTCTTCAACAACTAAAATTTTCTGCATAAGCCTGCCTCCCTTACTGCCCATATACTTTAAATTTAATGGTAACATAAAAGAATGGATTTTTTATGGAGTCATCATAAAGTTGTATAAAATCATCAAACATTATTGACAAAATATTTGTATTATGGAGTCATCATAAAGTTGTATAAAATCATCAAACATTATTGACAAAATATTTGTATTATGTTATATATAAAT
>QUFP01000120.1 GCA_003478935.1 Firmicutes bacterium AF25-13AC
TTCGATAAAATTCCAAAATTTGGAGAATGATTTTTGAATGGAGGAGTTTTATGGAAAAACCAAATGAACGGCGACCCAGCACAAAAATCCAATGGCATCCTGCTTTCTGTGCCGCAGCCGAACTTGAGCTTCGCTTCAATAAAGACGATCTCGAATTTAAGCGCGAGTACAATCTAAGCAAAAAACCATTGCAAATGGATCTTCTGATCATCGAAAAAAGGAAAGGCGTGCAGATTCAAAATGAAATCGGAAAAATCTTTCGAGGACATAATATCATTGAATATAAATCACCCGATGATGGTATGACAATTGATAACTTTTTCAAGACTCTCGGATATGCCTTCCTGTACAAAGGCTTGGGAGAAAAAGTGAATCAAATTCCGCTAAGAGAATTGACCGTCTCACTTTTTCGGGCATCTGCTCCGAAGGAGCTGTTAAACCAGATTTCTAAAGAAGGATACATAATTGAAAGGCAGTCTCCTGGCATATACTATGTAAACGGACTTTCTGTTCCAACACAGATTGTTGTGACAAACGAACTTAATTCTAAGAATCATGAAAGTCTTAAAGTGTTATCAAAAAGTGCTCAGACCGATGATATTCAAAGATTCACAGAATTAGCAAGCGCTTTTACCGAACCAGGCGACAAAGAAAAAGCAGATGCTGTATTGCAAGTTAGTGTCGCTGCAAACAGAAAAAACTATGACAAAGTAAGGAGGACTTCGGATATGTGTGAGGCATTGAGAGAGCTTATGAAGGAAGAAATTGAAGAAGAG
>QUFP01000121.1 GCA_003478935.1 Firmicutes bacterium AF25-13AC
GGGGTGAAGTCGTAACAAGGTAGCCGTATCGGAAGGTGCGGCTGGATCACCTCCTTTCTAAGGAAAAGAAACAAGTAAGGAAATTGGTTATACTGTTTAGTTATCAAGAAATTGGTAACAAGACTTCCGGTGGCGATGCGCCTGGGGGAAACACCCGTACCCATCCCGAACACGATGGTTAAGACCCAGGAGGCCGATGGTACTATGCTGGAGACGGTATGGGAGAGCAGGTGGCTGCCGGATTAAAAAAGAAAATAAATTTCTTTTAAAAGATTTTATCAGCGATCCGAGTACAAAAGAGTCTTTTGTATTTGAATGACTGATAACATCAGTCAGACATGTACCTTGAAAACTGCATACAAACATAATTTGTATCTATTCAGAGCCGAGCAGATTCGAAGGCAAAACGATGAGTCATGCTTGCATGAACGAAGCGTTTTGACGAAGAAGCTATTTGGCGAGTAGCCACATCGAGATGAAGCGAAGCGAAATCGAGATGCGGATCTGAATAAAATCTAGATATTAATACAAAGACATCCGAGGTGATAATCAAGTAAAATTGATTATCCAATAAAAACAAACCAAGAAGAACCAAGAAATACCCGCGACCAGGGAGCACAGAACGCTATCTGTGCGGCTGGAATGTATGAAAATACAATTCTGGTTATGGTCAAGCAAGTAAGAGCGTAGGGTGGATGCTTGGCACTAAGAGCCGATGAAAGACGTGATAAGCTGCGATAAGCTTCGGGGAGGAGCAAATATCCTTTGATCC
>QUFP01000122.1 GCA_003478935.1 Firmicutes bacterium AF25-13AC
AACTGGGGTGAAGTCGTAACAAGGTAGCCGTATCGGAAGGTGCGGCTGGATCACCTCCTTTCTAAGGAAAAGAAACAAGTAAGGAAATTGGTTATACTGTTTAGTTATCGAGAAATTGGTAACGAACTTTCCGGTGGCGATGCGCCTGGGGGAAACACCCGTACCCATCCCGAACACGATGGTTAAGACCCAGGAGGCCGATGGTACTATGCTGGAGACGGCATGGGAGAGCAGGTGGCTGCCGGATTAAAAAAGAAAATAAATTTCTTTTAAAAGGTTTTATCAGCGATCCGAGTACAAAAGAATCTTTTGTATTTGAATGACTGATAACATCAGTCAGACATGTACCTTGAAAACTGCATACAAACACAATTTGTATCTATTCAGAGCCGAGAAGATTCGAAGGCAAAACGATGAGTCATGCTTGCATGAACGAAGCGTTTTGACGAAGAAGCTATTTGGCGAGTAGCCACATCGAGATGAAGCAAAGCGGAATCGAGATGCGGATCTGAATAAAATCTAGATATTAATACAAAGACATCCGAGGTGATAATCAAGTAAAATTGATTATCCAATAAAAACAAACCAAGAAGAACCAAGAAATACCCGCGACCAGGGAGTGTGCAACGCTATGCACACGGCTTAAGGAACTTAAGTTATGGTCAAGCAAGTAAGAGCGTAGGGTGGATGCTTGGCACTAAGAGCCGATGAAAGACGTGATAAGCTGCGATAAGCTTCGGGGAGGAGCAAATATCCTTTGATCC
>QUFP01000123.1 GCA_003478935.1 Firmicutes bacterium AF25-13AC
AAGTATTGAACATGTAAAAGAATTAGAAGCGGAGCTTCATGAGTTAAGAATAGAGAATGCGTTTTTAAAAGAACTGAGGAGACTGCGATTAGAGGACGAAGCAAAAATGAGAGAACGGCGCGAATCATCAACAGTCTCCGAAGAGAATTCAAACTAAAAGACCTTCTCTCGTATACTGGCATGGCAAAAGCAACCTATATGTATTGGCAAAAGAGATTTAACCGAGAAAATCCAGATCAAGATCTTGAAGAAAAGATACAGAAAATTCAAGAGAAGAATAAGAATTATGGGTATCGAAGAATATTTGGAGAACTGCGGAAACAAGGACTTGTTGTCAATAAAAAGAAAGTTCAACGAATTATGAAGAAACTTGGATTACAGGTAACATCGTTTACCAGAAAAAGCAGAAAGTATAATTCATACAAAGGTAAAGTGGGAAAAACGGTCAAAAATAGAATTCGTAGAAGATTTTATACATCGATTCCCCATCAGAAAATTACTACAGATACAACCGAATTCAAGTATTATGAAGTAGATAAAAAAGGCCATATGACAATGAATAAGCTGTATCTGGATCCATTTATGGATATGTATAATGGAGAAATTATAAGTTTCCGCATAAGTAAGATTGCCTCATTTAAAAATGTAGCAGACGCATTAGAAGAAGCAATTGAGAGAACGGCTGATTGTCCATACCGAAGAACCTTTCATTCGGATCAGGGATGGGCGTACCAAAAGAAGACATATGTTCAGAAATTAAAGA
>QUFP01000125.1 GCA_003478935.1 Firmicutes bacterium AF25-13AC
ATACCAAAATGCCCTATGTAATCATTATTACAAATCCATTAAAAACAAGACAGCGAATCACGATCCCGATTGATACCAGCAGACATTTTTTACATAAGATTCAGAATAACAAGATGGCAGGAACTGTTCTGATGCAGGTGAGAAAAGGGAATCTTCGAATTGGCTGGTCTTATGATTCAACAAGACAGCAGCCTGCAACAACAAATTGTATTGGAGTGGATACCGGAATCTCGGACTGCTTTCATACATCCGACGGAAGGGCAATCGGTTCCATGAGTCCGGTAATTGACTTTTATCATGAAGAGGTAGAGCCTGCCTTTGCAGAACTAGCAAGCCTTCGAAACAAGAAACGAAAGATTAAACACTTTTTGAGAAAACATGATCTGTCAGAGGATGTGAGACGTTCTCTCATCAAAAAGATGGATCATCTGGAACGAATGATTCAGACGGCAGAAGCACCATATCGTAAAAAGCGCTGCTACTATGCACAGCTGGATCACGAGATCAAGAAATCAGTCAAAACCTATGTGGACAGCATTTCCAAGGATACACTGACTGTGATTGAGAAGTTGGATATTAAGGAATTCAATAAGAGTCGTAAGGTTAATGGAATGTTTTCCACATTTGCCAGGGGAAAGCTTCAAAGAAAGCTGATGGAAGCACTGAATCAAAAAGGATGTGACTTTTTCGAGGTAGCACCTGATT
>QUFP01000126.1 GCA_003478935.1 Firmicutes bacterium AF25-13AC
CAACATGAGCAAAGAGGGAAAGCACATCAGCATGGATACATTAGCCCGTATCTGCGAAACGCTGAATTGTGAGATTACCGATGTGATTGAGTTAGTACCAGACGAGCCTACTTCCACAGGAGGTAAGGAACATGAGCGAATTGAAACCAAGAATAACGGAAAATGGAATTGATTATATTCTTGTCGGAGATTACTACATCCCAGACTTGAAACTGCCGGAGGAACACCGCCCCATCGGAAAATATGGACGGATGCACCGGGAATATTTAAGAGAAGTCCATCCAGCCAGATTGAACACATTGATACTGACCGGAGAATTGTGGACATATCTTGCAGACCTGAACGAACAGGCACAGAAGCGGTTCGATACCATCATGGAGCAGATGAAAGCTGCCGAGGGTGTGACTGAGGAATTAAAGCGTACCTGTCAAATGGAATGGGTGCAGCGTTGCAATAACATTCGCAACCGGGCAGAAGAAATTGTTTTGCATGAGATGATTTATTCATAACGATATGGTAGAATAATTATGATAAATCGAAATCTATAAAGGAGAATATTGATGAAACTATTTTTATGTTCGCACTTTTCAAGTGTAGGAAGTCTGATAAAGGAAGAAATTGAAAATAAGAAAGTCGCATTTATTCCAACAGCTTCGCTGCGTGAAGGCTACATCGGTTATGTCGGCTCGGCTC
>QUFP01000127.1 GCA_003478935.1 Firmicutes bacterium AF25-13AC
GTAAGCACCTTTGTGTCGTTCAATTTCGTGTTCTCAAAATAAAAACAGCTCCAAATACATTTGAATACATTATTACAAATCTTCCGTTTTCATTTGATATAAACGATATTAAAACCTGCTATCGCTTACGCTGGGGCATTGAAACTTCTTTTCGTTATTTAAAGCATGTTAATGGACTTCTTTACCTGCACAGCAAAAAGCCTGATTTTTTAAAGCAGGAAATTTATGGCAATCTCATTCTCTATAATTTCGGCATTTTTCTTGCCAATGAAGCTGCCCTTGAAAAGCAAAAACAGCAGCTTGAAATAGAACAGCAACACCAATCTCAAAATAAGTACCATTATCAGGTTGATTTTTCTTCTGCTTTAAGAATTGCAAGAAAATATTTTTGGCGTGATTCAAGAACAGAAAAAGATATCATTCACCTGATGATTAAATACGTTCATGCTGTAAAGGAAGAACTGCGCCCATTTTCACGCCCTTTACGCGGTATTGGTGCAGTTCATTTTGCTTTTCGATAAGCCTTTTTAACCGAATATCCTCTATGTTGCGGACTATTTTTATTCTTTTAATCCGTTTATTTCGTATACTCTTTTTTTGCTGCTTTGCCTCATAAATAGCTTTTTTGGTACTTTTGAAAAAACTCAATTACAAATCGAACATTTTCTCGAACATCTAGCTAAATGGCATTGC
>QUFP01000128.1 GCA_003478935.1 Firmicutes bacterium AF25-13AC
TGAAAACGACGATCGATTTCATGGCGTTCGTATTTAGATGTTTTTAACAGAAGCTGTACCGTATGCATATGTGCCCTCCTTTAACTGCGAATATGAATATATGTTCTTTACTGATATAAACAATATATCATACAACACACAAGGACACAAGCACAAAACGAGCAGTTGCCTGTACAACATTTCGACAAAATTCGACATCATTGTCCGATAATTGCAAAAAGTTTCTTGGCTTTCCCGCCCGACTTTTGTAATTGAAATTATAGATTCAAGAGTAGCGCCGACGCTGTCCTATATTGGAATTTTTGAGTAAAGGAAGCAAATAGCCAGTGGACGGGAAATGTTTTCTCGTCCACTGGCTATTTTTTTGACTTGAATTGCTAATTAGTTTTCATTTTTATCCATTGCAACCTTAAATTCGTCAAGCGTCATCTTTGCACACTGAGCGGCAGTTTCGATAGGCAGAAGATTTTGCATAACAAGATCAATTAACTGGTTGATGCGTCCTTGCTCAATACCTTGCTCGTGATTCTTCTTCAGCTCTTCTTCAATTTCTTCCTTCATAAGCTCTCTCAATGCCTCACACATATCCGAAGTCCTCCTTACTTTGTCATAGTTTTTTCTGTTTGCAGCGACACTAACTTGCAAT